>NZ_JBELFI010000065.1:0-14537 GCF_042093035.1 Yoonia sp. | reverse complement strand
GACATTGATGGCATTACATCCGGCAACACCACATGCGGGCATCGTTTCCTTGCATCAGATGCTTTTTCTGTCACATCCTTCGATGATTACGAGGCGAAGCTAAAGCGCGCAAATGTAGTCCTGCGCGCCAATGAGCGCGCCGAAGCGATCTGGCATGACGCTACGCACCAAGCCTTTGCGCTGGGCTTTGAAGTGGTCGAAGACCGCGGGCTTCTGGCAGAGGTAGCAGGGCTTGTCGAATGGCCTGTTGTCCTGCTTGGTCACATTGATGACGCCTTCTTGGGACTGCCACCGGAGGTGCTGCAAACCTCTATGAAAGAGCATCAGAAGTTCTTTTCCGTCCGCAATCCAAAGACCGCCCGGATTGAGCGTTTCGTGACAGTCGCCAACATGGAAACCGCCGATCAGGGCGCGACCATTCTGGCAGGCAACCAAAATGTGCTCTCGGCACGTTTGGCCGACGCGAAGTTCTTTTGGGAGAACGATCTGCGCACCGTTGAGCGGCAGGGGATGAAAGCTTGGACGGATCAGCTTTGCAATGTGACGTTCCATGCGAAACTTGGGTCGCAAGCGGAGCGGATTGACCGCATCGCTGCTTTGGCGCGCGAAATTGCGCCTGCGGTGGGTGCAAAACCCGATCTGGCAGAAGAGGCCGCGCGGATTGCCAAGGCTGATTTGGCATCAGAGATGGTCTATGAATTCCCCGAATTGCAGGGGGTGATGGGGCGGTATTATGCACAGGCCGCCGGACATGACGATGGCGTGCCGGAAGCCTGCGAAGAACATTATTCGCCGTTGGGACCGTCGGACGAAGTGCCTACTGCGCCGATCTCTGTCGCTGTCGCCTTGGCGGATAAGATCGACACGCTGACGGGGTTCTGGGCGATTGATGAGAAGCCGACAGGCAGCAAAGATCCGTTTGCGCTGCGTCGGGCTGCGCTGGGGGTTATTCGTTTGGTCTTGGAGAATGAACTTCGCTTTTCACAGATGGATGTCCTGAAGTCAGCAGCGAGAGGGCACCCACAACCTCTTGCAAGCACTCTTGAAGGTGCTGCTCACCCCATACTTGAAGAAGGGGGCGATCCGAGTTGGTTTGTTGCCCGTGGTCTAATCGATTTCTTCCACGACCGCCTCAAAGTCTACCTCAAGGACAAGGGTATCCGTTACGATATCATCGATGCCTGCATCGCAATGCCGGGCAACGACGACCTGACCCTTTTGGTCAAACGGGCAGAGGCATTGGCCGATACGCTGGCCACCGATGACGGTGAAAACCTGCTGCAAGGCTTCAAACGCGCCAACAACATCCTAACCCAAGCGGAAAGCAAAGACGGGGTCGAATACTCCTACGGGGCGGATATCAAATTCGCGGAAAGCGACGCTGAAAAGGCGCTTTTTGCGGCGCTTGATGCTGCAAATGCAGAAATTTCGCCCGCGATGGCTGCTGAAGATTTCAGCGTTGCCATGGGCGCAATGGCGAAATTACGGGCACCAATTGATGCATTTTTCACCGATGTGCAGGTCAATGCAGACAGTGAGTTACTCCGCCGGAACCGGCTTAACTTGTTGTCTCGCATCAGAAATATCTGTTTGAGTGTTGCCGATCTGACTAAAATCGAAGGCTAGCCATAAAAACTGTAAAGTTATGTGTACACCCGGCGGCCATGTCTTCTATGCTGCGCCTACATAATAGATCGGTGCCGCAGTGCAGCAACAGATGCCATTTGGTCCTTTGACCCTGATTACCCCGACAGCCGCAATGTCATCGGCTGTGCACGGCGGTCGTGCGAAATGCCTCCAGCGCTTGGTGCGTCTGGAAATGCCGGTGCCTGTGACCGTGGCGTTGTCATTTGATGCCGTTCACAACGTCGCATTGGGCAATATGCCGGACATGGACGCGCTCTTGGCGCCATTTGGCGATGCGCCGCTTTTATCGGTGCGTCCGTCCAGTCAGGACCCTGATTGGGGTGGGCCAAGCGCGGTTTTGAATGTCGGGATGAATGATGCCCGTTATGCGGAGCTGATTAACTATATCGGCGAAGAAGCGGCGACGCGCTCTTACATGCGCTTTGTGCAATCCTATGCCGTTCATGTGGCCCGTCTGGACCCCGACGAATTTCACCTGCCCGAATACTTCGATGCCGCAAGCTTGCGTGAGATGATGGATACCTATGAAGCTGAGACAGACGCGCTGTTTCCGCAGGACCCCGCCGTGCAGCTTTCCGAAGTGCTGCGGGCGATGGCGCGCGCGTGGGATGGTACGACCGCGCGTTTGTTGCGTCAGGCCAAGGGCGCGCCAGCTGACGCCGGATTGGGCTTGGTCGTGCAGGCGATGACCGCTGGGCGCAATGATGGCGCTTGCGGCAAGGGCGTGATCCAGTTTGTCAATGGCACGACTGGCGCACCGCAAATCACAGGCCGGTTCGCGCGCGGCTGGCAGGCGGAAATCCGCGATGTGGGAAATGATGTGGGAAATGACGGGCAGGGGCAGTTCTACATCACCCGGGATCCGCGCGGTAAATCGCTTGAGGAGATTTACCCCGAGGTTTTCGCACAATTGGTCCGCTACGGTGATTTGTGCCGCAAAAGCTTGCGCGAGGAAATGGAAGTGAAGTTCACGCTTGAAGACGGGCGGTTGATGATCCTTGATGCGGTGCGTGTTCAGCGCTCTGCGCGGGCATCTGTGAAGATTGCCGTTGCCTTGGCCGAAGATCAGATCATCCCGCGCGAAGAAGCTGTCATGCGCGTCGAACCAGCGGCGTTGTCAGAATTGCTGCACCGTCAGGTCGATCCGCGCGCACCGCGTGATGTGATCGTGCGTGGTATCGCTGCAAGCCCGGGTGCCGCGTCGGGTCGGATTGTTCTGACTGCAAATGAAGCACAGGCCAGTGCCGCGCGCGGTGACGCTTGCATTTTGGTACGCCGTGAAACAACGCCAGAGGATATTCGCGGGATGCACGCTGCAAATGCTGTCCTGACGATGCGCGGCGGCGTGACCAGCCATGCGGCCGTGATTGGCCGTGGATTGGGCCTGCCTTGTGTCGTTGGCGCATCTGACTTGACGATCGATCGCAAAACCAACAAGATCATTGGCCTCGACGGTCGCAGCTTTGCTGCCGGTGATATGATTACCGTCGATGGCACAACCGGTCAGGTCCTCACGGGTGAGCCGCCGATGCTTGAGGCCTCGCTTGATGGGTCGTTTGGGACATTGCTCGAATGGGCAGATGAATTTCGCGATATTGGCGTGCGCGCGAATGCGGACACGCCCGCAGACGCGCAGACTGCCCGCAACTTTGCCGCCGAGGGTATCGGCCTTTGCCGGACCGAGCATATGTTTTTCGAAGGTGACCGGCTTGGTGTCATGCGCGAGATGATCTTTGCCGAAGACAGTGACGACCGCCGTGCCGTGCTTGACCGCTTGCTGCCCATGCAACGCGCCGATTTCGAAGCACTGTTTGAGATCATGGTCGGCAAAACCGTGTGTGTCCGTCTCTTTGATCCGCCGTTGCATGAATTCCTGCCGTCAAACAAAGCCGGCCTTCGGGATTTGGCCGCACAGGTCGCGCTGCCCTTGCCCGAAGTGACAGAGCGCGTTGCGGCAATGGCCGAATACAACCCCATGTTGGGAATGCGCGGCGTCCGGCTCGGGATCGCCATCCCAGAGATTTACGACATGCAGGCCCAGGCGATCTTTGAGGCGATGGCAACTGTGCGTGAAAAGGGCATTGAGATCTCCGTCGATATTATGATCCCGCTGGTCAGTGCCATGCGTGAGGTTGAACTTGTCAAAGCCCGCGTCGATGGGATCGCACATGCCGTCCGCACCAAGCATAGGGTTGATTTTGACTACCAGCTTGGCGTGATGGTCGAAACGCCGCGCGCGGCTTTGCGTGCGCAGGACATCGCCGAACATGCCGCGTTTTTGTCTTTCGGAACCAATGACCTTACCCAGATGACCTATGGCCTGTCACGCGACGACGCGGGCCGCTTTATGTCGTCCTATGTGCAGCAAGGCGTCTATGCGGAGGACCCGTTCCATACCTTGGATCTTGAAGGCGTAGGTGAACTGATTGCCCTTGGTGCAGAGCGCGGCCGCAAGGGACGTCCGGATGTTGTCTTATCGATCTGCGGTGAACATGGCGGCAGCCGCTCCGCGATCGCCTTTTGTCGCGCACATGGGTTTGACTACGTCTCCTGTTCACCATTTCGTGTTCCGGTGGCCCGCCTGACAGCTGCACAATTGACCCTTGCAGAGCGGGTATGATCCTCATGCAAGTCCATATTATGTGGGAAAAATCACTGTTTTCTTGCATTTTTGCACCAAATATGGGACATCCGACGCGGCGAGGTGTGGCGGTTTTGCCGACACATGGCCGCAAGGGGTAGACGCAAGGGGTTTGATCCCTTAGGGACCGCTCCGCTAGCGTAGGGCAATCTGCGCCGTTCCTGGGTGGGATATGTTATGAAGTTGACGACTGTTATCGCAGCCATTTCAGTGGCTCTTTTGTCTATCGGCGTGTCCGTGGCCACCGCTGGCTCTACGGACGATGAAATTGCATCCGGTTTGGGTGCCGTTCTGGGTCAGGAGCGCGCCGCACTATCTGACATCCCCGAAGAACGTCTGCGCATGTTGGCAAGTGCGCCAAGCACCGGAGATGACACTGACGTCATCGAGACCGGCATCATCTATGACCGTGATTTTCTGGCAGAGCAGCCCGCCGCAACAGGCGGCGCGCAATGGGAATGCCTTGCCGAGGCCCTCTACTTTGAGGCCCGTGGTGAATCCGTGCGCGGTATGTTTGCGGTAGGTGAGGTGATCTTGAACCGGGTCGCAAGCGACAACTTCCCCGATACGCCTTGCGAGGTGATAAATCAGGGCACAGGGCGCAAGTATCAGTGCCAGTTTACCTATACCTGTGATGGCCGTGCCGAGACCATCACCGAACCCCGCTCTTGGGAGCGTGTCGGCAAGGTTGCACGGTTCTTGATGGATGGCGCACCGCTTGCGCTGACTGGTGGGGCGACGCATTACCACACCAAAGCGGTCAACCCGTCCTGGGCACAGCGCTATCCGCGCACGGCCAGCATCGGATCGCATTACTTTTACCGCCAACCGGTGCGTACAGCGTCCAACTAAGTCGCATCGGGCGGTATCCGCGTCGCCACTGACGCTTGCTGCTTTGCTGCGACGCATGTATTCGGGCGCCGTAACTCTTTGTGCCGGAACACCCGATGACAGATGATATCCGCCTCGCTTTTGCCCACCCAAGTGAACGCGCGGAGGCAAGCAGCCAGACGCCCTGCGACCGTATTTCATTGCGTGACTACGTGGTGGAAGTCGAAATTGGTGCGTTCCAGCAGGAACGTGGCACTTTGCAACGGGTGCGCTTCAATGTCGTCGTGGAGGTCCTGCCGCTCACCGGCCCCATTGACGATGACGTGGATCGGATTCTGTCGTATGACAAGGTAACAGAAGCTATCAGCGCTGAACTTGACGCCGAACGGATCAACCTTCTCGAAACCCTCGCGGCCCGCGTCGCAGAGCGTATTCTGCTTGAGCCGCAGGCGGAGCGCGTTTTTGTGCGCATCGAAAAGCTGGACCGCGGCCCGTTTTCCCTAGGTGTCGAAATCGTCCGGTCGCGCGACGGGGTCGATCTTGCCGGACAGGAACATGTTGAACCCCCACGACCACGCATCGTTTTCATGTCGAATGCGGCTATCGCCGGACCGCATGTCAAAGCCTGGATAGATCAACTGGCTGCAATGAATGCCCCGCTGATTATTTGTGTTGGTGCCGCTGAGGTCGCCGCGCCGCAAGCGGGCAACGCTTTGGCGCAGCGGCGCATTGACCTGCTTGCGATTGAACAGAACGCCTGGGCTTTGGCCGCCCGTGATGGCCGCTGTATGGTAGTCGGGACGCGCACAGAGTTGGACTGGGCGTCAAAAAACGCGCAGATTTGCATTTGGGCGCCCTCGAAGATTGTCCTTGATGCCGTCGATGGCCCCTCTGCCAGCCCACGCGATGCGATGTCTCTGGTGGCGTGGTTTGCCCGCGAGATGAACGCGGAGGAACTCCTGGTAATCGGCGCAGAGCCGCCTCAAGCGGAGGTCCCTGTGCGTGCCGTGCGCGCTGATGCGGCATCTCTTGCATGACAGACTACTATCGTCCAGTTGCCCGTTTCGGCGAAGTACCAACACCGCAAAGCCTGCCGCTAGCGGGTGGTCTTTGCTGGTTTGACACGATTGCCGTGCATCAGCGCGACGGCGGCATCAGCCATATACCGGCCTCCGATGCGCCCAGTGATCTGTTGGAAAACCTGACGCGTCACCGCCCCCCGATAGCCGGTCTGGACATGAGCGTGCCGCATCTGATGGGCATCCTGAATGTCACGCCTGACAGCTTTTCTGATGGCGGGACTTTCAACGCGTCGGACACGGCGTTGCAGCGTGCCCGTGATATGCATGCGCAAGGGGCAACGATCATCGACGTTGGGGGCGAAAGCACCCGACCCGGAGCGGCAGAGGTGCCGGTCACGGAAGAAATCGCGCGCACAGCACCTGTCATCGCTGCGATCCGCGCGCAAAGCGACGTGCCGATCTCCATTGACACCCGCAAATCAATGGTCGCAGCGGCCGCCCTAGAGGCTGGTGCGAATTTGGTGAATGATGTCGCCGCGCTCACTCATGATCCCGCATTGGCTTCGGTCACGGCACAGGCGGGCGTGCCGGTCTGTGTGATGCACGCACAGGGTACGCCTCAAACGATGCAGAATGATCCGACCTATGAGGATGTGTTGCTGGATGTCTATGATTTCCTTGCCGAACGGGTCGCAGCCGCTGTTGAGGCTGGCATCCCGCGTGAGCGGATCGTTGTTGATCCCGGAATTGGTTTTGGCAAAACCGTTGCGCATAACCTGATCCTTTTGCGCGGAATTGCGCTATTCCACAGCCTTGGCTGCCCGGTCCTTCTGGGCGCCTCCCGCAAGCGCTTCATCGGTGTGATTGGCGGCGGAGACGGCGCCTTGAACCGTGTCAGCGGCTCAGTTGCTGTTGCCCTTTTTGCGGCACGTCGCGGGGTGCAATTCCTGCGGGTTCACGATATTGTCGAAACCAAACAGGCGTTGGATCTGGAATGGGCAATCGGCGGAGCAGCAATAACATGACACGAAAGTTTTTTGGCACCGACGGCGTGCGCGGCAGAGCAAATACATATCCGATGACCGCGGAGATGGCACTCAAGATCGGCGCTGCGGCGGGGCGATATTTCCGCAACGATGGCTCTAACGGGCATCGGGTCGTGATCGGCAAAGATACACGGCTGTCGGGCTATATGTTCGAAAATGCGCTGACGGCGGGTCTGACCAGTACCGGAATGAATGTGTTGTTGCTGGGGCCTGTTCCGACGCCTGCGGTTGGCTTGCTGACAACGTCCATGCGCGCGGATCTCGGCATCATGATCTCGGCCAGCCATAACCCGCACCACGACAATGGAATCAAGTTTTTCGGGCCAGACGGGTTTAAGCTTTCCGACGAAGCAGAAGCTGAAATCGAAACGCTGATCGCCAGCGAGATTGAACCGGTTCAGGCGCAAAATATCGGGCGCGCGCAGCGTATCGACGACGGCCGGTTTCGTTATGCTGAACGGATCAAATCTACATTTCCTGCCGGTATGCGCCTTGATGGTCTTAAGGTGGTAATTGACTGCGCGAATGGCGCAGCCCACCGCGTCGCGCCAGAAGTGCTTTGGGAACTGGGTGCAAAAGTGATCCCGATCGGCGTGAGCCCGGACGGTTTTAACATCAATGATTGTTGTGGGTCGACAAACACGGATGCCGCTGCTGCGAAAATAAAAGAGACTGGCGCGCATGTGGGCATCTCTCTTGATGGTGACGCGGACCGCGTGATGATTCTGGATGAAACCGGTGTTGTCTCCGATGGTGACCAGCTTATGGCGTTGATGGCAGGGCGTTGGGCAGATCGGGGGCGATTGAACGGCGGCACACTGGTGGCGACTGTGATGTCCAACCTGGGGTTGGAACGCCACCTGACGGCGCGTGGGCTGCGGCTTGAGCGGACAGGGGTCGGGGATCGCTATGTGGTCGCGGCCATGCGCGCCAACGGCTGGAACCTGGGCGGAGAGCAATCGGGCCACATCGTGATGACCGATTATGCAACCACCGGCGACGGGCTTTTGGCGGGGCTGCAATTTCTGACAGCAATGATAGAGACCGGCCAGCCCGCCAGCGCCTTGACCAGGCAATTTGAAACCGTACCCCAGATGCTCAAGAACGTGCGCTTTGCGGCGGGTCAGGATCCCCTCGGCGCGGACCGCGTCAAGCGCAGCATCGCGGATGCAGAAGCAAAGCTCGTCGGCTGCGGTCGCTTGCTGATCCGCAAATCCGGCACGGAGCCGCTGATCCGTGTGATGGCAGAATGCGAGGATGATGCGCTTCTGGCGCAGGTTGTGGAAGGGATCGTGGCCGAGGTCGAAGCGGCAGTCTAGCGCCAGAACAACCTTTTGAGGCTGAACCATTGGCTGACAACCAAGCCGACCATGATGATTGCGAGTGCCGCGAAAAACCGTAGCGGCAGCACTTCGCCAAGGACGATCACCCCGAAGACCATCGACCAGAGCGGCACCTGATAGTTCACAAGTGTCATAAAAACCGCCCCTGCGCTGCGGATCGTGGCAACCCGGATCAACGCCGCGAGCGCTGTCGGTATAAAGCCCAGGACGATAATCGCAATTGTCGGGCGCAATTCCCCCATTACCGGCACGCCCTCGATAAGCAACATGGCCGGGATCAAGGGGATCGCCCCGACTGTCAACAAAAGCGCCGCCATCACGAGCGGGTCAATCGGTGGACAACGGCGGGTCATGATGCTTGAAACCGCGTAGGAAATCGATGCAGCAATGCAGGCAAGTTGGCCCAAAGGCTCCCATCCTGTGCCAATCCGCAAAACGCCGGGGCCAACCAGAACGACGGCACCGAAGAACCCTAGAGTTACGCCCAAGGTCTTGCGCAGGACCAGCTTTTCATCAGTGAAAAAATGCGCAAGCGGCAAGACAAAAAGCGGCAGAACTGCCATTGAGATGCCCGCAAAAGCGGAGGGCACATATTGCTGACCCCAGCTCAGCAATGTAAAGGGAAGGGCTGTATTCAACAGCCCGATCACGACCAGATATTTGCTCAGGCGTGGCGTGAATACGGGCAGTGGACGTCTGAGCACTCCCATCAAGGCAAGCAGCGCCACCGCCCCCAATGTCGTGCGTGCGCTGGCGACGGTGAGCGGGCCGTAGTCTTCCAAGGCGATTGCGACGACCATGAATGTCGCCCCCCAGATCAAGCCGAGGGCGGCAATTGACAGCCAATTCCAAATTGTCGGGGCAGGGGCGCTCATTCTTCAACTTCTGTAATCTTGCGTCGGTGCTGTCTGATCGTTTTGCCATATAGGGGCAAGCGCTTTGAACCTTTGGCGTGGTTGCAGTCTTAGCACCTGGGGGCCAGCCCGGACCGCATACTGCGCGGCACGCATGAAAAATGGGCCGCGCAATGCTGCACGGCCCATCTCACCTCTGTCGTCAGAACTGCTTAATTCTTTGCCTTGTCGACCATTTTGCCTGCGGAAATCCAAGGCATCATGCCACGCAGCTTTTCGCCAACCTGCTCTATCTCATGCTCGTCATTGATGCGGCGTGTGGCCTTGAAGTAAGGCTGGCCAACAGCGTTTTCCTGCATGAAGTCGCGGACGAATTTGCCCGTTTGGATGTCTGTCAGCACGTCTTTCATGCGCTTCTTGGTCTCGCCGTAAGGCAAGATGCGTGGGCCAGAGACATATTCACCATATTCCGCTGTGTTGGAGATGGAGTAGTTCATGTTCGCGATGCCGCCCTCATAGATCAGGTCCACGATCAGCTTTGTCTCGTGCAGGCATTCGAAGTAGGCCATTTCTGGCTCGTAGCCGGCTTCGACCAATGTTTCAAATCCCATACGGATCAGTTCAACGATACCGCCGCAAAGCACGGCCTGCTCACCAAAGAGGTCGGTTTCGCATTCCTGACGGAAGTTCGTCTCAATAATGCCGGAACGTCCGCCGCCGATCGCAGAGCAATAGGACAGGCCGATTTCCATCGCCTTGCCGCTCTCGTCACGGTCCACGGCCACAAGGCAAGGCACGCCGCCGCCTTTGGTATATTCGCCGCGTACCGTGTGGCCGGGGCCCTTTGGCGCCATCATGATGACGTCAACGCCGGGCTTCGGCTCGATCAGGCCAAAGTGGACGTTCAGGCCGTGTGCGAATGCAATCGCGGAGCCGGGCTTGATATTGTCATGGACGTATTTCTTGTATGTCTCCGCCTGAAGCTCATCTGGCATCGTGAACATGATGACATCGCACCAGGCCGCAGCCTCGGCGATGCCCATGACTTCAAGACCTTCGCCTTCAGCCTTTGCCGCAGAAGGCGAGCCTTCGCGCAGGGCTACAACGAGGTTCTTAGCACCGCTGTCGCGCAGGTTCAGCGCGTGGGCGTGGCCTTGCGAGCCGTATCCGAGGATAGCTACTTTTTTGTCTTTAATCAGGTTCACATCGCAATCGCGATCATAGTAAACGCGCATAATCGTCGTCCCTCCGTATGGTGTTTCTGCTGCGTGTTATATCTTGTATCGCGTGTAATGTGAGTGCAGGAGTATGAGTTTTTTGGGCAAGATGATGATTGCTATGCGTTCAATAATAAAATATCAAAATTACTATGCTTGATGATGTTGATCGCCGATTATTGCGCCTGTTGCAGTCCGATCCAACCAGCGGCGTGCCTGAATTGGCCGGGGCTGTTGGATTTACCCCTGCGCGCGTTTCGCGCCGTCTCGACAGGTTGCGCGAAGATCGCGTTTTGCTCGGCACCCAGGCCCGCATCAGTTGGCAGGCCTTGGGGTATGCCGTGGCGGTAAGTTTACGCATTACGCTGGATAAGACAGTATCGCGCGCCTTTGATGACTTCATTTCAGCCGCCCGCGAGGTGCCTGAAGTCATCGAAATCCAGACCTTTCTGGGCCGCGTTGACGTGCGGCTGTCGGTGATTGCAAAGGATTTGCCGGACTATCAGCGAATTTACCGCGCCCGCATTCTGACATTGCCGCATGTCGCGGATATTGAGGCCTTGATGACCGTGGCTAGCGTTAAGTCGGACGAAAGCCTGCCGCTATGACGCTTGATGATCTTGATCGCTCCTTGCTGCGCGCTTTGGTTGTCAATGCCAATCAATCAACCAACCAACTGGGGCAAAAGTTGGGTCTTAGCCAGCCCGCGACATGGCGCCGGATGAGACGGCTTGAGGATGCAGGCGTGATTGCGGGCCGACATTTGATGCTGGACGCCGAGAAGGTGGGTTTTGGTGTCACGGTGTTTTTGGGGGTGAAGCTGGCGACGAAAGGCCGGGTCAGTCTTGAAGATTTTGAGCGCGCGATCGGTGCGATCCCGGAGGTGCAAACCGTCGATCACGTCTTGGGGCTTTATGACTATCGTTTGCGCGTCGTTGCCCGTGATCTCGCTGATTTTGAACGGGTGTTGCGGCGTCGTATTATGACGATGCCGGGCGTTGGCGATGTTGAAGCCAATGTCTTGCTGTCTGAAGAAAGGCGACCAGGGCCAATTTAATCAGGGCATATTAACCGAATTCTCAGTGTTGTGCGCGATCACCTCTTTCTGAAAGAGGAGTTATGATGCGATTTCATGTCACCAAGCTGCGCGATGTCGTGGTTGCAACGCTTTTGACGACGGTGGGTTGTATTCTGCTGGTTGAATTCCTGGTTTATGTTCTGGTTCAGGGGGCAGTTAAAACGGAAGCGTTGCGATTGGCCCCGATTATTGCGATTTTGACCGCTTTGCCGGTCAGTTTATTTATTTGGTCGCAGGTGCGACGAAACATGTCACTCAGCCTTGAATTGCAACGCTTGGTGGACCGTGACCGATTGACTGACGTGGCGACACGCGACTTCTTTTTTGCAAGGATGGCGGCCTTGCCGGACCGTTTCGGGGTCTCTTTGATGGTCGATATCGATCACTTCAAGATGGTGAACGATACCTATGGCCATCAAGCAGGCGATGCCGTGATTAGCCGCGTCGCGGAAATTTTGCGACAGCAAACACGCGCCAGTGATATTGTGTGCCGCTACGGCGGTGAGGAGTTTGTCATTTTCCTGTCCGATCAAGATCCAAATGCAGGATATGAAGTTGCTGAACGTATGCGAAAGGCGATCGACAGCGATATATTGGCGTTTCAGGATGAAGAGCTCCATGTCACTGTTTCAATTGGCGGGTCGCTCAAGGAAAGCCTTGCGGATGTGAACCTTGCGATCCTTCAGGCCGATGAGGCACTTCGCCGCGCGAAGACACTTGGCCGGAACCGGACTGTATTTTCCAAGCCGCCTAAGGCCGATCACCCTGCTGCGGTGGCCCAGGTTTCAACCAGCTGCAATGCTTGCGCCCAGTATACGAAGATAGACTTTGCTTTGTCGCAAGCTGCGCGATAGCCATAAGCCGACTGATATCAGGGAGGTTGTCATGGTTGGTGCGCAAACACAGGTTGATCCAGATGGTTTGATGGAGTTTTCGGTGGTTTTCACTGACCGATCTCTGAACCATATGTCTGCGATATTTCAGACAGTTATGACCGATATCTCAGGTATGCTGAGAGATGTCTACAACGCGGACCAAGTGGCGATTGTGCCCGGCGGTGGCACCTATGCAATGGAAGCGGTGGCCCGTCAGTTTGCGACGGATGCCCATGCTTTTGTTGTCCGCAACGGATGGTTCTCCTACCGCTGGAGTCAGATTTTCGAGGCTGGCAGATTTGCGTCAGAGACGACTGTCATGAAGGCGCGGCAGGCAGGAAATGACACGCGCGCGCCTTTTGCGCCGGCCCCGATTGCAGATGTTACGGCCGCGATAATTGCCGCGAAGCCTGATGTTGTCTTCGCACCACATGTAGAAACCTCTGCGGGGATTATTCTGCCCGACGATTACATTACTGCGCTCGCGGCGGCAGCCCATGAGGTTGGCGCGCTGATGGTGCTTGATTGCATCGCTTCTGGCTGTGCCTGGGTCGATATGAAAGCGACTGGCGTCGACGTGCTGATTTCCGCGCCACAAAAAGGCTGGTCCTCCACGCCAAGCGCGGGTCTTGTCATGTTGTCGACGCGCGCAGTGGCGCGCCTTGCGGAAACGACCTCAAATTCATTCACGGTTGATCTGAAAAAATGGCACAGCATCATGCAAGCCTATGAAAATGGTGGGCACGCTTATCATGCGACAATGCCCACCGACGGATTGCGCGCCTTCCGCGATACAATGCAGGAAACGAAAGACTTGGGCTTTGCCAAGCTCAAAGAGGCGCAATGGGTATTGGGCAATTCCGTCCGGCAAGTATTGGCGGAGAAAGGCATCCGATCGGTTGCGGCCGAAGGATTTGGCGCGCCCGGCGTGGTGGTCAGTTATACCGATGACCCTGACGTACAAAACGGCTCCAAATTCGCCGCTTTGGGGATGCAGATTGCGGCGGGTGTCCCGTTGCAATGTGATGAACCGGACGATTTCCGGACGTTCCGGTTGGGCCTGTTTGGATTGGACAAGCTTTATGATGTTGACGGCACGCTTGGGCGTTTGGTGCCGGTTCTGGACAAGGTGCTCTAACGGGCGCCAAGACCCATTTGCATCAACGTCCTGCGGATCGGCGCAATACCATAGAGCGTCTCAATACCCTTTGCGCGCAAGGCTTGCAGTCTGGGACTTCCTGCAATCGACGCACGGTTGAGCGCGTCAATGCCGGTAACCCGCAACCTGATGTCGGGGTGACGTTTGCGCGCATACGTGTCGAGTTGTGCGCGCGAACCGAGTGCCTTGGGGTCGGCCTGCGCCAACTCCAACAGGCAGGATAAATCCCGTAAAGACATGTTCAATCCCTGCGCACCAATGGGCGGCATGACATGGGCGGCCTCGGCCACAAGTGCCATACGCGGGGCCGTGAGTACCTGCGCAATTTGACTTACAATCGGCCAGACACTGCGCCGAGAGGCCAATTTGAGCGGTCCGAATAGCATCGCCGAGCGGTCGTTGGCAGCGGTTTCAAAGTCGTTTTCTGAGAGTGCGGCCAATCGTGAGACCTCCGCACCGCTTTGCATCCACACGACCGCAGAACACGGTTTGCCATCATGGTCGGGCAAAGGCACAAGCGTGAACGGGCCGCCAGAGCGGTGGACCTCCGTTGACACATTACTATGGGGTGCATCATGCGTGACGGCAAAGGTCAGCGCTTTCTGCCCGTAACGGGTTGTTTTTACACCGATCCCTGCTGCTTTTCGCACCGGCGAGCCGCGACCGTCGGCTCCTATGACGAGTTGGGCATCGACTTGGCTGCCATCATTCAGCGTCACGATTGCACCTGCGTCACGCGCCAGCATTGCGGAAAATCCGACGCCCGGGCGGAAGTCTACATTTGGCAGTTCAGCGATGCGCGCCACCATTTCCCGACGCAAAAG
>NZ_JBELFI010000064.1:0-14549 GCF_042093035.1 Yoonia sp. | reverse complement strand
GGATTTCGACAAGACGGCGACCTCCGTTCTGGTGCCATGGCGCATCAAATACTGCGCCATCGCACCGCCGGGATCTGAACGATCCGCGGCATTGCGTGGTGGATCAATGATGCAGATATCGGCGACATCAGCGCGACTGAGCAGCGGCATGGCCGCACGCGCCGCTGCCAAGGCTTCGGCCCCATCGTTCCATCCCATCAGCACATGGCCACCTTCATCCGGCGCCTTGCAACCTTTGGGGATCATCAAAACCGGACGTTCTGCGGCAAACAGACTTGCTTCGACCAAAGTCGCAGCTTCCGGATTGTCCTGATACGGGCGGGGGAGAACCACCAGATCAGAAAAACGCAATTTGCGGGCAAGAAAATTGGTAAGGGCCGGGCCCTGAACTGTCGCGGCTTGAGAGGCCCAGCGGATCATCTCTCCGTGCATCCGGTCCTTTAACCAGACCTCGATTTTTTCGCGTTCCTGCATCGCATATTTGGTTTGCTCAGCGACGATCAGGGCATCGGCCCCCATCGCGTAGCTCATTGTTTCGGTATGGCTGATGGTGACAATATAGATATCAAGATGTGCGCCCATGCGGTCGGCAAGCGATATTGCGGCATCAAGCCCTTCTGTCGCCTGGTCGTTATCCGTCAAAATGGTCGCGATAATCTTATAAGCCATAGCGTTGGCCTTCCTGTCGGTTCTACGGTCAGGGTCGATTCTTCGCGCAAAATCGCCACTTATTCACAACATGGCAGATGACGCAGACAGGCGTCTTGATCCACATCAAGCGCCCCATTGATCCACATCAAGGACCGTCGGCAGCTATCAACACCATAAGGATAACCACCAAGTAGCTTGTCGGACGCATCTGCGATCCGACCAAAGAAGGGGAGCTCTTATGGGGAACTATGTGAAGCTGATAGCTTTGGGGGGCATCACGCTCTTTGCCGCTATTGCAGCAAACTGGGGGCGTGACGTAGCCTATATCGTTCACGCCATCATCATAATGGCCGTCGCTGCGTTCCTGTTTGTGCGTGTCTTGCGCAATATGGACGCGCCAGTGATGGCCACACCGGAAGGATATATGGACGATGTCGTCCGCGCTGGTGTTATTGCGACAGGCTTTTGGGCCATTGTCGGATTTCTTGTTGGGGTGGTGATTGCCTTCCAGCTCGCCTTTCCGCAACTCAACTTCGAAGTCCTCCAACCCTACGGAAATTTTGGACGGCTGCGTCCACTGCATACCAGTGCGGTGATTTTTGCGTTCGGGGGTAATGCCCTGATTATGTCGTCTTTCTATATCGTGCAGCGCACCTGCGGGGCACGGCTTTGGGGCGGCAACCTAGCCTGGTTCGTCTTCTGGGGATATAACCTCTTTATTGTTTTGGCGGCGACAGGTTACCTGCTTGGGGCGACGCAATCCAAAGAATACGCCGAACCCGAATGGTACGTTGACCTATGGCTGACGGTCGTCTGGGTGGCTTTCCTGCTGGTCTACCTTGGGACTATCTTCAGGCGCAAAGAGAAGCACATCTATGTGGCCAACTGGTTCCTGTTGTCGTTCATCGTCACAGTTGCCATGCTGCACATCGTGAACAATATCTCCATTCCGGTGAGCATCTGGGGCAGCAAGTCCGTGCAGATATTCAGCGGCGTACAGGATGCGATGGTGCAGTGGTGGTACGGTCACAACGCCGTCGGTTTCTTCTTGACGGCGGGCTTTCTTGGCATGATGTACTACTTCGTGCCAAAGCAGGCCGGGCGTCCTGTGTTCTCATACAAGCTTTCCATTATTCACTTCTGGGCGCTGATCTTCCTGTATATATGGGCAGGTCCGCACCACTTGCACTACACCGCACTGCCTGACTGGGCCTCGACGCTGGGTATGGTCTTTTCGATCATCCTGTGGATGCCAAGCTGGGGTGGCATGATTAACGGCCTGATGACGCTGCAAGGCGCCTGGGACAAGCTGCGCACCGATCCGATTATTCGGATGATGGTTATCAGCCTCGCGTTCTACGGGATGTCCACATTCGAAGGGCCAATGATGTCCATCAAGGCCGTTAACAGCCTGTCACACTACACGGACTGGACCATCGGTCACGTACACTCCGGTGCGCTCGGTTGGAATGGCATGATTACATTCTCTGCCCTGTACTTCCTGACACCAAGACTTTGGGGGCGCGCGCAGATGTACTCTATGTCCGCGATCAACTGGCACTTCTGGTTGGCCACAATCGGCATCATTCTTTATGCGGCATCCATGTGGGTGACCGGCATCATGGAAGGCCTGATGTGGCGTGAGGTCGACGCAAACGGGTTCCTTGTGAACAGCTTTGCCGACACCGTATCCGCAAAGTTCCCGATGTATGTGGTGCGTGCTCTGGGTGGGGTTCTGTACCTCTCCGGCGCGCTCATCATGGTCTGGAACATGTTCATGACCATCCGGGGTGGGGCGAAAGTCACCGCACCGGTTGGCGTGCCAGCAGAATAAGGAGGTCAGAGAAATGTCTGATACACCAAACTCACCAGCCAAAGGCTTCCTTTCCAAACACGCGATCCTCGAACGTAGTCCGACGTTGCTACTTGTCTCCTCCCTGTTGGTGGTGACGGTGGGCGGGATCGTGGAAATCGCACCCCTGTTCTATCTCGAAAACACCATTGAAGAGGTAGAAGGGGTGCGACCCTATTCCCCGCTGGAGTTGGCGGGCCGTGAGGTCTACATCCGCGAGGGTTGCTACGTTTGCCATAGCCAGATGATCCGCCCGTTGCGTGACGAAGTTGAGCGCTACGGCAACTATTCGCTGGCGGCGGAATCAATGTACGACCACCCGTTCCAATGGGGCTCAAAGCGGACAGGGCCAGATCTTGCCCGTGTGGGCGGCAAGTATTCGGATGCATGGCAACTCGATCACCTGATCGCGCCACGCTCGGTTGTGCCGGAATCGATCATGCCGGGCTATGCCTACCTGCTCGATACGCAAGTGAACCCGGAATATACCGCTGATCTGGTTGCGACCCATCGGTTGGTCGGTGTCCCATACACCGATGAGATGATCGCGGTGGCCGCAGCTGATGTGTTGGCACAGGCCGATCCGGACACCGACGCCTATGACGAGCTGCTTGAGCGTTACCCCGGGGCACAGATCCGCAACTTTGATGACGCGCCCGGCGTATCAGAGATGGATGCCTTGATCGCCTATCTGCAAATGCTGGGCACGACGGTCGACTTCTCGACCTTTACCCCAGACGCAAGCCGCTAAGGAGATTGAACAATGGAAAATACTTCTTTGCTAACCCAAATGGCAGATAACTGGCTGCTTTTGTGGTTGTTCACGATGTTTGTCGTCGCTGTCCTTTGGGCGTTCCGCCCCGGCAGCCGGGCGGTACATGAAGAGACCGCCAACATCCCTTTCCGCAATGAGGACCAGCCCGGTTCTTCCGAGACTGAGGAGCTGCAACATGAGCAGCAATGATAAAAAAGACATTGATGAAGTCACAGGCACCGACACAACGGGTCATACTTGGGACGGGATCAAGGAACTCAACAATCCGTTGCCGCGGTGGTGGCTCTGGACATTCTATCTGACTATCATCTGGGGCATCGGCTATACGATCGCCTATCCGGCTTGGCCGATGATAAGCGGTGCGACGGCAGGTGTCTTGGGGTACTCGACCCGCGGCGAAGTCGCTGAGGAAATCCAGCGTTTTGAAGACGCCAACGCAGAGATTTCGGCGCAATTGGCTTCCGTTGACCTGAACACATTGAGCGAAAACCCAGACTTGTTGCGCTTTGCCAATTCTGCCGGTGCGGCCGTTTTCCGCAACAGTTGTTCGCAATGTCACGGTTCAGGTGCCGCAGGTGCGGTTGGCTACCCAAATCTTCTGGATGACGACTGGCTGTGGGGTGGCGACTTTGACGCGATCGAATACACAATCCGCCACGGGATCCGAAATGAAGAGGACTGGGATGCGCGGTACTCCGAGATGACGGCCTTCGACGATATCTACAGCAATGAAGAGGTGGATCAGGTCGTGCAATACGTCCGTCTGATTTCCGGGCAAGGCTACGACCCCGCCTTGGCTGAGGCAGGAACCGAGCTTTTCGCAAATAGCTGTGCAGCCTGTCACGGCGACAATGGCGCGGGCAACTATGACCTTGGCGCGCCAAACCTGACGGACGCGATCTGGCTCTACGGTGGGGACACCGAAAGCATTGAGGAAACGGTCCGCTATGCGCGCTTTGGCGTCATGCCGCCTTGGGGCGAGCGCCTGTCAGAGGCAGAGATCAAAGCGGTCACGGCCTATGTTCACCAGCTTGGCGGTGGCGAATAGAGATCACGGCACCCCGGTCAGCTGTTCGCGCATTGGACAGGGGGTAAGTGAAGGAAAGGCGTCCGTGAAAGCGGGCGCCTTTTTTTGGTGGAAGTGGGGTGGGAAGAAATAGAGCGACGGCGGCTGTGCGGATGGGGTGGACCTTGGTTGGCGCATTCCGAAGGGCCGCTTTCTCGGAAACGCGCAATCGCTCCGCGAGGAGCCTTTGTCAGCTACGAATTAAGAAAAGTCTCCAACTCAACCGGCTCATTGAACATCGCAAGGTTGCCAGCAGTATCGTAAGGCCAAGCTTCTGTCGGCCTGTCACAATACATCTCAATCAGGATATTGTCCGGATCGTGAAAATAGACGGCTTCGCTAACACCATGGTCACTGACTTGCGGGACTTCGTCGCTTCCAACGTCCTTCAGATGCACCATTACGCGTTGGACCGCCGCGATCAGTGCATCTCGATCGGGATACAGAAATGCCACGTGGTGTAGGCCAGTGCAGCTTTCGGGCGGCGGAGCGCCACCTGCGCTCGACAAAGTGTTTAGCCCGATGTGATGATGATATCCGCCAAATCCCAAAAAAGCACCGCCGGTTCCGAACCTCTGCATTAGCGTCAGGCCCATCACGTCTGTATAAAACGCTATTGCACTTTCCAAATTTGACACCTTCAAGTTCACGTGCCCGATGCGTGTGGCGTGGTCTTCTTTGTTCATTGCAACCCTCCGATACCGTCGACAGATAAGCATCTATTGGGCCGCGAACCTAACAGAAAATGGCCATTTATGCAGTGCGCAGTATCCGGGAGGTTTGGGCTCAAACTAGCCATCCCTCGTCCCTCGTCCCTCGTCCCTCGTCCCACGACCCCACGATCCCTAACCTATGCCTCTTGCGCCAAACGCGCCTCTAGCACGTCAAACGGTACCCCTGGGTCATCTTTTGCGCCGCGGATCACCAGTGATGTTTTCACTGATGCCACATTGTCCGCGCTGGTCAGCTCCTCCGTCAAGAACCGCTGAAAAGTCCGCAGATCGGGCGCCACGCATTTGAGGATGAAATCCACTTCACCATTCAGCATGTGACATTCACGGACCAAGGGCCAGCCATTGCAGCGCGCCTCGAATGCGCTCAGGTCCGCCTCTGCCTGACTGACAAGTCCGACCATCGCGAAAACCTGCACCTCGAAGCCAAGTTCGCGGGCGTTGACGTCGGCGTGATAGCCTTGGATAAAGCCCTGTTCCTCAAGAGTACGCACACGCCGCAGGCACGGTGGCGCGGAGATTCCGACGCGTTTTGCCAATTCAACGTTCGTCATGCGACCGTCGGCCTGCAGCTCCGCAAGAATCATACGGTCGATTTCGTCAAGTTTCGTGCCCGGCATCAAAATTTCCCCATATTTTTGCGAATGCTACTTTAATGCCGCCATGCGCGCAACATTATTTCAAGTTTTGGCAAGAAAATAACCATGCCGAATTTGCACCGGGGAGCCTTTCATCGCGCGCAGACGGGGTCTATATCTGGCATAACGGATTGTAGGAGGCGGCCATGACCGACACGCGACATATCAAGGTTTTGATTATCGGCTCCGGCCCTGCGGGCTATACGGCTGGTGTTTACGCCGCGCGTGCGATGTTGGAACCAGTATTGATCCAAGGCATCGAGCCGGGCGGGCAATTGACCACAACGACCGAAGTCGAAAACTGGCCCGGTGATACCGGCGTGCAGGGTCCTGATCTGATGATCCGCATGGAAGCGCATGCCCGCGCCATGGGCTGCGAGATTGTCGGCGATATTGTCACCACGCTTGATTTGCGGAACCGCCCCTTCACGGCGACCTGTGACAGTGGTGCTGTCTATAGGGCTGATGCAGTTATCCTTTGCACCGGGGCACGGGCGAAGTGGCTGGGGCTTCCGTCCGAGGAAAAATTCAAAGGTTTCGGGGTCAGCGCATGTGCGACCTGCGATGGTTTTTTCTACCGCGGTCAAGAGATCGTTGTGGTAGGCGGCGGCAACACGGCGGTCGAAGAAGCACTTTTCCTGACGAATTTTGCCTCCAAGGTAACATTGGTTCACCGCCGTGATGAGCTGCGCGCGGAAAAGATCCTCCAGAACCGCCTGATGAATAACCCCAAGATTGAAACACTCTGGTTTCATGAGGTGGAAGAAGTCTATGGCGCTGATTCCCCGCTTGGCGTTGAGGGGGTGCGGGTAAAGCACACCAAAACCGGCGAAGTGACAGAGCTTGCGGCAAAGGGCGTCTTTGTGGCGATCGGCCATGCACCGGCCAGCGAGTTGGTCAAGGACCAGCTTGAAACCCACAATGGCGGCTATGTGAAAGTCGCCCCCGGCACGACAAAGACGGAAATACCGGGCGTGTTTGCGGCCGGCGACCTGACCGACCATGTCTATCGGCAGGCTGTGACCTCCGCCGGTATGGGTTGCATGGCCGCCTTGGACGCAGAGAAATACATAGCAGAGATGGAACACAGCACTGCTGAAAAGGCGGCCGAGTAATCAAGCCTCGACTTTTATCGTGCAGGGTGATTAATCCGGCCTCAAATAGTGATGATTTTCAATAGAGGTCGCGATGACACTAAATCTGGCACCCATCCCTGAGCTTTTCGTTTCATACGAAAGTGCTCAGAAGCTGAAAATTGAAGCCGCGGATCTGCATAGCCACGACCTGACGCCGCGCCAGATCTGCGATCTGGAATTGCTCATGAATGGAGGCTTTAGCCCGTTGAAGGGTTTCCTGTCTCAGGCAGATTATGAAAGTGTCGTGGACAAGATGCGTTTGGCGGATGGTACGCTTTGGCCGATGCCGATCGCCCTCGATGTCACCGACGCAGAAGCAGAGAAGATCACGTTGGGCCAGGACATCGCGCTGCGCGACCAAGAAGGGGTGATCCTTGCCACGATGACCGTGACCGACAAATGGGTGCCGAATAAAGCCCATGAAGCGGCGCAGGTATTCGGCGCTGACGATCAGACCCATCCGGCAGTGAACTACCTGCACAATACGGCAGGCAGTGTTTATCTTGGTGGCGCCGTGACAGGTATTCAGCAGCCGGTGCATTATGATTTTCGGGGGCGCCGCGATACCCCCAATGAACTGCGTGCCTTCTTCCGCAAGCTGGGATGGCGCAAAGTCGTGGCGTTCCAAACCCGCAACCCCTTGCACCGCGCCCATCAGGAACTCACCTTCCGCGCTGCCAAAGAAGCGCAGGCGAACCTGCTGATCCACCCGGTGGTCGGCATGACAAAGCCGGGCGATATTGATCACTTCACGCGTGTGCGCTGCTACGAGGCGGTGCTCGATCAGTACCCTTCATCGACGACATCCATGAGCCTCCTGAACCTAGCCATGCGTATGGCCGGCCCGCGTGAGGCTGTCTGGCATGGGCTGATCCGCAAAAACCACGGCTGCTCGCATTTCATCGTTGGTCGTGACCATGCAGGCCCCGGTAAAAACGCAGCAGGCGAAGACTTCTACGGCCCATATGACGCACAAGACCTGTTCCGTGAGCATCAAGAAGAGATGGGCATCGAAATGGTCGACTTTAAGCACATGGTCTATGTGCAAGACCGCGCCCAATACGAGCCAGCCGATGAGATTACGGATCAGGACAAGGTCACCATCCTGAATATCTCAGGCACTGAATTGCGCCGCCGTTTGTCTGAAGGACTCGAAATACCTGAATGGTTCTCTTTTCCCGCTGTTGTGGAGGAGCTGCGCAAGACACGTCCACCACGGGCAGAGCAAGGTTTTACCGTGTTTTTCACCGGTTTCTCCGGCTCGGGCAAATCGACAATCGCCAATGCGTTGATGGTCAAACTGATGGAGATGGGCGGGCGTCCGGTCACACTTTTGGACGGTGATATCGTGCGCAAGAACCTGTCGTCTGAGCTGGGTTTCAGCAAGGAACACCGCGATCTCAACATCCGCCGGATCGGTTATGTCGCGTCTGAAATCACCAAGAATGGCGGCATCGCCATTTGCGCGCCGATTGCGCCTTATGCGACGACCCGTCGGGCCGTGCGCGAAGATGTTGAGCAGTTTGGCGCTTTCATCGAAATCCACGTCGCGACTTCAATTGAGGAATGCGAACGGCGGGATCGCAAGGGGCTGTATAAGCTGGCGCGTGACGGCAAGATCAAGGAATTCACGGGTATTTCTGACCCTTATGATGTGCCTGATAGCCCTGAACTCCGACTAGAAACCGAGAGCGTTGAAGTTGACAACTGCGCGCATCAGGTGATCCTGAAGCTTGAGAGCATGGGGTTGATTAAGGCGTAGTCTTGCTTAGATGGCGTTGCGTTTCTGAACAAATGAAAACTCAGCGCTGCTTCCATCGACCTAGAGCGAAGCCCGATATGCTTGCTAGGATAGGACCTGATTGGAATTCGACTGGAAGGATGTCAGTCTGGCTCAGAGAAAAATCCATGAAGTTCAAATGGGCGTTTGCCTGGATTCAGTCTTCTTGATTCAACTGAATTAGTCTCGATGTGATCTGACGCCGACCGTCATCGCGACGCGCACTGCATGCCCGTTTTCGGTATTCGGTATGGCTCTTGATACCGAGACGATAGTATTGCGAATTTCTTAGGCGCGTCAAAACAAGCCCCCGTCCACTTTAATGCACGGTCACAGGCTCCATGTTGTTTTCGCGCGCAAGGTGAAACGCCATTTTGCGGTCGGCAACCAGAGCGAGCTGTTCGCCCGCTGCATTGTGCACGGCGTAGACCTCTGACATATCGCCAACTTGCTTGCGCACCTCGTCGGGCAGTTCGGTCACGAGAATGGGTTTCACGTAGACGATGTTTTGCTCCAGTGCAGCGAAATCGAATTTCGTATCCATGATCTACCCTTTCTTGATGTTGATTGTCTGGATGACCCGCTCGGGCACCGCGCGCGTCAGATCGACGTGCAGCAAACCGTTTTCAATCACCGCCTGGCCAACATCGACGCCATCGGCCAAAACGAAAGACCGTTGAAACTGGCGCGCGGCGATCCCGCGGTGCAGGAAAATGCGCCCATCGCCGTCGTCTGTCTGGCGCCCACGAATGACCAGCGAGCTGTCTTCGACCGTGATCGCCAAATCACCTTCCGCGAAACCAGCAACGGCAAGCGTGATGCGGTATGAATTCTCGGACGTTTGTTCAATATTGTAGGGCGGGTACCCTTCGTTGCCGCTTTTCGCGGTCCGTTCGACCAGCCGTTCCAGCTGTTCAAATCCCAGTAGGAACGGATGCGTCCCCAAAGCCAGTTTTGTCATAAGACATGTCCTTTTCGAAGCGACTGTCGGTTGCGGCCCCGTTTACGGCGACCTTGCATAAAAATATGGGGCCGGAGGGTGCATTGATCAAGAGGACGTATTAGGTTCTTGCAAGGCTCCCACCGGGGATCCATCGACGCAACGCTTATTCTGGACGTTTCTTTCATGAACTCTTCTGCCGAAATGAACGAGCGCGACGTGTTGCGGGTGAAGCTTGAGGTCTTGCGCCAGGAACACCGCGACCTTGATGACGCGATTGCTGCCCTGCAAGAGCGCGGATCATCGGATATGCTCACCATCAAGCGGTTGAAAAAGCAAAAGCTGGCGTTGAAAGACCGCATCACCCAACTGCAAGACCGTATTCTGCCGGATATTATTGCCTGACGGCATTGCCGTGGCTTGCGCCTTGGCTATAGTGCCGCTTTCTGAATGCGATGGGACAACGATATGACCACACCCCTTGTTGGCATTATCATGGGCAGCCAGTCTGACTGGGCGACAATGCGCGAAGCGGCTGATGTGCTTGATGAATTGGGCGTGCCCTATGAGACAAAGATCGTCTCGGCCCACCGCACGCCGGATCGTCTGTGGGCGTACGGCAAGACGGCCGTCGATCGTGGCCTTCAAGTCATTATCGCAGGGGCAGGGGGTGCTGCGCATTTGCCCGGCATGATGGCCTCTAAAACCCGTGTGCCTGTCGTTGGTGTTCCGGTTCAAACCAATGCACTTTCTGGGGTCGATAGCCTCTATTCCATCCTGCAAATGCCGCGTGGATTTCCCGTGGCGACGATGGCAATCGGTGCGGCAGGTGCCAAGAATGGCGGGTTAATGGCGGCAAGTATTCTGGCCTTGCAAGACCCTGACCTGGCGGCCCGTCTCGACCAATGGCGACTTGATTTGAGTGCCGCCATTCCAGATGAGCCTTCGGATGACTAATCTGCTTCCTGTCGGTGCGACCATCGGGATCTTGGGGGGCGGTCAGTTGGGTCGTATGTTGTCTGTCGCGGCCGCGCGATTGGGCCTGAAAACCCATATCTTTGAGCCCGGCGCAGCCGCGCCAGCAGGTGATGTTGCGCATCAGGTGACGACTGCCAGCTACGAAGATGAAGCCGCTTTGACCGCTTTCGGGCAAAGCGTCGATGTCATCACCTTTGAATTCGAAAACATCCCGACAAGCGCGCTTGATTTGCTTGAAAAACTGGTACCGATCTACCCCGGCAGGCAGGCTCTGGCGACCAGTCAGGACCGCCTTGCAGAGAAGCAGTTTTTGAAGGCTCTTGGTTTGCAGACCGCCCCATTTGCAGATGTCAGCTCAGCCGATGATCTTGATGCGGCCATTGCGGCAATCGGCACGCCTGCAATCCTGAAAACCCGTCGGTTCGGCTATGATGGCAAGGGGCAAGCCCGGATCATGACGCCTGATGCGGTGCAGTCGGCGTTTGGCGATATGGCGGGCGCGCCGGCAATTTTGGAGGGCTTCGTTGATTTCAGCCACGAGGTTTCCGTTATCGGGGCACGTGCGCCTGACGGGGCGGTGGCATGTTACGACCCGGGTGAAAACGTGCATGAGGCCGGTATCCTGCGCTCAACCACTGTGCCTGCGCGATTGACGCCCAACCAGCGCACCGATGCCGTGCTGATTGCCGCGCGTATACTAAACGCCCTTGATTATGTCGGCGTGATGGGGGTTGAGCTTTTCGTCACCCGCGCCGGATTGATCGTGAATGAAATCGCGCCACGGGTGCATAATTCCGGCCATTGGACGCAAAACGGATGCAGCATCTGCCAGTTTGAACAGCATATTCGTGCTGTCTCTGGCTGGCCGTTGGGCGATGGATCACGCCACGCAGATGTGGTCATGGAAAACCTGATCGGCGAAGATGTGGACCGGGTGCCAGCCCTGGCCAAGACGGATGCCGCTATTCACCTCTACGGCAAAGCCGACGTCAAAGCGGGCCGCAAGATGGGTCACGTGAACCGGATTGTAAAACCCGCCTAGTCGTTGCTGTCTTCACCAAAAAGCACGTCAGTCAGGCTCAACGTTGCGTCAAAGTTGCCTTCGCGCAGGAAGACGAGCACTTCTTCGATCACAAGCGGGTTGTTCATCATAAACGTGTGCGTGACCGGCAAGACGATGTGATCCTTCATTTCCGAAAGTTTTGTGGATTCCACCGAAACCTTGCCGTCATCGGGCCCGTCAATCAGGCTCGAATAGACCGGATTGAGGGTCCGGTTGCCCGCAATGATGCCGATTTCATAGGGCAGCAATTCAAGACTGTTGGGCAGGCTGTCTTCCTCGGTGCCCAATTGCAGGCCCGCAGGTCCGTTGATCCATTGAAACGGTTCAAGATCACCGAACAAATCCACCAACTCAGAACCGGCATTCGGCGGTCCCAGCATGACAACGCGGCCCATTTTCACGGGGCGATTGTTTGTCAGCCATGCGCGGGCCAGAATACCGCCCATCGAATGGGTGACGAAATTGACGGTGCGATCGCCACATGCAGCCACATCATCAGCGATATATTCATCGACCAGAGTCTCGATCGTTTCCGTGGTGGACGGGTATCCGCGGTTCACGACGTAGTATCCCGCGTCTTCAAGGACCAATTGCATCGGGGTCAGCGAAATCTCCGTCCGCGCCAGGCCATGCAGGAGGACGACGCATTCCTGCTCCGGCGCTGCTGCAGCACTGGTCGCAGAAAGTCCCATAAGTATGGCCCATAGCAATTTCATGCCTATAAGGTAGCATTCACGCGCGCTGACAAAACCCCCCTGTCCACAGAAACCTAACGTCGCGCCATCAACGAAACAGCAATCCCTCCGAGTACGAGCGCCCCTGCAACGATCAGGCGGAGTGTCAGCGGCTCGTTCAGAAAAACCACACCCGCGGTTACGGCAATGACGGGCACGCTGAGCTGCGCAATGCCCGCAACAGTGGTCGGAAGCGAGGGCAGGGCGCGGTACCACATGGCGTAGCCAACCCCCGATGTGAGCGCCCCTGCGATGATGGCTGTGATAATGCCGCCAAGGGGCATCGTTCCGATGCCAGTTGCGATCAGCGCAAGGGCCACCAAAGGCAGGCATAGCAGGAAATTACCCGCCGTCGCGCCGAGCGGATCAGCCTCTGCCCGCCCCAAAAGCGTATAGGCGGCCCAGCCAATGCCTGCGATTGTCATCGCAACCGCCCCACCAAACGGAACGCTTGCATCACCGCCGGGCCACAGCAGAACAAAAAGGCCAGTCAGCGCGATGCCTGCGCCGATCCAGCGCAAAAGCGGGATTTTTCCGCCTTCCATCACAGCCCAACCGAAAACAACGATTTGCAGGACTCCAAAAAGGATCAGCGCCCCAAGACCCGCATCAAGGGTGATGTAGGCCCATGAAAACCCGATCATATAAACAGCGAGAGCCGCAGCACCGGCAAATCGCTTGGCGTGCAGAACAGGCGGTTGCGGGGCGCTGCGTGTTGCGATCAATCCCCACAGCATCGCGGCCCCGGCAGCCGTTCGCACGGTGGCGAAATCAAGCGGGTCCATGCCCTGCAAAGCCACACCAATCCGGTTCAGCACAGAGTTTGCGGCAAAGGCACACATGGTCAGGGCGACGAGCGCAAAAAGTTTCATTGTCTGCCTTTCGGAACCTGGCGCCGATTTGATACCGGATGCTGGCAAATGGAAAGGTCTGCAATGGCTCAGAGCAATGATGTGGCTCCACCACGAAAAAAGGCGGTCCCGATCGGGACCGCCTTCTTCATTACGTGACGCATCAGCTTCTGACGGACGGACCGCCCGCCAAAGACCAGCGACTGACTTACATCATGCCGCCCATGCCGCCCATGTCAGGCATGCCACCGCCACCGGCGCCACCACCGTCTTTTGACGGCTTGTCAGCGACCATGGCTTCGGTTGTGACAAGCAGACCCGCAACGGAGGCCGCGTCCTGCAATGCAGTGCGCACAACTTTTGCAGGGTCAATCACGCCAAACTTGAACATGTCGCCATATTCTTCTGTTTGCGCGTTGAAGCCGAATGCCTTGTCGTTGCTTTCGCGGATCTTGCCCGCAACAACGGACCCGTCAACACCGGAGTTTTCAGCGATCTGACGCAGTGGCGATTCGATGGCTTTACGCACGATTGCGATACCGACGTTTTGGTCAGCGTTTGCACCGGTCATGCCATCAAGTGCCTTGGCAGCTTGAACCAGAGCAACACCACCACCGACGACAACACCTTCTTGCACAGCAGCACGTGTCGCGTTCAGCGCATCGTCAACGCGGTCCTTGCGCTCTTTTACTTCGACTTCAGACATGCCGCCGACGCGGATTACGGCAACACCACCTGCCAGTTTGGCAACGCGCTCTTGCAGCTTTTCACGGTCGTAATCAGATGAGGTTTCTTCAACCTGACCGCGGATCTGGGTAACTCTTGCTTCGATCTCACCCTTGTCGCCTGCGCCATCAACGATTGTTGTTTCGTCTTTGGTAATGGAAACGCGCTTGGCAGAACCCAGCATGTCGATTGTGACGTTCTCAAGCTTCATGCCCAGATCATCAGAGATCACCTGACCACCTGTCAGGATCGCGATGTCCTGCAGCATAGCCTTGCGACGATCACCGAAGCCCGGTGCCTTCACTGCAGCGATCTTCAGACCACCGCGCAGCTTGTTCACAACCAGAGTTGCCAGTGCTTCGCCTTCGACATCCTCAGCGATGATGAGAAGTGGCTTGCCGGACTGGATCACGGATTCGAGCAGTGGAACCATTGGTTGCAGCGAAGAAAGCTTCTTCTCGTGCAGCAGGATGATTGCATCTTCGAGCTCTGTTGTCATCTTGTCAGGGTTGGTGACGAAGTATGGCGACAGATAACCGCGGTCGAACTGCATCCCTTCAACAACGTCTGTTTCTGTCTCGAGGCCTTTGTTCTCTTCAACAGTGATGACGCCTTCGTTGCCGACTTT
>NZ_JBELFI010000063.1:3329-14615 GCF_042093035.1 Yoonia sp. | reverse complement strand
GGGCATTGTGGGCTGGGATATGCACATCGCGTACCTGCCACAGATGTACAAAGTCGGCTACGCTGCCTGACACAAAAACAGGGGCCGCTCCCGCAAGGGGGCGGCCCTTTTCTGCTGCCTTTTGCGGATCTTTGGCAAACCAGAGAGCGCAATAAAACGTAAAGTCGGACAATGTTCCGACGTAGCTCATCAACAGGGGCCTTTATGGGACTGTTTATTCTGCGCCGCCTTGGGGTTATGATCCTCACGGCTCTGTGCCTGACATTTATCGTGTTCTGGCTGACCAATCTATCACCCAATCTCGAGAAACTCGCCAAGACCCAAGGCAACGCCCGGATGTCGGACGAGGCTGTCGTAAGCTGGCTCGAAAATCGGGGCTATTCGCAGGCGCTGCCTGTCAAATACGGTCAGTGGCTTGGTGTTTTGCCCGGCTACGTCATCGAAGGCGCAGACGGAGACGTCCGCGCCAGATGTCAGGAACCCGGGCAGGCAATGGAGGACGCATCGACTTTCTGTGGCATCCTGCAAGGTGATTGGGGCTATTCAACAGTCTTTAAGGAGGACGTCGGCGGGATCGTGGCGACACGGCTTGGTTTGACGGGCAAACTGATGTTCTGGGTGATGATGGTAATGATCCCCGGTGCGTTGATTATCGGCGTGCTGGCGGGCATGCGTGAAGGCTCGCGCACCGACCGCTCCCTTTCGACGGTGTCGATCGTGTCCACCGCGACGCCGGAATATGTATCAGGTGTCGTCTTTATTTCGGTCTTTGCAACCGCAACATTCGGGATGCAATGGTTCAAGGGGACGGCCACATCCGCGATGGATGACGCCACCTTTGAGAACTTCTTTTTGCCGGTCATCACAATCGCCCTTTACGGCATGGGCTATATCGCAAGGATGACGCGGGCCTCGATGACGGAAGTCATGACCGCGCAATACATTCGGACCGCACGCCTGAAAGGTGTTAGCTTTCCCAAGATTGTTCTCAAACACGCGTTGCGCAACGCATTGATTGCCCCTTTTACGGTCATCATGCTGCAATTCCCGTGGCTGTTGAACGGTGTTGTCATCGTCGAGACTTTGTTTAACTACAAAGGCTTCGGCTGGGTGCTGGTGCAGGCCGCAGGCAATAACGACATTGAACTTTTGCTTGGTGTCTCAATCATTTCCGTCTTCGTGGTGCTGATTACACAGCTGATTTCTGACATCGGCTATGTGTTCCTTAACCCACGCATTCGCATTTCTTAAAGGGAGGATCAGGACATGGAAGCTTTGACATGGACCGGTAGCCTCGGCACGATCCTCAACCCCGCACTGACAGTTCTGGTGGCCCTATTAACCATCGCCGTTGTCGCACAGATGGTCTTGGGACTGTTCGCGGCCCCGATGACACTCCAATCCAACCCCGATGGCACGCTGCAAGCACGCGGTGGGGCATTGGGGGCCTCTGAGACAGCCGTGAAGTACTTATTCTTGGCAACACTCGCAGTCGTTGTGGCCTACATCATCGTCCCGCTTGTGATGCCTTATGGCAGCGCGGGCATTCTGGGCGAGATATCCAAACGGTTCCTACCGGTCTGGATTGCGTTGATCGCCTTGTACACGCTCTCGATCATGTACAAGCGCAAACTTGGGCTTTACGGCAAGCTCTTTGACAGCACCGTCGGTATGATCGGCTTCGGCTTGGTGATGTTCTGGGTCTTCACAGCTATCTTTGTAGGTCTTTTCGACATGATCCTGACCCATGATTATCTCAGCCAAGTCTCCGGCCTGAAGAACAAAACGCCGGGCGTTCCGGTTCCAGAAGGCACAGAAGGCGCGATCCCACATTACCTGCTGGGTGGTGACAACCTCGCGCGCGATATCTTCAGCCGCGTTGTCACTGGGTCAGTTTTCGTAATTTCAATTGCGCCATTGGCGACGATCTTTGCGTTCATGGTCGGGATCACACTGGGCCTGCCTGCCGGCTTCTACGGCGGCAAGCTCGACACTGTGTTGTCCTTCGTGGCAAACCTGATCCTGGCTTTCCCCGTGATCTTGCTGTTCTATCTGCTGGTCACACCAGAGATCGTCCTGACAGGTATCCCATCCTACATGGCTGCATTCTTGTTCATCTTCCCGCTGATCTTCTTCGGGGTATTGTTGAATTCGCGTTACTACACGCAACCGGCCAAGCGGAACGCGATCCTGATCCCTGTCTTGGGTATCCTGGGCTGGCTCTACCTGTCAGTTATCAATCAGCAAGGCACAGTCATCAACTTCCTGCCTGCGTGGATGGACCTGTTTGATATCTCGATCCTTGTGGTCTTTGTCTCGGTGGTTTTTGTGAACGCACCCACGGTTTTCCGTATTGTACGCGGCCTGACGCTGGACCTGCGCACACGCGACTATGTGGCGGCCGCGCAAACACGTGGTGAAGGCGCATGGTATATCATGCTATGGGAAATCCTGCCCAACGCTCGTGGTCCGCTCATCGTCGATTTCTGCCTGCGGATTGGATACACCACAATCCTTCTGGGGACTTTGGGTTTCTTTGGCTTGGGTCTTTCATCCGAAAGCCCTGACTGGGGATCAACCATCAACGAAGGGCGCAAGCTGTTGTTGATCTACGCACACCCTGCCCTGCCACCGGCAATGGCACTGCTGAGCCTCGTTCTGGGTCTCAACCTGCTGGCCGACGGCCTGCGTGAAGAAAGCTTGAAGGATTAAACCATGACTGAACAACCTATCCTTGAAATTGATAAGCTTTCGATTTCCTTCTTCACGCGCCTGCGTGAAATCCCCGCCGTGATGGATTTCTCGGCCACCGTGATGCCCGGTGAGGCGCTGGGTCTGGTCGGCGAAAGCGGCTGCGGTAAATCCACCGTGGCCCTTGGCGTGATGCAAGACCTCGGCGTGAACGGGCGCATCGTTGGCGGCTCGATCAAGTTCAAAGGGCGTGAGCTCAATGAAATGACACCCGAAGAGCTGCGCGATATTCGCGGCTCTGAAATCGCGATGATCTATCAAGAACCCATGGCGTCATTGAACCCGGCCATGCGCATCGGCAAACAGCTGATGGAAGTGCCGATGATCCACGAAGGGGTCGGCGAAAAAGAAGCTTACGCGCGCGCGCTCGAAGTTGTCACCGATGTGAAACTGCCCGACCCGAAGCGGATGCTGAATAGCTACCCACACCAACTATCCGGCGGTCAGCAACAACGGATCGTGATCGCGATGGCGCTGATGTCCAAGCCTTCCCTGTTGATCCTTGACGAGCCGACAACAGCGCTCGACGTGACGGTGGAAGCAGCCGTTGTGGAACTGGTCAAAGACCTGGGTAAGAAATACGGCACCTCGATGCTGTTTATCAGCCACAACCTTGGTCTGGTGCTGGAAACCTGCGACCGCATCTGCGTGATGTATTCAGGCGAAGCAGTCGAAAGGGGCAGCATCGAAGACGTCTTTGACGAAATGCAGCACCCTTACACCCAAGCGCTTTTCCGATCGATCCCGCTGCCGGGTGCGGACAAGAACGCGCGACCTTTGGTGGCGATCCCAGGCAACTTCCCTCTCCCACATGAACGGCCCCAGGGTTGTAACTTCGGACCGCGCTGCGACTATTTCGAAGCGGGCCGCTGTGATGCGGGTTTCATCCCGATGGAACCTGTGCCGGGCAACGACCGCCACCAATCGCGCTGCCTGAAATTCAAGGAAATCGACTGGAACGCGCCGATCCAATTGGGCGAAAAGAAGGAAAAGCCCGAACCGGGGCAAGTTGTCTTGAAAATGGACAACCTCAAGAAATACTACGAGGTCGCGGCGAACGCGCTCTTTGGCGGCGGTGACACGAAAGTCGTCAAAGCCAATGAAACACTCAGCTTTGAGGCGCGCGAAAGCGAAACGCTGGCGATTGTGGGCGAATCCGGCTGCGGCAAATCGACTTTTGCGAAAGTGCTGATGGGGCTGGAAACGGCGACCGAAGGCGAAATCCTGCTGGATAACAAATCCATCGGAAACACGCCCATCGAAAACCGCGATACAAAAACCGTGGCCGACATCCAGATGGTTTTCCAGAACCCCTTTGACACACTGAACCCATCTATGACGGTCGGGCGGCAAATCATGCGCGCGCTAGAAATCTTTGGCATCGGCGCAAATGATAACGAACGCCGCGAGCGGATGTTGAACCTGCTCGATCTGGTCAAACTGCCACGCGCCTTTGCAGACCGGATGCCACGACAGCTTTCGGGTGGGCAGAAGCAACGTGTGGGCATCGCACGGGCCTTTGCGGGCGATGCGCGGATCGTTGTGGCGGATGAACCTGTCTCAGCGCTCGATGTGTCGGTGCAGGCGGCTGTGACGGACCTGCTGATGGAAATCCAGCGCGAACATAAAACGACGCTACTTTTCATCAGCCACGATCTGTCGATTGTGCGCTACCTGTCGGACCGGGTGATGGTGATGTATCTGGGCCATGTGGTAGAACTGGGCAGTACCGATCAGGTGTTCTCACCACCATATCATCCCTACACAGAAGCGTTGCTCTCCGCGGTGCCAATCGCCGATACAAGCGTGAAGAAAAAGCACATCGTGCTGGAAGGCGACATCCCATCGGCGATGAACCCACCCAGCGGCTGCCCGTTCCAGACCCGGTGCAACTGGAAATCCAAAGTGGCCGGCGGGCTTTGCGAAAAAGAAGTCCCCCCGGTGCGCCTACTGGCGGAAGGCCACCAGATCAAATGCCATCTCAGCGACGCTGATCTGGCAGACATGGAGCCAGTGATCCAGATTGCAGCCGAGTGATCTTCATCTTGGCCGAATAACTCCCGCCGGAGGCATCGCGATCATCTCCCAAACGGGATGATCGTCAAATTCCCAAAATCGTCGTCACATAGCTCTGCGTCTCGAAAAAAGGCGAAACACGGTTGCGTCGCGGCGCGCCCGTCAGGAATAGTCGTTTAACCGGGCAGTTGTTCTGAATGCGAAATCGCCGAAACCTGCTCTTGGGCGTGCACGACCCGCGGGGAAGCACGCAAAACGAAGAGCAGGATAATTCCACGCGCTACTTCGCGCGATCCTCACTTATTCACTATCGACAATCTAGCGCAGATCCCCCGAACCGCCGAACTTGGCGCTTTTCATAGCCCGTTAACCTTGTTGCGGCATCCCGTGTCTGTCACAAAAGTGCAAATCAGAATCGAGGGAGATACCGCAATGGCCGGATCAGTGAACAAAGTTATCCTTATCGGCAATCTGGGCGCAGACCCGGAGGTTCGGACATTCCAAAACGGCGGCAAAGTCTGCAACCTGCGGATCGCGACATCTGAGAACTGGAAAGACAAAAACACCGGTGAGCGTCGCGAAAAGACTGAGTGGCACAGCGTTGCGATCTTCCAGGAGGGCCTGGTGCGCATTGCAGAGCAATATCTGCGCAAAGGCTCCAAGGTTTATATTGAGGGCAAGTTGCAGACCCGCAAATGGCAGGACCAGTCCGGACAGGACCGTTATTCAACAGAAGTTGTCCTGAACGGCTTTGACGGCACCCTTACAATGCTCGACGGTCGCAATAGCGAAGGCGGGGGCGGGGGCTATGCCGGCGGCAATGACAGTGGATCTTACGGCGGTGGCGGTGGCGGGTCATACGGCGGCGGTGGCGGTGGTGGCGCACCTTCGGGCGGCGGCGATATGGACGACGAAATCCCGTTCTAAACCCGATGCAATTCTCGCCTGAAGTGCAGGTTCTTATCCTGAATGGCGTCATTCTGGGCGTTGCGTATTTAGGGATTTATCCCAGCCTCGCACAAAAAACACGCAATCGGATTATGGCAATTGATCTTGTGCTGTCAGCCCTCGCAATTGGTGTTGCTGGGGCATTGTTCTGGGACACGGGCGTCGGCTTCACTTTGGTGTTCTTTGAGGTGAACTGGGCAGTCTTTACGGTTGTCACCCTATTCGTGATCGAAACTCCGCTGTTTTTGCGATTTGCCAGCAAGCACGGCATCAACCTCCTTGACCCACCCGAAGACTGACCCACCCTGTCTGACGCCACGTCCCGCTTCATCTTGGCCAAAAAAACTCCCGCCGGAGGCTCCATGAACCACCACGGACGCAACGTTCAGGCCGGTAAAGCGTCGCCCAAAACATTCAATACCGCCTCTTTGGGAACATCCGAGGTGATAAACGCATCCCCGATCCCACGCGCGAGGATGAAGCGCAGCTGACCGTCTAACACCTTCTTGTCTTGCCCCATCAGCGCAAGCAACCCTTCGGCATCTGGCAATTCCCCCGCAATGTCGAGGATATCAACCTTCATGCCCATATCGCGCAAATGCGCCCGCAGGCGGCTAGGGTCTTCCTGACTGCAAAGTCCCAAACGCGCAGACAATTCAAAGGCCAGCGCACAGCCAATCGCAACACCTTCGCCATGTAGCAGGCGGTCCGAATAACCGGTCGCCGCCTCTAGCGCATGACAAAACGTATGCCCAAGGTTCAGCAATGCGCGGTCGCCCTGCTCAGTCTCATCACGCTGCACGATATCGGCTTTCATCTGGCACGACCGCGTGACCGCACGTACCCGCGCATCCATGTCACCGGCGGCCATTGCAGGGCCATGGGCCTCAAGCCAGTCAAAGAAATCCGCATCCCCAAGTAGTCCGTATTTCACAACTTCGCCGTAACCAGCCAAAAAATCCCGCTGTGGCAACGTGCCCAAAAGGGCCGTATCCGCAAGCACCAGACTGGGCTGATGAAACGCCCCGATCAGGTTTTTGCCACTGGGCGAATTGATTCCGGTCTTACCCCCGACAGAGCTATCAACCTGCGCCAGAAGTGAGGTCGGAATTTGCACAAAGCGCACCCCGCGGCGCAGGATTGCGGCAGCAAACCCGGCCAGATCCCCAATCACACCCCCGCCAAACGCAATGACGATGTCACCACGCTCCACCTTTTGGGCCAGCAACCATTCGACCGACCGCTCAAGCTGCGCCCAGCATTTTGTGGCTTCCCCGGCTGGCAAGGCAAGCGCCTGCGACGCAAGTCCGGCACCCGCAAGCGCCTCTCGCAGGTGTGACAAGTGCAATGCTGCCACATTTTCATCGGTCAAAATACAGACGTGCCTGCGCCCACCCATTGCCGCAATCCTGTCACCGGTCTGCGCCAGAACCCCCGGACCGATTTCGATATCATAAGCGCGTCCCGGCAGGTCAACATGGACTTGAGCAGTCATCTTAGGTGGTCTCCAGAATATCGGGGCGTGTGGCCAGCCGGTCGATCACCGACTGCGTGGTTTCGGGAATGCTGGCCTCGGCATCAATTGAAATATGCAAACCTGCCAGAGCATAGATCGGGCTGCGATCATGGAATATCTGGGTCAGGGTGGCCTTGGGATCGGCCGTGCGCAGTAAAGGTCGCGTGTCTTTGTGGCGCACACGTTCCCAGAGTGTCTCAAGGCTGGCATCCAGCCATACCCCCACACCGTGTTCGACAATCATGTCACGATTGCCAGCCGCCAGAAATGCCCCTCCCCCGGTGGAGACGACCCCCGGTGGACCAGAGAGCAAACGCTCCAGTACTTCGGCCTCGCGTTTGCGAAAGAACGACTCACCGTCGTGGGCGAAGATTTCAGGGATCGTGGCGGCCGCAGCTTCTTCGATGGCCGTGTCGCTGTCCACGAAAGGCACCCCCAACCGCAATGCCAAGGCCCGCCCAATGGCCGTCTTGCCGGAACCCATCATACCGACAAACACCACTGTGCGTTTCAATTGGTAATGTTGCCCCTCTGACATCGCCTTTTGTGCCCTTCTTTTTCGGCCAATGCGCGCCGAACCCGGAATTTAATCAATGAATGCCGTGATCTTGCGCGAAAGGCCATATATAATCCCTTTAATCCGTGGGAAAGAACCCACATATATCGAGCAGAATAACGAATTGGGGCGTGTCATGTGGCGGTTGATTAAGGCACTATTGTTTCTCATCATCCTCGCGGGAGGTGGGTTTGTGGCTTACGCCTATGTCGGCCCACTGTTTTTTCCTGCCGATTTCGCGGCACCGTCTCAAGAGGTAACGCAGCCTGTTACGCTGGACACAAACTAAGGCGATTGCCGCAGCCTTCTGCGTCGCAGGCGCGGCTGTGTCAGCGCAGGAAGACACGTCATTTGAGCCGCTTTCGGCAATCGAATGGCTGTCGCGCAGTGTGACGCTGGCACCGATGGAGCCACCGATTGCAACCAATGCGCAACCGCCAGATGTGACCGTATCTGCGCTCGGAAGGCTTTCCAAAGATCCCATCGGCCTTTTGCCGCCCACCCGCTCGGGGCTGACGCGCGAAATTTGGGCGGCCAGCGACGAAGACGTGCTGGTTGATCTGGTGCGCGCCGAACGGATGGACAGCCTGCCCGCATTGCAGGATTTCCTCAAGGTCCTGATGCTGGCAGAGGCGGACCCACCGCGCAATGCCGGCACCGATGGCGCGCTTTTTCTGGCGCGGGTCGACAAGCTCTTGGATTTGGGTGCGTTGGAACCTGCCAAATCATTGATCGAACAAGCCGCACCCGATACACCGGAGCTGTTTCGGCGCTGGTTTGACGTGGCCTTGCTGACCGGGACCGAGGATGACGCCTGCGAGGTCATGCTCGAAACACCCTCCATTGCGCCAACCCATCCTGCGCGCATTTTCTGTCTTGCGCGCAATGGCGATTGGAACGCCGCCGCGCTGACGTTGAATGTCCACCGCATTCTTGGCGATATCACCGAAGCTGAGGAGGCGCTGCTCGCCCGTTTTCTGGACCCTGAACTGTTCGAAGGCGAACCCTTCCTGTTGTCCCCTGACCGCGTCAGCCCGCTGACATTCCGCATGCATGAAGCGATTGGAGAGCCGCTCATCACGGCCAATCTGCCACTCGCCTTTTCACACGCCGATTTGCGGTTTACGACCGCTTGGAAAGCGCAGCTTGAGGCCTCTGAGCGGCTGGCGCGCCAAGGGGCGGTGTCGGAAAACGTGCTGCTCAAGCATTATACGGCACGCACGCCTGCGGCGTCTGGCGGTATTTGGGATCGGGCGGCCGCGATCCAGCGTTTTGATACGGCGATGAAGGACGATGATCCGGCCGCGATTGGGCAGACGCTGATCGATGCGTGGGGTGCGATGAAAGCCGCGCGCACCGAAATCCAGTTTGCCAAACTCTATGGGGGACTCCTGCAGGAAGTGCCACTTGCGGGACAACCGGCGCGCATCGCCTTTGAAATCGGACTATTGTCGCCGGCTTACCGCGACGTGGCGTTGACGGCGGCCCTGACGGACGTGGATTTTGATCCCTTCCTGACGACACTGGCCCGTAGCAGACCTGCCGAATCCCGTACCCAGACCCAAGAAGCAATTCAGGCCGCATTTGAAGGTGCCCCGCTGCCCGAAATGATGCAAACATTATTGGATGAAGGAAAAACCGGTGAGGCGCTGTTGCGGGCAATCGCATTGTTTGACGCGGGTGCGCAGGGCGATCTGAGGGCCGTTACTGATGCGCTCGCGGTTTTGCGCGCGGTTGGGCTGGATGACCTGGCACGCCGTGCTTCGCTACAACTGCTGTTGCTGGATCGGGGCGCATGACACACTCCATGCCACGCCGGATCCAGACATTTCTGGAAGCGCAGGCCGCGGAACTGGATGCTGCGACGAATACCCAACTGGCCTACGCCCGCGACTTGCAGGGGTTTTCGGCATGGCTTGCCGAAAAGGGCCTGAATTTTGAGACTACAGAACGCAGCCATATCGAAGGCTACCTGATTGATTGCGAAGCCGAAGGCTTGGCGAAATCGACGCGCGCGCGCAGGTTGTCCGCGATCAAGCAGATCTTTCGCTTTGCGTTCGAAGAAGGCTGGCGCGATGACAATCCGGCCATCCAGATCAAAGGCCCCGGACGCGCGCAGCGCCTGCCCAAGACTCTGGACATTGCCGAGGTCGACCGACTGCTCAAGGCCGCCCATACCACGCCCAAGCAAGCGCTGCGCAACGGCTGCTTGATGGAATTGCTTTATGCCACCGGAATGCGGGTGACCGAACTGGTCAGCTTACCGGTCTCTGCCGCACGTGGCGATCCACGAATGCTTTTGGTGCGCGGCAAAGGCGGTAAGGAACGGCTGGTGCCCCTGTCCCCCCCCGCGCGCGATGCTTTGGCAGCCTATCTGACGTCACGCGACGCAAAAGAAGAGGCCGCGCGCGCCAGGGGCGTGCCGCCGTCGAAGTTTCTGTTCCCGTCGCACGGCAAACTGGGACATTTGACGCGCCATCGGTTTTTCGGGCTTATCAAGGAATTTGCCGCAGCGGGCGGGGTGTCACCTGCCAAGGTCACACCGCACACATTGCGCCATGCCTTTGCAACCCACCTGCTTGCTGGCGGCGCCGATTTGCGGTCGATCCAGACGCTGCTCGGGCACGCAGATGTTGCCACCACCGAGATTTACACTCATGTGCTGGACGAGCGGCTCAAAGCGTTGGTTTTGGATCACCATCCGCTGGCAAAATCTGCCAAGACTTGAAGCTGGCCCGTAACCCCTACATATTTGCATGATTATTGTTTGAAAGCCCTCATGGACACCGCATCCCTCGACGCCGCCTTCTGGATCACTTCCGGCGCGATCCTTCTACTGCTGGTCGCATCAGCCTTCTTCTCTGGCTCTGAGACAGCGCTGACGGCTGCGTCACGCGGCAAGTTGCGGTCGTTGTCGGACAAGGGGTCCAAGGGGGCTGTAAAGGCGCTTGAGGTGACCGAGGACAATGAGCGCCTCATCGGGTCGGTTTTGCTGGGCAATAACGTTGTGAACATTCTTGCAACATCGCTGGCAACTGCCGTGCTGACAAAGCTCTTCGGGCAAAACGGTGTGGCAGCGGCGACGTTGATTATGACGCTGCTGGTGCTGATCTTTGCCGAGGTCCTGCCCAAGACACTTGCGATCACGTACCCCGAAGCTGTCGCATCGCGCGTGGCGCGCCCGATCAGTATTGTGGTGTTCCTTTTCTCGCCCGTGGTTGCCGCCGTGCGGTATCTGGTGCGCGGTGTGCTTTTTGTCTTTGGCGTGCGTACCGACCCTGACAGCAACATTCTGGCCGTCCGCGAGGAAATCGCCGGTGCGCTGCAATTGGGCCACTCCGAGGGGCTGGTCGAAAAGGAAGACCGCGACCGGATGTTGGGCGCGCTTGACCTGAACGAGCGGGCGGTAGAGGAAATCATGTTGCACCGTTCCGGCATTGAAATGCTGGATGCGGATTTGCCGCCGCAGGATATCCTGACCCAGATCCTGCAAAGCCCC
>NZ_JBELFI010000063.1:0-3319 GCF_042093035.1 Yoonia sp. | reverse complement strand
GTGAGCCGGAGAACATCGTCGGGGTGATCCACGCCAAAGACCTGCTGCGCGCCATGCACAAGCTGCTGGGGGGTGGCGAAGACGATGCGCGTGGTTTGGCGGCCTTCGACGTGATGAAAGTCGCGATGCCGCCCTATTTTGTGCCCGAAACCACAACGCTTGATGACCAGATGCGCAACTTTCTCAAGCGCAAGACGCATTTTGCCTTGGTGGTGGATGAATATGGCGCGTTGCAGGGTCTGATTACGCTTGAGGACATTCTTGAGGAAATCGTGGGTGAGATCGCCGATGAATTTGACGACCACGAGGAAGATCAAATCGCGGCGACCGAAGATGGGGCCTATATCGTCGATGGGGCCATGACGATCCGCGATCTCAACCGCGCGCATGACTGGAACCTGCCTGATGATGAAGCCAACACCGTCGCTGGTCTGGTCATTCACGAAGCGCAGATGATCCCGCTTGAGGCGCAGGTTTTCTCATTCCACGGGTTCCGCTTTGAGGTGCTCAGCAAGGATGAGAACCGCTTGGCGACGTTGAAGATACGCAAGCTCTAAGGCAATGTCTGGCCCGGTCGATAGGCCGGGCCGCGCGCGACCCTCCCCACGGGAGAGCGCTTTGCACCCACCCAGGGTCAGGCGCGACCCTGCGTATCAACGCCCCTTAAAGAGGCCACCCAAAATGCCGCGCACAATGCGCCGTCCCGTCGTGCCTTTCAGTTCTTTCACAACAGCAGAGGCAATCGCACCACCAAAGCTGGTATCCGACGACGACCGTCGCGATGTTGACCGCCCCGATTGCTTGCCATTGTAGCGCCGTGCAGCCCTGAATTCGCGCTCTTTCTCTTCCAGGCGCTCCTCTTCAGCCTCCGCCTCAGCCGCCGCTTCCGCGGCTTTGTCAGCGCGCTTGGTCAGCATTTCAAACGCGCTATCGCGATCCATGGTCTTGTCGTATTTCCCAGCCATATCTGAGGCCTGCATGATCGCCTTGCGCGCGGTTTCATCAATCGGGCCAAGCTGCGATGACGGTGGCCGGATCAATGTCCGTTCGACCATCATCGGGATGCCTTTGCGATCAAGGAAGGATGTCACGGCCTCGCCGGTGCCGACTTCTTGGATCGCCTGCGCGGTCTCAAACGTCGGGTTATCGCGGTAGGTTTCGGCGGCGGTTTTTAGCTCTTTGCGGTCCTTGGCGGTAAACGCCCGCAGCGCGTGTTGCACGCGGTTGCCCAATTGGCCCAACACGTCCTCAGGGATATCGCCGGGATTTTGGGTCACGAAATAGACGCCCACGCCCTTGGACCGGATCAAACGCGCCACCTGCTCGACCTTATCGACCAAGGCCTTGGGCGCCCCATCAAAGAGCAGATGCGCCTCATCAAAGAAGAACACAAGCTTCGGTTTATCGGGGTTGCCGACCTCCGGGAGTTCCTCAAAAAGTTCCGACAAAAGCCACAGCAGGAAGGTCGCATAAAGCCTTGGGCTGCCCATCAACTGATCTGCGGCAAGGATATTGATCTCACCGCGCCCATCGCGGGTGCGCATCATGTCTGCCAAATCAAGCGCGGGTTCACCAAAAAGCGCGGTGCCGCCCTGATTTTCGAGCACCAGAAGTTGGCGTTGGATTGCTCCGATGGAAGATGACGCCACATTGCCGTATCGCAAAGACAGGTCTTTTGCGTTTTGGCCAACCCAAACAAGCAGGGACTGCAAATCCTTGAGATCCAGAAGCGGCAGTCCTTCCTCGTCCGCCACGCGGAAGGCCACGTTGAGCACACCCTCCTGCACATCCGTCAGGTCCATCAAGCGGGCCAGCAAGAGCGGGCCCATCTCAGCGACCGTAGCGCGAATAGGGTGACCTTTCTCGCCAAACAGATCCCAAAAGGTGACCGGAAACTTGTCGTATTGCAGATCAAGGCCAATGGTTCGCGCGCGCGACATGAAAGGCTCATGCAGCTTGAATTCAGCCGTCCCGCCAACCGCCAAGCCGGACAAATCACCCTTCACGTCAGACAAAAACACCGGCACACCCGCGGCAGAGAACCCCTCTGCCATGATCTGCAAGGTAACGGTTTTGCCGGTCCCTGTGGCCCCTGCGATCAATCCATGTCGGTTGGCTTTATCCAAAAGCAGGACCTGGGGGGCGCCGTAGTTTTCCGCGCCGCCACCAATGAAGATATTTTCGGGCATCTGAGATTTCCTTATTCATTGTCCCGATCAAGATACATTCTTAACCTTTTCGTGCCAGCATAAAGAATGTGTCCCTTTCGTTGTTGCGATGGGGGACACATACCTCCCTGTTGGACTTGCCGTGCCTTTGGGCACGGCATTTTTTTGACCCCTGTGGGGATGCCAAATCATCACCATATCTTTATGAATTTGCAGTTGACGGTTGATCTGGCTTTGCGTAGCGTGCGCGTAATAAGTCGGCCAAGTCCGATAGGGAGAACAGAAAAGGGTCCTAGCCACTAGGGCCCTTTTTCTGTGGCGGGCTCTCAGAAATGTGCGCGCAAAGACACGGCATCGCTCGCATTCCCCCCTGACAATCCCACCGCTGCGTGTTAGCTGACGGGAAAAAGAAATCGAGGTCTCAGCAGATGAAACGTATTTTCACTTCCCTTTTCTTGGCCGCTTTGCTTGCGCAAACACAAACTGTCCTTTCCCAAGAGGCCACGGCGGAAGCCCGCGCCGTCGGCACAGGTTATGTCGCCGAAGAATACGGAGATTGGTCAATCCGCTGCATTACCGCCCCCGAAGGCCAGCAAGATCAGTGCAGCCTATATCAATTGCTCTATAGTGCCGATGGCGCGCCCGTGTCCGAGTTCAGCATCTTTGCCCTTGCCAGCGATGGTCCGGCGGCCGCAGGTGCCACGATTGTCGTACCCCTTGAAACGCTCTTGACCGAGCAGTTGACGATGGCCGTCGATGGGCAAAACGCCCGTGTCTATCCGTTCAGTTCCTGCAACGCGGCCGGCTGCGTCGCGCGGATTGGATTCACGCAGGCGGAAATGGATGAAATGAAGCGCGGTATCAGTGCCGCTATCCGGATCGTGCCTGCGGCCGCCCCTGATCGCAATGTCGTACTTGATATCTCGCTTTTGGGATTTACTGCGGGTTTTGAGGCGCTTTCAGCGCGCTAATCAGGCCGGGTGCCTGCGCAGCGCTAGCACCGCATTCAGCCCGCCAAATGCAAATGCGTTTGACAGAGCCACATCCACCTGCGCATCGCGGGCGACATTTGGCACGATATCGAGCGCGCATTCCGGATCAGGTTCTTCATAACCAATCGTTGGCGCAATGACGCCGTCGCGCAACGCCAT
>NZ_JBELFI010000062.1:10830-14643 GCF_042093035.1 Yoonia sp. | reverse complement strand
AGAAAGTGAGTGATAGAAGAAAACCTCACTACCAAAGCGGACTGAGCTTTCTTGCAAGAACGGCTGATTCGGTTGTTCTCGCTACGTAAGGTTCAGTTACTACTAATTTGTAGGGTCAAAAGTTCTTAGCAACTGAAATGAATGAACATCAGATCCAAGTCTCACTGACACCTCGATAGTCTGCGAGCTGTCCGCTTGTAGCCTTGGTGCTGCGATACGGACGACTCCACCGTACCTTGTCCCACGATTCATCGTAGTTGGCTTAAGATAGCTGTTCTGCAGTGCCGAAAGTCTCTGCTCAGAATTTGAGGAAATGCTGTCAATCTGGGCGCTGGTATTTGCAGATGCGGCTGCTGATGCCATCGCTGCCTGTGACGGATTGTAGGTGGTGCTTGTAAAGGTACCCATGCCACCACCGTAGCTATTGAAAGTACCTGTTGTGGTTTGAGGCTGAGAGGCGCTCATTGCCTGTGCCGCACCACCGAGAGCTGTCGCGAAAAGCGCCATATTGCGTGACCTAATTTCGGCTGCGCGAAGCTCATCATAGGTAAAAACCTTCGCAGGCGCATCATCCACAGTCGCCGAAATGACATTCGTAGAAAGTGTAAATCCAGGACCACGACGGACATCGGCCACCAAGAGCAACTCTATCTCGTCTGAGTTTGGCGCAGCGTTGGTCAAAGAGGTAAATGTCAGGGTTGTGTTGGCCTTGCTTGATACGTTTGTCGTTCGGCTGTCTGACGTCAGACAGGGTTGCGGCCGGAGATGACAGCATCGGCGATCCGCATGTCTCCGAGGCAATCGAGATCCTGTGGAAACGCAGGACCCGGTCGTTATCTGACACCTGAGAACGGTGACGGATTTTCATCCAATGGATCGGTGTCCCTGATGACCGCAGCGCCGGGACAAACACAGGGACCCTCACCATGCCATCACTTGATCGTTAGACGTCTGGACTTACCTGACATTTTGATACATTTCTTACCTCTGCATCAGCGCGCGAGAGGTATATCAAAGCCATGCTCTGATGATCCGAAAGAGACCTCAAATGATGTCTGCCATCCGGCGAATTGCACTGACCCTCCTGAGCGTCTTCTGGGCGTCCCTTTCGTATGCGGAGGTATCGGAGCCGTATACCAATATCGCCGTTGAAGCGCGGCTCATTTCAGTCGAAAATGCCGTCCCGCCGAATGCGACAACGCTTTCGCTTGGGTTGGATCTTCAGCTTGCCGAAGGGTGGAAAGCCTATTGGCGTTCCCCAGGTGAGGTCGGTTTACCGCCGCAGATTTCCTGGGAGGGGTCAAAAAATCTGGCCAGCGCTGAGATTCTCTGGCCTGCCCCGGAACGGTTCACCGCTTTTGGTATTGAGAATTTTGGGTATTACGACCGTGTCGTCCTGCCGGTGAAAGCCATGTTGGAGACCGCAGGCGAAGCTGTCGATCTAAAGGCGCAAGTGACGCTTCTGACCTGTTCAGATATCTGTGTGCCGCATGACTTCACGCTCAATCTGTCCATGCCTGCCGGCGTCGGTATCGACCTGCGTGCCGGTGATCTTATCACCGAATATGCGGACAAAGTGCCGCTGGACCCAGAGGCCAGTGATATCGTGATCGAGACAGCCGTCATTACCGATGACGCGCTTTATCTGACCGCCAGTTCGCCCAACAGATTTTCGACCCCCGATGTGTTCCCGGAGATGGGTCCGGGCTTCACTTTTGGCGCGCCAGATATCCGAACCAATAGTGCAAAGACAGAGGTCTGGGCAAAACTACCGCTGTTCGCACGTGATGATATAGTGCCAGCCGTGCAAGTGACTCTCACCGATGGGCCGCGCGCGGTGACCGCGACGCCTGCATGGTCCCAGCAGATACCTGACCCGCCTTTCCGGTTGACCGCCAGCCTGCCCGATCTTGCGCAGGTCCTGGCGATTGCCGCATTTGCGCTTCTTGGCGGCCTGATCCTCAATGTGATGCCCTGCGTTTTGCCGGTCCTTTCGATCAAGCTGACGTCGGTACTCAACCACGGTGACAAGCCCGCGCGCGAGGTCCGCAACGGCTTTTTGATGTCGGCGCTTGGTGTGCTTGTGTTCATGTGGGTATTGGCGACTGCAATCTTGCTGTTGCAATCGATTGGCATCACCGTGGGATGGGGGCTGCAATTCCAGAGCCCTGTTTTCCTGACGATCATGTTTTTGGTTCTCGCTGTCTTTGCCGCGAACCTTTTCGGGTTCTTCGACATTTCCTTGCCTTCGGGACTGCAAACACGATTGGCTCGTTCGAGCGGTCGGGAAGGCTATGCCGGAGACTTTGCGACAGGGGCATTCGCAGCGGTATTGGCCACGCCATGCTCTGCCCCCTTCCTTGGAACGGCGGTCGCCTTTGCGCTGACCGGACGGCCGCTTGACGTGTTCGTGGTGTTTTCGGCTCTGGGGTTGGGGCTTGCGTTGCCCTATCTTATCTTTGCATGGAAGCCCGGGTTGGTCCGAATGATGCCGAAGCCGGGCAAATGGATGGTCTTCATAAAATGGATCCTTGGTGTCCTGTTGGCTGGCACCGCGCTGTGGTTGCTTTGGGTCCTGAAGGGCGTGGCAGGACTTGAGGCATCTTTGATCGTGCTGGGCCTGGCGCTTGTGTTTGTGTTGCTGGCGACCGTGCCACTGCCCGGCAGCTACACGCGACTTGCGACACTGACCGGGATCGCCATCTTCGGCCTAGCGATCACAAGCAGCTTTGCGCCATCAGCGACGGCCAAGGCGCTCGATCAAGACTGGGTCGCATTTGACCGCAGCGAGATCCCCCGCCTTGTCTCGCAGGGGAAAACGGTTTTTGTGGACGTTACCGCTGATTGGTGCCTGACCTGCAAGGCAAACAAGGCGCTGGTGCTGGACCGTGCCCCGGTATCGGTACGTTTTCAGGATGAGGACATCGTCGCGATGCAGGCCGATTGGACACGGTCGGACCCGGCGATTTCCCGGTATCTGGAGTCCTTTGGCCGGTTTGGCATCCCTTTCAATATCATCTACGGACCCCGCGCACCCGAAGGGATCATCCTGTCAGAGGTCCTTTCAACAAGTTCCGTGATGGACGCTTTGGACACCGCCAGCCTTCGCTGATATCATGCCGTGTTCTTTGGCTCTTTGCCGGGTGAATAGCGTGGATGGGTCTCGTCCATCGCGAGGATCAACCAGACCCCCGAAAGTACCATCGCAACCCCTGTGACCCAGAAACCGGCCTCCAGCATTCCAGAGGCATCGGCGATCAAACCCATCGCGAGCGCGCCGATCGCATAGCCCAGGTCGCGCCAGAACCGGTACACGCCAAGCGCCGAGCCGCGCCACGACGGATGGGCGATATCACCCATTGCGGCGATCAAGGTCGGGTATAGCAGCGCCATCCCGACACCGGTGAACGCCGCGGCCACAGACCAACCAATGACGCTCGTCAGCAGCGGGAACGCCAGAACGCCCGCCGCGCATAGCAAGAAGCCAGAAACCGTCGGCCACTTGCGGCCCAAAACGTCCGACAGCGGCCCAGTCCAAAGCTGGCTCCCGCCCCAAATGAAGCCGTAAATTCCGGTCACCCAACCGATTTCGATCAATGTGGCGCCTTTGGAAACCATGAAAACAGGCACCAGCGCCCACATCAGCGCATCAACAAACTTTTCCACGCTGCCGGCTTGCGCCAACGCCATGAATGTCCGGTTCCGCCATGTCACAAGGGCAAATATCTGACGCGCTGTGGGGTTATCGGGCCCTTCAACATAGCGTGGAAGCGGCCCTTCGATGGTGCCCGATTTGTGCCGTGCGGCTTCGGC
>NZ_JBELFI010000062.1:0-10820 GCF_042093035.1 Yoonia sp. | reverse complement strand
TGTGAAGGCAAGTGCGCCTGCGGCCAGTGCCACTGATATCACGACAAGCCCGAAGACAAAGAGGCTCATCCGTGGATCGAAATAGCTGGCCAGATAGCCGGTCAGAAGTCCCGCAAGCGCCACACCGCCATAGCCTGCGAATTCATTGAAGCCAGTGGCAAGACCGCGTTCGGAGCCCTTCACGATATCCATCTTTGCCGTGACTGTCATTGACCAGCAAAAGCCCTGATTGACGCCCAACAGGATATTTGCCGCGACAATCCAGCCCCAGGACGGCGCCCAAAGGATCATGAACGGGATCGGCAGGGCAACAAGCCAGCCCCAAATCAATACGCGCCGCCGGCCGACACGTTCTGACAGGCGGCCCGAAACGAAGTTCATCACGCCTTTGACGACCCCAAAGGAGACGATGAAGGCGAATATCGCGGTCATTGAACCCTGAATCACGCCAAATTCGGTCTCGGCCATGGCCGGAATGACGGTACGCTGCATTCCGATGGTCAAACCGACAAAAAAGACTTGCAGCATTTGTTCCAGAAACGGGCGCATGTTCTGGCGGATGCCAAGTGCATAAGTCATTTCAAGTCCTTCGTCATGTGCCCGCATCACAAGCATAATGTATTGGATGGTGCAACGGAAGGAACCGCCCGATCTTCGATCACCTCTCTTTCAGCCGCTTATGGCAAGCCCAAAGAGAGGATCACTTACGCGCCGCGCGCTAAATCCTTCAGGATCGGGCAATCGGGACGATGGTCGCCTTGGCAGGCCTCAACAAGGTCAGACAGCGTTTCGCGCATGGATTTCAGTTGCGAAATCTTGTTGTCGATCTCTGTGAGATGCTCCTTTGCAACGGCTTTGACTTGCCCGCTTTCGCGTGTTTCGTCCTCATATAGGCCCATGAGGGTGCGGCAGTCTTCGATCGAAAAGCCCAAGGCACGCGCGCGTCCCAGAAAAGCGAGCTTATGGATATCCTTCTCCCTGAACGCGCGGTACCCGTTGGAGCTTCGCAATGGGCGGACCAAGCCAATGTCCTCGTAGTAGCGGATTGTCTTGGGGGGCAATCCAGAGCGTTCAGATACTTCGCCGATGTTCATACTGACCTCCTATTCTGCAGGTTGCGGAACCAGCCTGACGGCTGGCTCTTGGGCTTGCGCGGTCTCTGGCATCTTGGCAGAGATACGCCGCAAACGCAGGGCGTTGGTCAAGACCGACACCGACGATAGCGCCATTGCGCCAGCAGCAAAGACGGGCGACAAAAGCAGGCCGAAGGCGGGGTAAAGCGCACCCGCAGCAACCGGGATCAGGGCGACGTTGTAGCCGAAGGCCCAGACAAGGTTCTGGTGGATGTTGCGCATCGTCGCTTGCGAAACCTCTGCGGCATTGACCACGCCGCGCAAATCACCCGACATCAACACGACATCCGCGCTTTCGATCGCAACATCCGTGCCGGTTCCGATTGCGATGCCGACATCGGCATGCGCAAGTGCGGGCGCGTCGTTGATCCCGTCTCCGACGAAAGCAATCTTGCGGCCACCTTCGCGCAGTTTATCGAGTGCCGCGACTTTGCCATCAGGCAAGACGCCAGCGATCACCTCATCAATGCCAACCTCGCGGCCAATCGCGTCTGCTGTGGCCTGCTTGTCGCCTGTAATCAAGGCAACCTTCAAGCCACGATCATGCAGCGCCTTTATCACCTCCGCGCTGGACGGCTTCACGGGGTCAGCCACGGCGATGACCGCTGCGAGCTTGCCGTCAATCGCTGCATAAAGAGCCGTCCGGCCCCGCTCTGCGAGGGATCGCTCATGGTTTTCAAGGGCTGTCGTATCGATGCTCTGCTGCGCCATATACCGGTCTGCACCCACATGGACGCGATGACCGTCGACATTTGCCTCAACCCCGTAGCCTGTCACTGACAGGAAGTCGGTTGCATCGGCCAAGGACAGGCCTTCGTCGACGGCTGACCGCACAATGGCTTCTGCGACGGGGTGCTCGGATTGCGCCTCAACGGATGCGATCAACGCAAGCGTCTTGCTGCGTTCAAAGCCCTCAGTCGTAATCAGGTCTGTCAGCGTTGGTTGACCTTGCGTGACCGTACCGGTCTTGTCGAGCGCCACAATATCGACCTCATTGAGGTGTTGCAGGGCATCGCCCTTGCGGAACAAAACACCCATCTCCGCCGCGCGTCCAGTGCCAACCATGATGGATGTCGGCGTGGCAAGGCCCATCGCGCAAGGGCAGGCGATAATCAAGACTGACACACCAGCAACAAGCGCAAAAGTGAGCGCCGGATCAGGCCCAACCAAGAGCCAGACCAGAACGGTCAATGTGGCGAGAGCCAAAACACCCGGAACGAACCACATCGTGATCCGGTCGACCAAGCCCTGAATTGGCAGCTTGGCGCCTTGTGCTTCTTCGACCATGCGAATGATTTGCGCCAATGTTGTATCCGCACCAACACGGGTTGCTGCGAATGTCAGGCTTCCGGTGCCGTTCACCGTGCCGCCGGTGACGAAGTCGTCAGATGATTTTGTGACCGGAAGCGGCTCTCCGGTAATCATGCTTTCATCAACATTGCTTGTGCCGTCGGTGACTTTGCCGTCAACGGGAACCCTTTCACCGGGACGCACGAGGATAGCATCACCGATGGTCAATGCGTCGATCTCAACCTCGACGGTTTGACCATCACGCAGGACGCGTGCGGTTTTTGCCTGCAAACCCAACAGTGCCTGAATAGCGGCCCCAGTGCGGCCTTTGGCCCGCACTTCCAGAAAGCGGCCCAGCAAAATAAGCACCACAATCACCGCCGCCGCTTCAAAGTAAACGGCGCGCACGTCATCCGGCATGATCTGCGGCAGGAAGGTTGCAACGACCGAATAGGTCCATGCCGCACCTGTCCCCAAAGCAACGAGGCTGTTCATGTCAGGCCTGCGCTTGAGCAATGCCGGGATACCTTTGGAGAAAAAGCCCCACCCCGGTCCAAAAAGAACAATCGACGCCAGCACAAACTGGATGAGCCAGGAATTCTGTATTCCGATAGTGCGCACGACCATATCGTGGAATGCGGGGATCGTGTGCGTTCCCATTTCCAATACAAAGACGGGGACCGTCAGGATAGCCGCAAAAATGACGCGGTGCAGCAGCGCCTTTGCCTCATCGGCTTTGCGCTCCGAGCGGGAGGCCTGTGCGTCAGCTTGGGCAATCTCTGCCGGATATCCGGCGTCGGTGCTGACCGCGATCAGCTTTTCAGGTGTCGTCGCGCCAGTGACATAGACAATGGATGCACTCTCTGCCGCAAGGTTGACGGATGCCTCCAGCACGCCGGGCGCCGCCTGAAAGGCCTTCTCAACGCGGCCGACGCAAGATGCGCAGGTCATTGATGCGATGTTGAGCGTGAGGCGCGATGTACGCGCCGGATAGCCGAGTTCTGTTAGCGCGGCCGTGGCGGCGTTCAGGTTTGCGGCGTCTGACACCGTGAATGCGGCTGATTCTGTGGCCAGATTGACGGTGGCGTTTGTCACGCCCTGTACACCATTCAATGCTTGCTCAACCCTGCCGACGCAGGATGCACAGCTCATTCCTTCAATGGATAAATTCACGGTTTTTGGATCGGTCATGTAGCAGTTCCTTTAATTCTCTCAGACGCAGTTAGTCCTTCCAGTAACTGGAAGCTCAAGTGGCAATCGAAATTTTTTATTATTGCAGAGTTGACCCCTTGACCTTCCTGTTGCTGGAAGCCTCATATCGACCTGAGTTCAGATAAGGAGAACACCATGATATTCAATGTGCCGGAGATGAGTTGCGGCCACTGCACCTCTGCCATCGAAAAGGGAATCAAGTCCAAAGACCCCTCGGCGGTTATCGCCACAGATCTGGAATTGCGCCTGGTGACAGTGCAAAGCATACTCGCACAGGGCGACGTTCAAAAAGCGATTGCGGATGCGGGCTACGAAGCCTCCGCTGCCTAATTCGCGGCGCGGGTCTGATTGACCATGGCAATCATTTGATCTGCTTCGATCAGACCCGGCGCCAGACTATCGCCTATCACGAATGACGGTGTTCCGCTGAAGCCAATCGCCCGGCTCAGCCGCATCGACGTTTGGATATGCTCGTCAATCTCCGGGGCGTCCATATCGCGGCGCAATTGCGCGATATTGAGACCAATGCTTTCAGCGACGCGGATGACAGAGGCTTCCTCAGCACGTCCATTGAGGTCCATCATCGCCCAGTGAAACGCGACATATTTGCCCTGCTTGCGTGAGGCCAGCGCGGCGCGCGCCGCAAATACCGACCCTTCGCCCAAAATTGGCCACTCACGATACACAACGCGAACATTCGGGTCCGCAGCGAGCAAGGCCTCCATATGCGGTTTCACCTGACGACAATATGGGCAGTTGTAGTCAAAGAACTCCACCACAGTAACATCTCCCTCAGGGTTGCCCAGGACAGGTGCATTCGGGTCCCGCTCAAGCGCGTCCCTTTCATCGGCCAGAACCTGCGCCGCTGCCTGTGCCTGATTTGCCTGCTGCTGCTCTTCGAAGAGCCGTGCGGCCTCAAACACAATTCCGGGGTTTTCGCGAATGGCTTCCAGAACGAGTTGCTTGACCCTATCTTCGCTCAACTCATCGGCGATGGCCGTGAATGGGACAACCAGCATTGCGGTGCTTATCAGAAGTTTTTTCATCACTCGTCTCCCTTTGCCGCTATGTCAGCGGCCGTGCGTTCTGCCTGTGTGGTGCGGGCACGCTCTGGCCATGTGGATTTGATATAGGCAAGAATGTTCCAAATTTCTTCATCGCTCAGGATCTCACCAAAACCGGGCATTCCGCTGTCGAAATCCATCCCTTGTGCCGCCAGCGCTTCTTTGCCGCCAAGCTTGGTGTAGTTGAACAACAGGCTGTCGGGGTGGTGCCAGGTATGGCCGGTTTCATCATGCGGAGGCGCGGGCAACCGCCCATCTGCGCCCGGACTACGCCAATCGGCCTGACCTTCCAGATTGGTCCCGTGACAGGCAGCGCAGGATTGAATGTAAAGCTCTTCACCTGCAACCAGATCAACCGGATAATTGGCGACAGGCACTGCGACCGTATTCTCAGACTGCGTCAGCAAGAAAGCGCCGCCAGCGGCAGCGATTACGAGAAGACCAAAGGCCAGAAACAAAGTGCGGTTCTTCATGCGACAACAATCCGCGTCGTCATACCTGCCGCGGCATGGGACAGCATGTGACAATGCAACAGCCATTCACCCGGGTTATCTGCGACGAATGCAACCTCCCGATTGACGCCTCTTTCCAGAAGCGTGGTATCGCGCAACGGTCCAAGTTCACCATTTTGGCTGATTTCCCGAAAATGCATTCCATGCAGGTGCATCGCGTGGGGAAAGGCTGTGTCGTTGCGAATGGCGATGCGCACATGTTCTCCCACTCCGACCCGCGCGAGAGGCGCGCCATCTATCCCGTCTGCGACGCCATTGAAAGCCCAGAAACGGCCAGCATCGGCGATTTCATTCATCGTCTGTTCAGCGCCATCCAGAGAGGCAGAACGCAGGCTGCCCATGGCACCGCCTTCCATCTGCAGCGTGAACGCCGTGGCAGACGCCAGATTAACGGGGACGGACGTGTTGGGGGGAAGCGCATCAGGCGCTGATCTTCTGGAAATGGCGCCACCTTCACGCACCTCGAAAGCGACCTGACTGAAGGCACCTTGCTGCCCGATCTGGACAACATGGGCGGTCTGACCAGCATCCGCGACAACATCGACGATCAGATCAACACGTTGGGCGGGGGCGATGACGATCGGCTCCGTGACTTTCTGAGGGATCGCCAAAGGCATCCCATCAAGCGCCACAGTCCAGCCATCCAAGCCTTGCAATTGCAGCGGAAAAATCCGTGCATTCGACGCGTTGATGAGCCGCAGACGCAGACGCTCATTCTTGCGGGTTTCCAAAGTGAGATCACTGACCCCGTTCGTTGTGATGAAATTACCAATTCGACCGGCATGGCTCAGCGCATGAGGCGCTTCAAAGTCACTGTTGAGCTGCCCGGTTTCAGGATCGACGAGCCAATCATCCAGTACCAACACGTCTTCTCGGTCGATATCAAGAGGATCAGGCTCTTCGACAATCAACGGACCATAAAGGCCCCTCGCCACTTGCTCGGTTGACCGGTTGTGCGCGTGATACCAATAGGTTCCCGCGTCAGGTACAAGAAAATCATAGTCGAAACTTGAGCCCGCCTCAACGGCACTCTGGGTCAAACCCGAAACACCGTCCATCGCATTTGCGATCCGAATACCGTGCCAATGAATAGAGGTCGGCTGCGGAAGCTGGTTTTCCAGCCTGCGCTGAAGCCGGGAGCCTTGCGCCAGACGGATCTCAGGTCCGGGCGCGCCGCCGTTGAAGCCCCAAAGCCGGGTCTGGCCATATCCCCCCGGAAGCAGCTGTACTGCGGCCTCTTGCGCCGACAAAACATCACTGTTCTGGTTTGCAAAGGCGGCCGCGCCGGGGAGTGCCGCCAGTGCCCCTGTTGCCGCAATGAATTGGCGCCGATTGTAGCTGCGCATAGAACCAAAACCTTCTTTATATGTCGTTATTCACGATATGGGTCGCCAGATTAGACTGATGGTGCCTTGCCGACGCCGGGAAAATGTGGACGCCCGAAAAAGGCTCCGCGCTGGTTCGGAGGCAAAGTCGTTTTTCGGGTATGACACACCGCACAGTAGGTTACGGCGTCAACCAATTCCTTCCCTCGGTTTCAGGCATCGCTTTCGCCGGCATTCAGACAACCTTGCTAGAAAATTCCATTGGCTCTTTGCATCTCCCGGATATAGGCCACGATCAATTTGACGTCGCCGTCCGTCAGCCCTTCAACGGCAGGCATATTCCCAAATTCCCAGTGGTGTGAGATGACGCCATTTCTGGCCGCACTCAGGAAGGCACCGTCACCGTGGTGCCCCGGTTCATAGGTAATATGGACCAAGGGCGGTGCGATGCCGTTCTGACCTGCCGCATTGGTTCCGTGACATGCGGAGCAGGCAGCCTCAAACACCTGTTTTCCAATTTGCGCATTGGCTGAAAATTGGGCCGGGATGGTCACGTCTACAATGGGATCACCCACAGTAAGACCATCGAGGTTCGCAGGCGACACGGAATGGGGATTTATCGCCGGTTCAGGCTGAAATTGCTGCCAGACAAAACCAGCCCCACCAATGAGGAAGAACCCCACGATAAACAACGCAGACTTATCCATCAAATCAATTTCACCTGTGTGCCGATGGGCGTTCGACCAAACACCTCTGCAATTTGTGCGTTGTATAGCCCAATGCACCCGTTAGAAGACCGCCGCCCGATTTTGCGCGTATCTTGGGTCCCGTGGATGCGGTAGTACTGCCAGGACAGATAGAGTGCATGTGATCCCAACGGATTGAGTGGATCACCGCCCGGTATGTATGCAGGCCATTCGGGATTGCGAATGCGCATGGCTGGCGTCGGACCCCAGCCCGGTGCGACTTTCTTGTCGATGACTTCTGTGTAACCGCGCCGTGTCAGGTCTTCTGAAAGCGGGACAGAGGTCGGGTAAAGTCGCATCTCTCCGTCGGCGGTCCAATGCTGGAGGAAACGTGCATTGGTATCGGACAGGATGATGCCTTTGCCGATTTTTTCAAAATGGTCCTGCCACTGATGAGGTCGGAACGACCCGACATTGCGCACAACGCCTTCTGTTGCTTGCGCGCTCAGCACCGATGGCGCGGCCAAGGCGGCGGCGCCAACAGCGGAAACAAAAGCACGGCGGGACAATAATTCCGTTTTCTTACGCATATAACTTGCCTCTTTCTATTGCCTGCTTGATCTTAATGTTAAGCTTCGGCAATTGATACATATCTCGACGACTTTTCTGAATAGTTGCCAAGCTGCTTTTTTGTAATGATATGTATCGCTTTCAGCGGGTTCCCGCGGCTGCCAATCCGGTCTGCCCAATTGCCTGCTCGCCCGCTTCGCCCAAGCTGGCGTTCGCGTCCAACGGCAACCGCACCGTCGCACGAAGCCCCCCTTGCGCAAGATTTGACAGCGCGATTGACCCCCCGTGCTCAAAAATGATGCTCCGCGCGATTGATAGCCCCAAGCCGTGCCCGCCGGTATCGCGCGATCGCGACGTCTCCAGCCTGACATAGGGCCCAAAAACGGCCTCAAGCTCAACCTGCGGAATGCCGGGGCCATTATCATCCACAAAAATCTCGGCATCACCATTGCTGACCCGCCATGAAACCTTCGCTTGCTTGCCATAACGCACGGCGTTTTCAATCAAGTTCCTGAGCGCGCGTTTCATTGCTCCCGGTTTGGCAGGCAAGACCAGGGGTTGATCGCTTTCCAGTATCAAACCATCAATTCCCAACTCCGCAAGGAGCCTGCGTATATCTGTGCGACAAACCTCCTCGTGTTGGCCAACGCCTTTGGCAAAGTCCAATGTTGCATTGACCATTTGCTGCATCTCTTCGCTGGAAGCGACGAGTGAGGCACGGGTATCTTCGTCATCCACCATCTCAGCGCGTACTCTGAGCGCAGTAAGAGGCGATCGAAGATCATGCGCGAGTGCGGCAAGCATATGCGTGCGGTCGGAGACAAACCGGGTCAGGCGGTCTTGCATCGTATTGAAGGCACGGGTCAGATCCTGAACCTCCCGAGGGCCGACAACGGGAAGCGGTCCTTCGCCTGCGCCACGGCCCAAACGCTCTGACGCGTTCGCCAAAGTATTGAGGGGGCCGGTCAGCCTTGTCAGAAGGAACCAGAAGCTGGCGAGCAGCAGAAGTGAGGCCGTCAGCGCAAACGACACATTCGAGGCCAGCGACCATTGAAGTGGTGGTCGCTCAAATCGGGTGCCGACATTCAGCCACCCCCCACCGGCCAATGCGATTGATAGCTCCATCTCGATGGCGGCCATACTGCCGGGCATCATTTCTGCGTGTAATTCGGCCATTTGCGATGACAGGTTCGGAAGGGGAATCGGTCCTTGCTCAATCGCATAGACCTGGACGCGGATTTCGCGGCTGTAGCTGTCCCCGAGCAGCGCACGGAGGCGGGCCTCAACAGCGCCTCCCGGACTATGGTTTCTTTGCAAGACGGAAGGTTCGTCCGACAGATCAAAGCGCACCAACGGCGAGGTTGCAGCACGAATGATCTGTGAGTGCAGTTCCGCAGGGGCGCCTTCGACCAGCTTCGCGACATTGGCGGCGCGACCAGCGGCCTCTGCACCTGTTGCCGCCTGAACCGCCAGAGACCTTTCATCTACAAACAGCCAAAGGCTCAGCGCTTGCGCAAAAAACAGCACTCCCAAAACCAGCAGGGCAATCTGCGTTCGCAGCCTCCAGGCCATGCGTGTCACGCCAGGACCTCGACATCGCACGCCAATTTGTATCCGCCATTGCGTACTGTTGCGATGATGCGGGGGCGCAATATGTCCGGTTCAATCTTTCGGCGCAGACGACTGACCTGATTGTCGATGGTCCGATCAAGTGGCCCTGCCACGCGCCCCGTACTCAGTTCGAGCAGCTGGTCACGGCTCAATACCAGTCTTGGCCTTTCCAAAAACAGCGTCAGCAGCTTGATTTCACCGGTCGTCAGCATCGTATGCGTGCCATCGTCACTGGAAAGCAGCCGCCCATCATAGTCCAGTTCAAGGTGGGCAAAGCGCAGGTTTTTACCGGCGAAGGTCTCAATCTGCGGAATTTGCTGGGTTCTGCGCAGAATGGCATTGATACGGGCCACCAGTTCCTTGGGGTTGAAAGGCTTCGACAAATAGTCATCCGCCCCCCCATCGAGACCCGCAATGCGATCATCGTCATCGCCCAGCGCGGTCAGCATCAAGACCGGCGTGTTTCCGTCTTGCCTTAGCCGCTTGCAAGCACTGAGCCCGTCTTCGCCCGGCATCATGACATCCAGAACAATCAGATCGAAGTTGGCTTCGGCCAGCCTGACATCCATCTCTGCTGCACTCTCCGCCACAGAGGTCCGCATTCCGTTGCGTTCCAAATAACGCGAGACGGATTTCCGAATTTCGACGTGGTCGTCAACCACCAGAATATGAGGCATAGTCGTCATTGTGTAATTATAGCTAGCGCCACTCCAAAAGGCCCGTCCCCCCTTTGTAGCCAAATGTAACAGGCAGGCATAAGGGGTGTTCCTCGACTTTTTGAGGTGTACGGCCTAAACGCTGCGATAGCGACGGAGGATGATTTTATGAATAGACAGCATTTCATTGCAGGATCGACGGGGGCAGGTGACGCGTTCGACGTCAAGCTGGTTTTGGCACACGGGTGCTCACTGGTTTTCGCAAGCAACGCCTGACGTGGATTTGCAAACCGTTTTTCGCAAGCACTTCGGTACCAAACTGCCATTCGTGAGGTTTTGCAGAAACTTGACCGTTCTGACGGTTTTCAGCCTGGTACCATTCCTGATGGTCTTCGTTGCCCTGACGCCCGAATTTGCCAAGATGCTGATGACAAATACCACGGCGCTTGGTCGGTTTCTGCGTCAGGTCGTAACCAACGGTTTGCCCGTTGTTTTTGTTGTCAATTATGTCGGCTTTGTTGCGACTGCAATCTATCTGGAGACGCCCAATAGGCCACGCCGGGTCCAAATCCTTTTGGACGGCCTATTGCGTGCCCTTGTTTTCGTCGGTTTGCACGTGGTTGTCTATGTCTTGTCGGCGGGGTTTTTCGGTTCGTTCGGCGGTGATCGCTGGACGGCCCTCCGTGTTGTCGGGCCAACGCTTGAACGATCCTATCTGTTCGAGAATATATCGGGCGTCTATCTTTATGCGCTGCTCCCGG
>NZ_JBELFI010000061.1:0-14692 GCF_042093035.1 Yoonia sp. | reverse complement strand
CTGTCTCGAGGCCTTTGTTCTCTTCAACAGTGATGACGCCTTCGTTGCCGACTTTTTGCATTGCGTCTGCGATCTGGCGACCGATTTCGGTTTCACCGTTGGCAGAGATCGTACCGACCTGTGCCACTTCTTCGCTATCATTGACCGGACGTGATGCAGCTTTGATGGCCTCAACGACTTTTGCCGTTGCCAGGTCAATGCCGCGCTTGAGATCCATTGGGTTCATGCCGGCAGCAACAGACTTCATGCCTTCGCGAACAATCGCCTGGGCCAGAACCGTTGCGGTCGTTGTCCCGTCACCAGCTTCGTCGTTGGTGCGCGATGCAACTTCCTTAACCATCTGCGCGCCCATGTTCTCAAACTTGTCTTCAAGCTCGATCTCTTTGGCGACAGAAACACCGTCTTTGGTGATGCGTGGTGCGCCGAACGATTTGTCCAGAACCACGTTGCGGCCTTTGGGCCCCAGAGTAACCTTCACCGCATCGGCGAGGATGTTGACACCTTTAAGCATGCGATTGCGCGCATCGGTGCTGAATTTGACGTCTTTAGCAGCCATTTTCATGTGCTCCTTAAATATTTAGAAATTGAGGGCGATCAGTCGGCTTACATGATGCCGAGGATGTCGCTTTCTTTCATTATCAACAGATCTTCGCCGTCGATCTTGACCTCGGTGCCGGACCATTTGCCAAACAACACGCGGTCGCCAGCTTTCACGGACATCGCGATCAATTCGCCGCTGTCCTTGCGGGCGCCTTCGCCGACGCCAACGATTTCGCCTTCTGCAGGCTTTTCTTTGGCGTTGTCAGGAATGATCAAACCGCCTGCTGTCTTTTCTTCGCCTTCGATGCGGCGGACCAATACGCGGTCATGAAGTGGTTTAAATGCCATTTCGGAACTTCTCCAGTTCGAGTTTCTCCCATGTTAGCACTCAACCATGTCGAGTGATAACGCAGCGTAGGTAAGGATCTGGCTTGGGCGTGTCAACAGGCTCCGTCAAGCATTTTTGAAAAATCGTGACCGAGCCGAACACACTACAAACTGGGTGACTATGGCATTGGTTGGTTGGCACACTATGTCAAGGGGAGGCTATTGCAGATGGCTGCACAGCAAATCCGATCAGGAGACCCCGTATGGCAGAGCAGACATCCCCGGCAAAGATAATGGACAGTGGTTTTTCAAACTGGAAAGCGTCGATGCTGCCGGACCTGACGGGCAAGCGCTATGTTATCACAGGCGGGAATTCCGGGATCGGGTTTGACGCGGCCAGGCTGTTGGGTAATGCGGGCGCGGACATCGTGTTGGCGTGTCGTTCGCGCCAGAAAGCAGAGAGCGCAGCAAATGCACTACGCCAGGAAGTGACCGGCGAAGTTGATGTGATCGCACTCGACCTCAGCGATTTGTCCTCTGTGCGCAGCGCCGCTGAGGAGCTGCGCAGCCGCTATGCCAAAATCGATGCCCTGATAAATAATGCAGGCCTGATGCAGACACCGAAGCTGAAAACGGCCGATGGTTTTGAGATGCAGCTAGGGACCAATCATCTGGGCCATTTCCTATGGACGGGGCTGCTGATTGATCTCGTTGATGCCGCAGAAGGGCGCGTTGTCACCCTGTCAAGCATTGCGCATTTGAATGGCTCGATCGATTTCGACGATCTGATGGGAGAGAAAAACTATTCGCCATCGCGTGCTTATTTGCAAAGCAAAGGCGCAAATTTGATGTTTGCCCTCGATCTGGATCGCAGGTTGCAGGCAGCGGGCAAGAAGGCCATCAGTATTGGATGCCACCCGGGCTATTCGAATACCAACCTGCAAAACACCGGTCCCACTGGCCTTTTCGCGATACTCTACAAAATCACAAACCCGCTTTTCGCCCAATCATCAACGGATGGCGCCTTGCCGGCCGTTCTGGCCGCTGCCGGTCATGAGGCGAAGCGCGGGGGGTATTACGGGCCGCAAAAATTCGGCGAGACACGTGGACCAGTCGGCGACGCGCGTGTGGCACCCTATATTCTGGATCAAAAGGTGGCCCGGCGCCTTTGGGATGATAGTGAAAGGCTGGTTGGCTTTCGTTGGGATCTAGGCTGATCCGTCCTCGTCTTCCGGCCCTTTGTCGTCCTCCGATAGAATGCGCCAAGCGTCGCCTTCCAGGTCATCATATTGATTGTTGCGCAAGGTCCACAGGAACGCGGCCAGACCAATACCGCCAAGAACAAGCGACACAGGGATCAAGAAAACCAAGACGTTCATAGCCGCCCCTTCAAGCGTAATGCGTTCAAAAGCACCGTGATCGAAGACGCTGACATGGCGATGGAGGCAATCAATGGCGTTGCAAAGCCAGCCAGCGCAATCGGCACTGCGATGACGTTATAGATGGTCGAGATCGTGAAGTTCTCTTTGATCCGTGCCAGAGCCGCCCGCGCGACAATGGGCAATTCGACCAATGGGATCAGACTATCATTCAACAACACAATATCAGAAGCCGCGCGCGATGCATCCGCAGCCGTCGCAGGTGAGACGGAGGCATAGGCCGCAGCTAGCGCGCCAGTGTCATTCAGCCCGTCGCCGACCATGAGAACCTTGGCACCCTTGTCAGCCAAAGCGTCGATATAGGCGACTTTTTCCTCTGGCGTCGTGCCTGCTTGCCATGTTGCGATGTTCAGGGCCGCCGCAATTCGTGCGGTCTCATTGGTGTCGTCGCCCGAGACCAGATGGATATGAAGCCCCAGTGCTTGCCAGGCTTTTACAAGCGCGGCAGCACCTTCGCGCAGCTGCGATTGGATTGCGATCTTCTGCGGTTTGCCGTCGCCGATCTGGATAAATGTACCGATGCCCGCATCCAGCCATTCCCCGGAACCGAGCCTGACCCGCCGGCCGTCAAACTCCGCGCTGAGCCCTTTGCCCGCGTGTTCTTTCTGATCGGAGATCGCTGCCGGAGTGATCCCGACCAGAGATGCCGCAATCGCCTGTGAAACCGGATGTGTCGCGTCTTGTGTCATCGCCAGCGCGATCTGCTGTGTTTTGGGGTCCAATGCGTCTTTGGTCGCGGCAGGAAGTGTCAGCGTTCCGGTCTTGTCAAAGACAACGGTATCAACTTCGGCCAGCCGCTCCAGCGCGGTGCCGTCTTTCACCAGAAGCCCCGCGCGGAACATGCGACCGGCTGCGGTAGTCGACACGGCAGGTACGGCCAAGCCCATCGCGCAGGGGCAAGTGATAATCAAAACCGCGACAGCGATATTTAGCGACAGGCGCATGTCGCCCGAATAGGCCATCCAGCCTATGAAAGCGGCCAGCGCCATCAAGTGAACGATAGGCGCGTAGAGCTTCGCCGCTTTGTCAGCGACGGCGGTGTAGCGGTTCTTCACTGCCTCGGCCTTGTCAACCATAGTTACCATTTTGCGCAACGTTGTGTCTGATCCAACAGTCGCCGCGCGGATCGTCAGCGGTCCGGTCATGTTCACTTCGCCAGCAGTGACTGCGGCGCCTGCGCAAGTACTGCCGAGACGGCTTTCGCCCGTCAGAAGAGAGCGATCAATCTGGCTGCTGCCCTCAATGACCGTGCCATCGACCGGGATGCGACCGCCGGGTAGAACCTGCACCAGATCACCCACCGCAAGATCGGCAAAATCGACCATTTCCCGCACACCGTGGCGCAGCCGCATCACGCGCGGTACCTCCAATGCGGAAAGCTGCGCTGCGGCAGACGCGGCTGCCCTGCGGCTGCGATGATCGAGATAGCGCCCGATCAGCAAAAAGAAGGTCAGCGTCACGGCGGCGTCAAAATATGAATGCTCTCCTCCGTAGATCGTCTCATAGAGCGATATGCCAGAGGCAAGCAGGATCGCCAAAGCGATGGGCACATCCATATTCGTCCGCCCGCCCCGCAACGCGCGCCAACCGCTCTGAAAGAATGGCTGTGCCGAGTAGATCAGGGTCGGGATTGCGATGGCCGCTGTAATCCAGTGAAAGAAGCTCAGGGTAGCGCCGATCGCACCGGACCAAACCGCGACGGATAAAAGCATGATATTCATATTGGCAAAGCCGGAGATCGCCAGTCGCGTCATCAGGCCCCGCCCATAGGCATCGTCTTGGGCGCCAAGCAAGCCGGTATCCAAGACGCGGGCCTCAAATCCGGCCATCTCCAGGGCGTCGATCAATGCCTCTGGTGCAATCGGTTCATCGATCCCGACCGTGACCCGTTTCATACTGAGGTTCACGCGGGCGCTCGCGACACCCTCCATCGCGCGCAATGCACGCTCGACCCCGTTGATGCAAGCCACGCAGTGAATGGCAGGCAAAGACAAAACAATCTGATCGGTCCCGTTTGAGGCCGCCTTCTCAAGCGGGCCATCAGGCACGCCAAAACAGGCCGGACAGTGGGCGGCGTCGCTCACTTTGCGGTCAGCGGAAAGCGGCGGCGGAATTTGGTGCCGTCAGGGGCAATCAATTCGAGCCGGAGGTTCCAATAGCCCTTGGTCATCGTGACGGGGGCGGTATAATTGCTGCCGGTCCATGTAAATGTTGGCGTGCTGTCCATTCTGACATTGGTAGCTTGGCCAAGAATGGCCTGGGTCACCTCAGCTTCAACCGGATTGCCGCCGTCATCAAGGATTGTGACTGTCAGAACGCCGCCGGTGATATCGGCGCTCACGTCCCAGCGCAGCGCGAGTTGCGCGGCGCGGTCTGCCTGGAAAGTCTGGCTGACCTCATAGGAATTGCGCGCCTCAAGTCCGGGGAAGGTGGCCACGGCATTCCATGCCAATATCAGATTCACCCCGATGATGATTCCAAATCCGCCAACCATCAAACCGAGCATATGCCAACCGGTAAATTCGCGTCTCATTATTGAGCCCTTCCGTTAAATATTGCGTCTTTGTAAGCGCGTTCGCCCGAAATGACGTCCTCCACCCAGAACCGCAGATCGACCCGATCAGTCGTCGCCGCCGGATCAGTCGGCCGGGCCGAGACATAGACCCGTTGCAAAAAGGTTTCGTTTGCCGGGACGATGATGCTGTTAAGCGCTGTGCCTTCCAGCCCGATACGCAGGATTTCATCCGACGTCAGATGTAGATGGAATTCACGGTCCTCGGCGTTTTTGTTGAGCAGACGCACATCATAGATATTGCGGACCGTCCCGTCAGATAGGGTCACGAACGTAGGATTGCGCACGGGCGCGACCGTCATTTCTATATCGGCCCGAATGAATAACGCAAAAATGAGACCGACGCCGATCAAGGACCACATTGCGGTATAGAGGATTGTGCGAAAACGCAGGACATGTGCCCAGATCGGCCTGGCCGGCTTGCCGTTGGCTTCCTGTTCTTGATCCGACAATGCCAGATAGTCGATCAGGCCGCGTGGCTTGCCGATCCGGTCCATCACGTCATCGCAAGCGTCAATGCAGAGCGCACAAGTAATACACTCCATCTGTTGGCCATCGCGGATGTCGATGCCCGCAGGGCAGACATTGACACATGCCATGCAGTCAATGCAGTCGCCAGCGCCTTCTATGCGCTGTTTGCCGCGCGGCTCTCCGCGCCATTCGCGATACGCCACCGTGAGTGTTTCAGGATCCATCATCGCCGCCTGAATGCGCGGCCAAGGGCACATGTAGTTGCACACCTGTTCACGCATGAAGCCGCCGAAGATAAAGGTGGCAGCTGTCAGAACGCCAATCGTCGCCCATGCAACGGGAGGAGCAGTGAGCGTTGCGAGACTGACAGCAAGCGTTGGTGCGTCGGCGAAGTAAAAGACCCACGCCCCACCGGTTGCCACTGAAATCAGCAGCCAAACCGTCCATTTTGTCAACCGCAGGCGGGCTTTGCGGAAGCTCCAATCCGCATTCCACAAACGAACCCGCGCGTTGCGGTCGCCTTCAATCCAGCGTTCGACAAGGATGAAAAGATCGGTCCAGACGGTTTGCGGGCAGGTATAGCCGCACCAAACGCGCCCAAGCGCCGAGGTAAACAGAAACAGACCAAGGCCGGCCATAATCAAAAGGCCCGCGACGAAATAAAACTCATGTGGCCAAATTTCGATCCAGAAGAAGTAGAAGCGGCGGTGCGCCATATCGATCAAAACGGCCTGATCGGGCAAATTGGGGCCGCGATCCCAGCGAATCCACGGGGTCAGATAGTAAATACCCAAGGTCACGGCCATGACCCACCACTTCAGATTGCGATAGAAACCTTTCACGCGCCGCGGGAATATCGGCTCGCGCGGGGCATAGAGCGGTTGAGGTTCCGTTGAAGACATCTGATGACCTGAAAAAGGTTTCTGTTCGCTGATCGTAATCTAGCCAAGCAGGGTTTCTGATCCTTGATGTGGATCAAGCGCCTGAGGGATAGGCCGATTTCAAGATGTGTATTGGGTTGGACTTGCTACGCGGACATGGTCATAACGCAGGTCTGCGCGGCGAAGCTTGCAGGATAAGCCGCGCCAAAAAGACCGAAGGGAATTTCTATGATCGAACGCATTGAAACAGGTGAACGCTCTTCCAAGATTGTCAAACATAATGGCGTTGCCTATCTGACTGGCCAGGTCGCGGTAGGTGACACTATTCAGGAACAGGTGCAGGTTTGCCTCGACAAAATCGATGCGTTGCTCATCAAGGCGGGATCATCGCGTGAAAAGATGCTGCGGGTGACGATCTGGCTGGCGGATATGAAGGATTTTGCGGGCCTGAATGAGGTTTGGAACGCTTGGGTGCCCGCAGGTCATGCACCTGCGCGGGCCTGTGGAGAAGCGAAGCTGGCGCGCGCAGAGTTGAAAGTCGAGTTCATCGTCGATGCAGCCTGCGACTAGGCCCTCTCGATTTCGCGCATCAAGGGGCGTAAGGCTTAAGCTATGAATATTGTCCGTCTTGAAGACGCCGGTCAACTACCGATCTGGCGCAGGCCGACATCGCTTCTGTTTGTGATGGCGATGGCAATGCCGGTGGCCTTTGCAACCTGGTCGGCGCTGCTCAATAACTTTGTGATCGAAGTTGCGGGTTTTGACGGCTCCGATATCGGCTGGCTGCATACAGTTCGTGAAATTCCCGGCTTTTTGGCCATCGGTGTGATCGCACTCATCATGTTCATCCGAGAGCAGATACTGGGGTTGGTTGCGCTAATCATGCTTGGTGCGGCGACGGCAGTGACAGCGCAATTTCCCCAGATGGGCGGTATTCTGGCGGTGACGATGCTGTCATCGATCGGCTTTCACTACTATGAAACCGTGAACCAGTCTCTGCAACTGCAATGGATCGACAAGAAGCGCGCGCCCCAAACGCTGGGTTGGATTTTGTCTGCAGGCTCCGGTGCGACGTTGCTCGTCTATTTGCTGATCGTGATAAGTTGGGAGCGTTTCGGCCTCACCTACAGTATCGTCTACTGGCTTTCGGGTGGTTTTACTGCGGTTGTCGCCGCGATTTGCCTGCTTGCCTATCCTCAGTTCGAAGCGCCGCACCCGCAAGTCAAGAAAATGATCCTGCGCAAGCGGTATTGGCTTTATTATGCGCTGCAATTCATGTCCGGTGCGCGACGCCAGATCTTTGTCGTTTTTGCCGGATTCATGATGGTCGAACAATTCGGCTTTGCCGTTGACGACATCACGAAACTTTTCATGGCGACCTTGCTCATCAATATGCTGGCAGCGCCGCTTTTGGGTGGTTTGGTACAGTTCTTTGGCGAACGCCGGGCGTTGGTTTTTGAATATGCGGGCCTGTGTCTGGTCTTCTTCGCCTATGGCGGTATCTATTATTTCGGCTGGGGCGTCGCGCTTGCGACGATGCTCTATATTGTCAATCACATCTTTTTCAGTCTCGCACTTGCGATCAAGACCTATTTCCAAAAGATAGCCGATCCGCAGGATATTGCCCCCACTGCTGCTGTGGCCTTTACGATCAATCACATTGCGGCTGTCTTCCTGCCTGCATTGTTGGGATATGTCTGGCTGCAATCGCCGGGACTGGTATTTTTGATGGCGGCCGGCATGGCGATCATCTCTTTGTTGCTGTCGCTTCTCATTCCGCGCCACCCCGCACCGGGTCACGAGACCGTGTTCCAGCGCCGATTGTTGCAGGCCGCAGAGTAGTAAAGTAGCGCCATCGTGTTATATCTTGTCCACCCTGATAGGAGGCTTTTGATGTTTTTCATGACTCGCAACAAATCCGAAATGGTATCGCCTGAGGCCGCCCTTGCTGGTCGTCCGAACGCGATCCCGACCGCCGATATGCATTTTGTCTACGGAACACCGCTTACCGGCGACGTGCCTTCCGGCATGGCTGAGGCAATGTTTGGCATGGGCTGTTTTTGGGGCGTTGAGCGGATGTTCTGGAAACTGGACGGGGTGCATTCCACCATGGTCGGATACGCGGGCGGCTATACGCCAAATCCGTCCTATGAAGAAGTGTGCAGCGGCAAAACCGGCCATAATGAGGTGGTCCGCGTGATCTATGATCCGGCGGTTATTTCTTTCGAGGCGCTTTTGCAGGTCTTCTGGGAAGGACACGATCCAACCCAAGGTATGCGCCAGGGCAATGACGCAGGCACGCAGTACCGTTCGGGCATCTATACTTACTCTGATGCACAACAATCGGCGGCCGAAGCGGCCAAGGATGCGTTTGCACCGCGCCTCAGTGCTGCGGGTTATGGTGCTATCACGACGGAAATCATTGGCGCGCCGACCTTCTATTTCGCTGAGGACTATCATCAGCAGTACCTTGCCAAGAACCCGAATGGCTATTGCGGAATTGGTGGTACAGGTGTGACGTGCCCAATCGGTGTCGGCGCTTAGCGGCGCACAGATGCTGCTAGATCTTGCGGCCCGAATACTCTTGTTGCCTGTCCTGATTGGGCAGGCAATTTTTGTTGTGATCCGGATCCCCAAACTCCCTGAAGCTTCAGGTCCCCGAGCCGGCACGGTCGGCCAGGGGCCACGGTTGCGCCTGCTGGTGCTGGGGGATTCGTCTGCTGCCGGTGTAGGGGCTGCGACGCAAGACAAAGCGCTCTTGGGACGGGTGCTCAATTCGCTCTCAGCACATTACACCATAGACTACGAGCTTGTTGCGCGAACAGGGGCACGGACTGGAGACGCGCTGAACTGGTTGCGGGGGCGCCCGGCGAAAACCTATGATGTTGTCATCTGTGCGCTTGGTGGAAATGATGTCACCAAAGGCACGCCACTGCGCAGGTTCCTGCGGTTGCAGATGGACCTTGTCGATCATTTGCAGTTTGACCGCGGCGCGCAGCTTGTGGTCGTGTCCGATCTTCCGCCAGTGGCGCATTTTCCTGCCTTGCCGCAGCCATTGCGTTGGGTGTTGGGGCGGCAGGCCAATAGGCTAGAGCACCGGCGACGTCAGTTGTTGAATACAAGGCGCGTCTGCATCCCACTTGCTTTTGATTTGAGCCTTGATGTCTCTGCAATGGCCTCGGACGGGTTTCACCCGGGCCCGGACGCATACGCTGCGTGGGGAAAGGCCGCGGCAGCGATTATCCGTGAAAGGAGCTTGCGCCTTGACGATGATGCGGCGTCGCCCTAAGGCCGCCAAGACAGTCTGAAGGGCCATATGATGACAAGCTATAGCGCGATCACGACAATCACCGGCGCTGATGCCGCCTATGATTTGGCGGACACATTGGAAGGTTTGGTGCCGGAACCTACAGGTGTCGGCGTTTTCCAAATCGAGGACGGGTCCGGCCTATGGGAGGTCGCTGCTTATTTTGTCGAAAGGCCGGATGTGGCCGCATTGGCTGTCTTTTCGGCGCTGCACAACGCCAAGCCGTTCAATATTTCCGAAATCCCCGACCAAGACTGGGTGTCAAAGGTACAACGAGAGTTGGCTCCGGTTTCCGCTGGCCGGTTCTTTGTTTACGGTTCTCATGACGCGGACAAAGTGCCCGACGGCAGGGTCCCTTTGTTGATTGATGCGGCTATGGCCTTTGGCACTGGACATCACGGGACCACCAAAGGATGCCTTGAGGCATTCGATCAACTGCTCAAGGACGGTTTTGCGGGCGAGGCGATCCTTGATGTTGGCTGTGGGACAGCGGTGCTTGCGATGGCGGCGGCAAAAATGCTGCCAGCGACAGTGATCGCAAGTGACATTGATCCCGTCGCAGTGGAGGTCGCCGAGGCGAATATCATCGGAAACGACCTGCGCGACCGCGTTCAATGCCACGTGGCGGCAGGATTTGACGCGCCTGCCCTATCTGCAAACAGCCCTTACGACTTGATCTTCGCAAACATCCTCAAAGGGCCGCTTATTGCCCTCGCGCCCGATATGGCGCGGCATGTCAAAGAGGGTGGCTATGTGATTCTCTCGGGGATTCTGAGCGAGCAAGCTGGTGAAATCGTAACCGTTTATCAACGAAACGGGTTCAATGTGGTCCAAAACAGTGCTATTGTTGACTGGACGACTCTTGTTTTGGCAAGATCTCGCGAATAACCGGTGTAAATTTGGTCTCTTACAGCTTCTGTGCTTAATTAGGGTATTGTTAAAGCGCAATCCGCGCAGTCGGTTGTAATGAGTAAAAACGGAGGACGCTATGGCTCAGGCTCACGTTCCATTTGATAAAAGATTAAAACGCATCGTGCGACGTCACGACAAAATGTCCAACGGTGTGGTCCGCACAGTTAATTCAGATGGTTTGATTGTGGCGCGTCCGCGCCTCTACAGACCACGTTTCCCCCTCAAAGGTCTTTTGATCGTTCTTGCGATCGGCTTCCTGCTGAAAGGGTTCCTCTTTGCATATCTGGGTGAGGCTGCATATGCAGACCGCGTCGCCGGGTTGCAGGCTGGTTCCACGATTGAACAGGCCGGTGCATGGGTGATGCAATCCGATCCGGTGACAGAAGTGGTCGCTGCAGGGATCGCAGCAGTCCTGCCTCAGTAAGAACGCCCGCTAGAATTGAAAATGCCGCGCCAATTTCGGGCGCGGCATTTTCATTTGTCAGTTCGTTTCGTCTTAGCGCTGGTGGCGTGACGCGATATCTTCAATGTCGCCATAGGACAGGCCGATGTCGTCCAGTTCACGCGCGCTCAACTTGGACAGAGACTTACGTGTGATACGTGCGTCATTCCAAGCGGCGACTGCGCTGAATGCAGACATGAAAAAAGATGTGATCGCGCCTGCGGAGAGGCCAGAAGCGGGGCGGGTTGTGTCAAAAGCGGCCATGGCCATATTCCTTTAGGTATTGCTGCGCGGCAGCGTTGAGTGATGAACCGCATGTAGGCGCAAACTTCAGCTTCCACCAGTGCCATTTTGTCATAGGTCATATGCGTTTTCAGAATTCCTCATTATTGTGCAAAATATTCCGTAAACCCTTAATTTATATAGGGTAAATTATGTCGGTTTTTATTGGCCTGATGACGCATTTCGCCCAATACCGTTCTCGACATGCATAACTTGCTTGCGCAAAGGCGCTTGGTCTTTGTTCGCCTTTTGTGCTAGTCGTCATTGACAAAGAATAAAAAGAGGCGAGCAATGCGTGTTTTGGGCATCGATCCGGGCCTTCGCAACATGGGCTGGGGGGTGATCGACGTGGTTGGATCACGGATCAGCCATGTTGCAAATGGCATTTGTCACTCTGCCGGAACAGACCTTGGCGCGCGGCTTTTGTCGCTGCATGAGCAGCTCACCGATGTTGTTGCCAATTTCCAGCCGGATACTGCGGCCGTTGAACAGACGTTCGTCAACAAGGATGGTGTCGGTACGCTCAAACTGGGGCAGGCGCGTGCGATTGCGATGCTGGTTCCAGCGCAGGCTGGTTTGTCAATCGGCGAATATGCCCCCAATGCAGTGAAAAAAGCAGTGGTTGGTGTCGGACACGCGGACAAACAACAAATCGCCCATATGGTGAAAGTTCAATTGCCGGGGGTCAAACTCAATGGTGCGGATGCTGCCGATGCTTTGGCGATAGCGATTTGCCATTCATTTCATGCGCAATCCTCATCCACTTTGGCCAAAGCACTGGCGAGGGCGGGCGTATGATTGGCAAGATTGCAGGCAAGCTGGAGTATCGCAGCACCGACCACGTGTTGATTGATGTGCGCGGCGTTGGATATCTTGTCTATGTGTCGGACCGCGTGATGGCCGGATTGCCCGCCAATGGGGAGGCCGTCGCGCTTTTCACGGATCTTCTTGTGCGCGAAGATAATCTACAGCTTTTTGGATTTACCAGTTTGGTCGAAAAGGAATGGCATCGCTTGTTGATGTCGGTGCAGGGCATTGGCGCCAAGGCATCGATGGCTATCCTGGGTACGCTTGGGGCAGACGGGGTCAGCCGCGCGATTGCATTGGGTGACTGGAACGCGTTGGCGAAAGCCAAAGGCGTCGGCCCCAAAACCGCGCAGCGTGTTACCATTGAACTGAAGGACAAAGCGCCCGGCGTTATGGCGATGGGTGGCAGCTTGGTCGAAGCACAAGGCGATGCGGTGATCGATATTGACGCGCCTCAACCCCAACGCAAATTACAAACGCCCCTGTCAAACCCTGCACAGGCGGAGGCGCTTTCTGCGCTCGGCAATCTAGGCTATGCCCCGGGCGAGGCGGCGAGTGCTGTCGCGCAAGCGGCCGGCGCTGACCCGGACGCCGATACATCAACATTGATCCGCGCGGCCTTGAAGCTGCTGGCACCGAAAGGGTAAAGCGGGGCTATGGACCAACCAGACCCCACTTTGCGCCCTGAGCCCCAGCCAGAGGACACCGATCGCGCGCTGCGACCGCAGACGCTGGATGCGTTTATCGGACAGAAAGAGGCGCGCGCGAACCTGTCGGTCTTTATCGAAAGCGCGCGCCGCCGTGGTGAGGCGATGGATCATACGCTGTTTCATGGCCCGCCCGGTCTGGGCAAAACAACGCTGGCGCAGATCATGGCGCGCGAACTGGGGGTCAGTTTCCGGATGACCTCTGGTCCGGTTTTGGCGAAAGCGGGTGATCTGGCCGCGATCCTGACCAATTTGGAGGCGCGCGATGTCCTTTTCATCGATGAGATTCACCGCCTGAACCCCGCGGTGGAGGAAGTCCTCTATCCGGCGCTTGAAGATTTTGAGCTTGATCTGGTGATTGGTGAAGGCCCTGCGGCGCGGACCGTGCGGATTGAATTACAGCCTTTCACTTTGGTTGGAGCAACGACACGCATGGGGCTTTTGACGACCCCGCTGCGCGACCGCTTCGGCATCCCAACCCGGCTTGAGTTCTACAGCCAAGACGAATTGCATGAGATCGTTACCCGCGGCGCGCGGTTGATGGGCGCGCCTGCAGCGCCCGATGGTGCGGCCGAAATCGCCCGCCGCGCCCGTGGAACGCCGCGCATCGCCGGCCGTCTGCTGCGCCGTGTGGTGGATTTTGCAATTGTTGAGGGCGACGGCACCGTCACACAGCAAATCGCAGATCGCGCGTTGACCCGCCTCGGAGTGGATCATCTGGGGCTGGACAATGCGGATCGGCGTTACTTGCGGTTGGTGGCCAGCAGCTATGGCGGCGGCCCCGTCGGGATCGAGACTTTGTCGGCGGCGCTCTCGGAAAGTCGCGACAGTCTGGAAGATGTGATTGAGCCTTATCTGTTGCAAAAGGGTCTGATCCAGCGCACCCCGCGTGGTCGGATGCTGGCGCGTGACGCCTGGGCGCATTTGGGGTTGGACATCCCCAAATCGCAGACGGATTTGTTTGGTTGATCGGGGAGGTGCCTCCGGCGGGAGTTTATTGGGCAAGATGATGAGCGAAGTGGAGCCTCTTTTTACCCGCGCGGATGGCCGTTATGTCTTTGCGCGTTGGGGGCGGCCGATTGTGCCGGTTGTTTTTGGCGTGGATGACGCCAGCTTGGCCCTTTTCAAAGGCGCAATTGAGGCGGTTGTGACCCTTGCCCACCACCGGATGGCTGAAACCGATCCGGAGTTGGGCGCGAACCTGATGATCTTCTTTTGCAGCGAATGGGTGGAGTTGACGGAGGTGCCCCATCTGGATCAACTGGTCCCGGATTTGGCGACATTGGTCACAAAACTCCAAAAGGCAGACGCCAACCAATACCGAATTTTCCGTTTTGATGACTTGGGCGCCATTCGTGCGGCCTTTGTGTTCTTGCGGATGGATGACCACTTGTCATCGGTCCCCGCCGATACACTGGCCCTTAGTCAGGCTGTACAGACCATCTTGCTTTGGTCCGACACGGCCTTTGATGCGGTGCCGCCCCTGGCCATGATTGAAGACAAAGCGGTCTTGCGTCCCCAGATCGCGGATGTTGTGCGCGCCGCCTATGATCCCGTCCTGCCTGCCGCATCGCAGGATCCCAGCCATGCCCTGCGCCTTTCGGCAAGGGTGACCCCGGTCTCATGACCCATCACTTTCCCATCCGCGTCTACTATGAAGACACCGATCTTGCCGGGATCGTCTACTACGCAAATTACCTCAAGTTCATTGAACGGGCCCGCAGTGAATGGGTGCGTGACTTGGGAGTTGACCAAACACAGATGAAAGCGGGCGGTCTGGTCTTTGCGGTGCGTCGCGTCGAAGCGGATTACCTGTCACCTGCGCGTTTTGACGACATGCTGATGGTTGCGACGACACTGGAGAAAGGCTCTGGTGTGCGGATGGTCCTCAGGCAAGACGTGGTCCGAGGCAAGGATGTGTTGTTTTCGGCGCGTGTTACCATCATCTGTATGACTGACGCGGGGGCTGTCAGTCGCCTTCCGGCAGCAATTCGCGCGCTTTGAG
>NZ_JBELFI010000060.1:0-14780 GCF_042093035.1 Yoonia sp. | reverse complement strand
TGAACCGCGACTGAAACCGGATGATCTGGGAAGTACGCCGGATCACTGCCACTTGTCAAAAGACCGGATTTCCAGTCTCACGCTCTGAGCTGCCTGTTTCCTCCCGATATACATCCAATCAGATTGTTGTTCTGTTGGTGTGCGTTGCCATCCTTGCTTTGGGCCAATTCCACCGCGCGTCGGGTGGCGTGTTTACGCCGATCCTGATGGACCGCTTTGCGCTTTCCGCCGCAACCGTGGGCGGGTTGGTGTCCGCCATGTTCTTTGCAACAATTATCGCACAGGTACCATTTGGCGCCGTCAAGCGGGGTCGCGTGACGCGCCGGAGCCAGATCAGTAAAAAGGCAACGAGGGGTTGGAGTTTTGCGGATCAGTTTCGCCCTGCCTTGGCCGTCCAGCGGTTCACTCCCGCAGAGAGCTCAGCGCGTCTGACACAACTTGCGCCCGTGGATCTGATACACCTGCCTCATTCAGCAACGCCTCGGCACGTTCATATGCTCCGATTGCCTGCGGCGTGTCGCCGAGGACCATATAAGCGTTGCCAAGTCGCACCCATCCATCAAGGTCGTCCGGTTCATCCTCCAGTCGGGTTGCCAACCTCTGGACCATCGATTCAATGAACGCTTGCCGTTCTTCATCCGACATCTCCTGCGCGTTGGCTACATCCTCTTGGGTCGGCCCAGACCCTGAAACCATCGGCGCAAAGTTTGCCAGCGGAATTGGGGCCCGTCCAATGGTGGCGCCGATGCGGTTTGCCTCAGCCAAAAGGGTTTCCATCCAGGGATAATATCCGTCAGCAGCATTCAAACGCGCCACGATCAGGTCATGCCCCTTTGCGGCCTCACCCGTTTGGGACAGGGCCACTGCCTTATAAAAGACGGCTGCGGGATTGTCCGGGTCCAAAGCAACTGCCTGATCTATGGCAGCTTCCGCGGGCGGCGTGACGACACCCTGATCGGCATAGATGAGCGCCTCTGCCAGCATCGAAAAGACGGCAGAACTGGCTTCTGGCCGTTCCGTGACAACCGCGAATGCGTTTGCCGCATCGGCATACCGGCCCATCCGCAGGTAGGTCTGACCCAACAGCATCCAGCCATCGCTGGGGCCCCCGTCAGGTTCACTAACCAGCCTGTTATAAAGTTGCGATGACAGATCAGCGATTCGTGCCGCCTCCTCCCGTTCGGCAGAGCGATCGGCGAATGCCATGGCCGGGATCTCAGGCGAACCCATCGACATATAATATCCAAAAGCGAAGACCGGCACGAAAACCGCACTCAGGACCAAACCGGCGCGACCACCCGACACAGATATCGCCCTGCGAGAGCCCACCTTGCGCGATTGCATCAGAATGCGACGTTTGATTTCCTGCTCGGCGGCCTTGGCTTCTGCCGCCGAAATGATGCCGCGGTCCAGATCGCGTTGAACTTCATCGAGTTGATCGAGAAGGACAGCCGGCGTCGCGTCTTCGGTTTCGTCGCGCACCAGCGTCCTTGCCCGTAGCGGGAGCGCCATCATTGACAGTGCCAAAAGGGAAAGAAGTGTGAAAAATGCCCAAATCATGGTTTTTCGCCAGCCTTGTTCTCGTCGATAAAGTTTACAATCTCCGCCTCTTCCGCTTCAGACAGGCCGGGGGCGATTTTTCTGTTGCGCCCACGTGACAACACCAGCCAGCCAACCAGGAGAGAAGCCAGCGCCAGCACAAACGGCGCCAGCCACAGTGCCGCCGTTGCCGCATTGAACGGCGGACGCATCAGAACGTAATCGCCGTAGCGGGCATGGATATAGTTAATCACTTCCTTGTTGGTGTCCCCGGCGACCAGCCGTTCGCGCACCAGAATACGCATGTCGCGGGCAACACCCGCGTTTGAGCTGTCAATATCCTGATTTTGACAGACCACGCAGCGCAATTCCTTGGAAATCACGCGGGCGCGTTCTTCCAGAACAGGGTCCTGCAACATCTCGTCGGGTTCCACTGCAAAAGCCGCGATCGGCAAAAGCAGCATCAATAAAACAGCAAGACGCTTCATCCGCCTACTCCTCTTTCCAAGGCACCCGACTGAACCAGCGCCTCTCTGAATTTCGCGACGGCGTCTTCCCCGACAACAGGGCCGACAAAGCGATAAAGCACGGTCCCGTCTGCTCCAATGATGAACGTCTCCGGAACGCCGGAAATACCCCATTCGATACCAGCGCGCCCGGTCAGATCGGATCCTATTCTTTCGTAAGGATTGCCAAGTTCAGCGAGCCAGCGCGCCGCGTCCTCAGGCTTGTCCTTGTAATTGATCCCGAACAGGCGCTGTCCTTCGTCCTCGACAAGCTGGGTCAGCACCCCATGTTCGGCCCGGCAGGGCACGCACCATGATGCGAACACATTGACAATCACGGGTCCGGGGTTGTCGGTCAGGTTTTCACGCGCGAGGTTGGGCGTCTCAAGCCCTTCCACTGCCAAGAGCGTGAAATCGGGTACGGGCTGCGAAATCAATACCGACGGGATATTGTTGGGGTCTCGATCCGGATCCAATCCCCAAAAGAAGAACCCGCCAAAGACGACCACAATAACGAGCGGGATAAGAGCAAATATGCGTGACATGATTATTCAGCCGGAACCTTTGCGGACGGGGATACCTTCTTGGCGCCGGCACCGCGGCGCGGCGCACCGACACGCAGGCGTCGATCCGACAGTGATAAACCGCCGCCCAAGACAAGCATCACTGACCCGATCCAGATGAAATTCACAAGCGGCTCATACAGAATGCGCAACGTCAGTGCGCCTTTCGCGTTCGCATCCTCAGATGCCGGTGCCGCGATGGACGCGTAAAGATCACCTGCCATCGTTGACCGGATATCGCTTTCTGTCGTCGTGCTTTGCGCAACGGGATAGGTGCGTTTTTCGGGATACAGCTCTGTAAGGAACTCTCCGTTCCGCTCAACCCTTAAAGTGCCGCGATCAGCAAAGTAGTTGGGGCCGCGCACCTGTTCGACACCTTCGAAAGTCACGTCAAATCCGGCAATCGAGATTTCGCTTCCGGGTTCCACAAAGACAATCTGTTCGGATTTCCAAACACTTGATCCAATGAAACCGAACATCGCAACCGCCAGACCCGCATGCGCAAGGGTCATACCATGCGCCGATCTCGGCAGGTTGCGCGCGCGTCGGCGCGTCTCCGCGAAAGGCGCATCGAACAGTTTGATCCGGATCGTCCATTCCCGCAGCGTGGCGACAAAGAGCCAGATCGACAAAAGGATCGCCAGATAGCCCAATACCGGGCCCCCTTGCACAAAGTACCAAAGAGCGAGCGTAGCAACGACCGACAGCAAGGCCATAAACCGCAGTCTTTGCACGACACCGGGTAAATCCGCGCGCTTCCAGGACAGGAACGGACCAATCCCCATCACAAATATCAGCGGCAACATGACCGGAATAAAGGCCGCGTTGAAGAATTGCGGCCCGACGGACAGCTTCTGACCGCCTGTCAGGGCTTCATAGAACAACGGATAGAGAGTGCCGAACAGGACAATCCCCGTCGCGGTTGCAAGAAACAGATTGTTGACAAGCAGACCTGCCTCCCGACTGATCGGTTTGAACAGACCACCCGGCTCCATCGTTGGGGCACGCCATGCAAACAGCGCCAGGGAGCCGCCGATTGACAGGGCCAGCAAGCCCAAGATGTAAAGGCCACGTTGTGGATCAACCGCAAATGCATGCACGGATGTCAGCAATCCCGACCGGACAATGAATGTCCCCAGAAGCGAGAGAGAAAATGTCAGGATGGCCAGAAGGATTGTCCAGCTTTTGAAGGCATCACGCTTTTCCGTCACGATAGCGGAATGCAGCAGCGCCGTGCCCATCAGCCAGGGCATGAAGCTGACGTTCTCAACCGGATCCCAGAACCACCAGCCACCCCAGCCAAGCTCATAGTAGGCCCACCAGGAACCCAGCGCGATACCGGCTGTCAGGCTCATCCACGCGCCCAGCGTCCAGGGGCGTACCCATCTGGCCCAAGCGGCATCGACCCTGCCTTCAATCAATGCGGCTACCGCGAATGAGAAAACAATCGAGAAACCGACGTAGCCGAAGTATAGCAGCGGCGGATGTAGCGCCAAGCTGACGTCTTGCAGCAAAGGGTTCAGGTCTTGACCGTCAACGGGCGGTGGAAAAACCCTGTCGAACGGGTTGGACGTAAACAGCATGAAAGTGAAGAACCCAACGCTGATCCACGCCTGAACCGACAAGGTGCGGGCTTTCAGGCTATCGGGAATATTCGAGCCGAAGACCGACACAGCGGCACCAAAAATAGTCAGAATAAGCACCCAAAGCAGCAAAGACCCCTCATGGCTGCCCCATGTTCCGGCAACCTTGAACAGCATCGGCTTGAGCGAATTGGAGTTCTCGACCACATTCTTGACCGTGAAATCGCTTGTGACAAAGGCCTGCATCAGCGCAAAGAAGGCAATTGCGGTAAAGAAAACCTGACCCAGCGACGACCATCTGGCCGATTGCATCCAAAGAAGGTTGCCACGTGAAGCACCCAGCATGGGCAAAACACTTTGAATGAGCGCCATAGCCAGCGCGAGCGCGAGCGCGAAGTGACCGATTTCTGGTGTCATGATAGTTACATTCCCTGGCTAGGTTTTCCCGCAAGACTGGTATGCCTGCTTTTACCAAGTCATGCCACAGGCTGTTAGGGGTTGGTTTGTCACCAATTGTATCGAAAACCCGTGACATATCATTACAATTCAACGCCAGCACAGGACTTTAACTGGCCTATGCCCATCACAATATCATGAGAAGTTGACAGAAAAGGAAAATGGTTATGTCAAAGAAAAGCGTATATGTACTCACCACTTTGCTCTCAGTCGGTCTGGCTCAGACTGCGTTCGCAGATGAAAATGGCGATGACGCAGCCAAAGTTCAAACGGACATGATGTCGCAAACTGAGACGTCTCCACAGATGGGAATGAATGCCAATAGCGGCCAGATGGGAATGGGCACGAACAACGCGCAGTTGGGAATGGGCGCAAACTTCGGCCAGATAGGTGCGATGAATGGCAACATGACGCCAATGTCCGGCGGCAACGCCATGCCGATGATGCAAATGATGATGCAAATGATGATGCAGATGCATCGGATGATGAGTGGCGGCAACCAGATGGGTAAGTTTGGTGCCGGTAACCAGATGGGGATGCCCGGTGGCGGCAACCAGATGGGGATGCCCGGCGGTGGCAACCAGATGGGGATGCCCGGCGGTGGCAACCAGTTGGGTATGATAAACGGTGTTGGTCGCATGAGCATAATGGATCGGGACACGCTGGGTATGATGCGCATGATGATGCCGGATGTTGATCCGCAGAACATCGGTGCTGATATGGCTTCCCAGTTGCAGGAATATGACGCCAATTCCGATGGCGCACTGTCGCTTGAGGAATTTGAGGCCCTGCACTCAGCCGCACTCCGCGACCGCATGGTTGATCGCTTTCAACACCTTGACGCCAATGGCGATGGGCAGATTACCCAAGAAGAGACTGCGGCAGCCGGAATGCGTATGGGCGCTATGAGCCGCAGTTTGCCATAGTGGGGCAACCAGCGTACCGCAAAACCCTGACCATCAAAACGTGAGGAGATCTACCATGAACCAGCCAATCACACGGCGCTCCGCCGTCATTGGCATCGCAGCGACCGCAGTTTTACCGACTGCGGCCGCAGCGCAGTCGTCTGAAATCTGGTCAGTGGGCGAGGCGCATGATGCACTTCAACAGGATCTCATCCGTATGATTGACGTGCGATCACGTCAGGAATGGGCAGAGACCGGTCTTGCGGACCGGGCCTGGGCCATCAGTCTGCATGAGGACCGTTTCCCCGAACGCCTGTTTGCTGCGCGTGCGTTGGCAGAAGGGCGACCGGTCGCGCTGATCTGTGCGACCGGTGGGCGCTCCGGCAGCGTCATGCGCAGTCTAAGACAAGCCGGGTACAGCGGCTTTGTTGACGTGTCCGAAGGTATGCTGGGGTCTGCGCGCGGGCCGGGCTGGATCGCTGCCGGACTGCCCGTCGTTGATATGGATGCGGCATTGGCAGCATTGCCGGAAACACTTGTATAGGTGACAGATGTTTAACAGACGACAAACATTACTCGGGGGTGCCAGCTTCTTGGCGGCTGCGGGGTCAGGGACTTCGCTCTTGTCAGACAGCGACAAGAAGCTCCAGTACCCACCGCTGCTTGATGCAACGGCATCACAGCGCTTTGCGTTGAAAGCACAGACGGGCACGATGCGGTTTGACGGCGGCGCGGCCACAAATACGATGGGCTATAGTCAGGATTATCTTGGGCCCACGGTGCGCCTGCTGACTGGTTCAGACACGCAGGCAGAAGTGCAGAACGCACTGCGCACACCTGTGTCGGCGCATTGGCATGGTTTGCTGGTTCCCGGCACGCATGACGGCGGGCCACATCAGGCCATCGCGCCGGGACAGACATGGCAACCGGTCCTGTCACTGGATCAACCGCCTGCAACAGCCTGGTATCACAGTCATGTGCATGGCGCGACAGCGGAGCAGGTAATGTTCGGGCTGGCAGGGGTCTTGCATGTGACCGACGGGGCCGATGATGACCGCGGATTGCCTTCTGATTACGGGATCGACGACCTGACCCTTGTCTTGCAGGATCGCAAGTTCAATTGGCGGGGCCGGATCAACTACGATGCGGGAATGCAGCAATCGATGGATGGCTTCATTGGCGACACAATGGTTGTGAATGGCCAGATCGGTGCGACAGCCGCGGTGCCGCAAGGCGTTGTACGCTGCAGGCTGGTGAACGGGTCCAATGCGCGGATCTACCGGCTATCCTTGTCAGACAATCGACCAATGCACTTGATTGCAACGGATGGCGGCTTCCTGGATCGTCCGCTCACCCTTCAGGGCCTGACCCTTGCACCGGGAGAGCGCGGCGAAGTGCTGATCGACTTTTCGGATGGCAAGGCGGTCACGCTGCTATCAGACAATATCGTAAATTCCGCGATGGGCGCCATAATGGGCGGTAGCGGCTCTGGCGGGCAATTCACTGTTCTGCCATTCGCTGTCGATACTTCCGTGCCCGTGCGGATTGACACCCTGCCACAGCGCCTTGACGGAGAATTGCCGGACCTGGCAGTTGCAAGCGCCCCAGTGCGGCGGTTCTCGCTGGATATGTCGATGGGGATGGGCATGATGATGTCGCGATCTGACAGGCAGTTTTCCATCAATGACGCCGCCTTCGATCAGAGCAGGCTCAATTTTGCCGTCGCGCTAGGCAGCCTGGAACGCTGGGTGGTACAAGGCGACCTGATGATGCATCCATTCCATATTCATGGCGTGCGCTTTCAGGTCCTGTCCGAGAACGGAAAACCGCCGCAGCCTCAGAACCGGGGATGGAAAGATACGGTGCTCGTGGCCGGGCAGGTTGAACTGGCCCTGCAATTTGAAAAGCCGGCCCCTTCGACTGCACCTTACATGTACCATTGTCACATTCTGGAACACGAAGATGGCGGCATGATGGGGCAATTCAGCGTCGGATGAATATTGCACGCTTGACCCTCAGCTTGCTGCAATCCACATAGGCGGCTGCGGCCTTTTCGCAGCGTGCAACTGCAACCTGATCTACCGATGCGCCCCCCTGCAATTGCAGGGGGGTTGCTGTTCATGAACGTGGCACGGGTGTATATTGTCGTCATGCTGTTTTCGGGATACTTTCTCAATGCTCTCTAAATCACCCAACCTGCGCCGTCTGGCATTTTGGCTTCTGGCATTCGCAGCCATCGCCGCGGTAGCGGCCTGGGCGCTGGGATACATGCCGCAGATTGAACGCGAAACCATCGAGGGCTGGATCGCGGCCGCTGGGCCTTGGGGGCCGGCTCTGATTATCGTCCTCATGGTAGTCGCCGTGGTTGCCAGCCCAATACCGAGTGCGCCAGTTGCCTTGGTCAGTGGTGCCGCATACGGGCATCTGGCGGGGGCCATCTATGTTGCGATCGGATCGGAGCTGGGTGCCTTGCTCGCCTTTGTCATCGCGCGCTATCTGGGGCGCGAGCAGGTCGAACGCTGGCTCGGTGACAAGGCCACCTATGGCTTGCTGGGGTCGCAGAACCTGTTGATGTTGACCGTGTTCGGGTCGCGGCTTCTGCCGTTCATTTCCTTTGACGCGATGAGCTACGCAGCAGGCCTGAGCCGCCTGCATTTGTGGCGCTTCTTGCTGGCCACATTGGCGGGAATCCTCCCTGCCAGCTTCCTTCTGGCCCATTTCGGTGCCGAAGCGATGTCCGGTGAATTCGGCACTGCCGAATGGATTGCCATTGGTCTGGGACTGATGACGGTAACGCCATTGATCCTTGGCGCTTTGTGGCATCGAAACGGGCGGACGTAAGCGCAGCTGGGCAACGTGCGGTCGCAGAAGGCGGTGTTGAAACCGACCCCCAGAGCAGTGTAAACACTGACCGAAACCCTGATACGAATTGATACACATTTGGGCAAACCTCTCTCTTGACCTTATAGGTACTCAAATGACTAGGTCCAAAGGTGTTCAGAACTCTGGATTGAGATACGGCCCGGCGGACGAGTTATGTAATTAATGTCCGCCGTCCCAGATCGTGGGACACTCTTAAAGGTGAATTTTGCATGGCACGCAGCCCGAAAGATCAGATCAAGCAATTCAGAGGCACCTCTCGGCGTGCGCTCATTATGGGTGCCGCGCAGCTGGGCATTCTAGGCGTTATCGGGTGGCGCATGAAATCACTCCAGATTGAGAACGCAGAACAGTATAGGCTGTTGGCAGAAGAGAACCGGATCAACCTTCAGCTGATACCTCCGGCACGCGGGTTGATCTACGACCGCAACGGTCTGCTTCTTGCTGACAATGAACAGAATTACCGCCTGACGATCACACGCGAAGATGCGGGCGACCCCGGCGAGACGCTCGCGCGGCTCGCCAATATGATTGAACTCGACCCGGAGGTCGTCGCGCGCACCTTGGCGGAAATGGAAGAGAAGGCGCCATTCATTCCCGTTACGATCAAAGAGCGGCTTTCCTGGGAAGAAGTCGCCAGCATCAACATCAATACACCCTCTCTGCCGGGGGTTCGGTCCGTTGTCGGGTTGTCGCGCAGCTATCCCTATGGCGCTGACTTTGCGCATATCATCGGGTATGTCGGCCCGGTGAGCGACTATGATCTGAGCCGGACAAACGATCCCGATCCCTTGTTGCGGATCCCGAAATTCCAGATCGGCAAGACCGGCGTTGAGAGCGAACTGGAGCGATCACTCAGAGGAACGGCAGGAACCCGTCAAATCGAGGTCAACGCGGGTGGACGGATCATGCGAGAGCTGGATCGCATCGACAGCACACCCGGACCGGATCTTCAGCTCACCATTGATACCGCCTTACAAAGCTACGCACAGGCGCGGCTGGCTGGCGAAAGCGCAAGCGCGGTGGTCATGGACGTGGAGACCGGTGACTTGCTCTGCGTTGCGTCCTCGCCGACGTTTGACCCCAACCAGTTTGTGCGCGGAATCTCGGTCAAGAACTGGACCGCGCTTAATGAGGATAAATACCGCCCGCTGGCGGCCAAGGCCTTTCAGGGGACTTATCCTCCGGGATCAACCTATAAAATGATGGTGGCGCTTGCGGCACTGAAAGCTGGTCTAATCGACCCCGAAGAAACCGTATTTTGTCCCGGGTATGTGGACGTGGGCGGGACACGGTTTCACTGCTGGAAGCGGGGCGGTCACGGCAATATGAACCTTCATGATGGTCTGGCTCAGTCTTGCGACAGCTATTACTATGTCGTGGGTCAGCGTGTCGGTATTGACGCAATTTCAGAGATGGCCGCACAATTTGACATCGGTGTGAGCCACGACCTGCCGCTGCCTGCCGTGGCACATGGGATCAATCCATCGCGTGAGTGGAAAGAAGAAGCGCGCGGTGAAAACTGGCGGATTGGCGATACTGTCAACGCGTCGATCGGGCAGGGATATGTGCAGACTTCGCCGCTCCAGCTTGCGGCGATGACAGCACGGCTGGCGTCCGGTCTTGATGTGAACCCTCGGTTGATAAGACCCCCACGCGGGACCGACGATGGCTCCGAAGTTGCGAAGTTACCTATAAACGAAAACGACTTGCGGCGTTGTCGCGCGGCGATGGCGTCGGTGATGAACAGCAATCGGGGGACGGCCTACCGCTCCAGAATCCAGACGGTTGATTATGAATTCGCAGGAAAGACGGGAACAAGTCAGGTGCGCCGGATTACAATGGAAGAGCGCGCCGCCGGCATCATCAAAAACGAAGATTTGCCCTGGGAACGGCGCGATCACGCCCTGTTCGTCGGATTCGCACCGGTCGACAATCCAAAATACAGCATTGCCGTCGTAGTCGAACACGGCGGCAGCGGGTCCGGCGCCGCGGCGCCAGTTGCACGCGATATCATGCTGCAAGCCTTGTATGAGGGCGATCCACCTCTCGAAGCTTACCCTGAATCTCAAAGAAAGCAGGCCTCCGAGCAACAAGAGCGCATTCGCACGCTTGTTGCACAGGGGACAGGAAGAAAAGAACGCATCTAGGCCATTGCTTTAAAAAGCAAATCTACAGATGATTTCAGACCCCGATTGTTGCTGTATTCACTGCCTCACCGTCTTTGTTTTCGGGTCCTGAGACTTGAACAGCATCACGGAAGATCATTCCAAATACTGCGGCCGTGGCCAGATCGCGCAATATCCGCGTGGATTTGATGCTTTGCCCAATGGCTTTGATGGCGGCGCGTTCGGCAATAATGCCGGGGTTATCGCTCGGCAAGGCAGCTCTGTCTTTGCCGATACCATCGGCCATCGTGTGAATGAATTTCATCCAAGGATTGAATTGCTCGGAAAAAACCATCCGCGAAAGACGCATCGGGTGCGACCGTTTCATCACCTCGGCGCTGACAGGATTGGAAATCGCCCTAATCCATGGGCTGACGAACATCGAATAGGCAAACTCATTCATTTCCGACACCCGTCTCACATGCGCAAGCTCAGTTGATTTCTGGGCTGTTTCACCAATGTCGGAGACATCTCGTGGTTCAAACCGCACAGAATAATCTGGCTTGTGACAGTCCGGGTCACCAGACGGATTATCAATTATCATTTCGTACAGGCCAGGCTCAAGCGCCTCGATTTCATTGAGGCTCTCAAGAATGGCGCGGTGTTCGAGCTTGGCAACGGTGGCGGAAACAAAGATGCCCAAATGCCCGACATGCGGGTTGGTCAGGTAAACGATACGTTGGCCCGCAGACTTCAGATCAGCGGTGCTTTTGTAGACCTGAGGCACCCAACCCAACGCCTGCGCTGGCGGCGTGATGTTGTCGCCGTATGACGCAAAGACAATCATCGGATTCTGAATACGCCTAAGATCGACATGACAGTGCGCATCGATTTGAAACTCACCGGATTCAAGCTTGTTTCCAATGAAAAGGTTCTGCGTGATCGCCATGATTTCTTCGCGGCTCAAGGTGTAGTAGCCGTTCCACCAACGCTCAAAGTCCAGGAAACGGTCGGCTTCTGTGTCGACCTTGCTCAGCAGGTTCGCGTATTTCTCCCAAATTGCCTTTTCTGGCTGAAGGCTTTCGAAGTTCTGCGCCAGCCAAGCGCCGTCAAAGCGGCCATCGCCAAGATCGGCAGCCAGATGAGCAGCCCAGGCGCCTCCGGTTAATCCGCCCATCACCCGCATCGGATTCGACCCCGCCTCGCCTGCCCAATAGGACAGCGGGGACCCGTTCAGCACAACCGGGCCAGTCAAACCGGCGCAATCCGCGGCCAGAAGGGTCAGCGCCCAGCCTGCCTGACAATTGCCATAGAGAACCGGTGGCGTATCGGGATGCCGCCGCGCCACCTCTGCCACGAATTGCCGCAAAGCATTGTGGACATCTGCCAAGGTCTGTTGTGGCATCGGTTCAGGGAAAAACATCACGAAATAGACCGGATGCCCTTCGTGCATCGCCATGCCGATTTCGCTGTCGCGTTTGAACCCGCCAATTCCCGGACCGTGGCCAGCCCGCGGATCGACGACGACCACGGGCGGTTTGGTTTCGTCGACGCAATCCTCCCAGCAATCATCGCCAATGACGGTAATGCGCAGCAAAGCGTAGTTGGCTGGCTGATCGAACTTTCGCGCATCAAGAATGGTCTCGTACTGAAAATCCAGAAGCGGCGGCATCCCCTGCTGTTCGTGTTCGCGCATGTTGTCTGCGCGTTGGCGCAGGGTATCGAGAAACAGAATCCAGCGCTCTGTAAGATCGCGACCGTACGGCAACGCGCCCACAGGAAGCTGTGCGGGTTCCGCGTCAGGTTGCGCCCTGGGACCAGATTGCACCGCGGCCACATGAGCCGGCGCAAGCGGCACAACCTTTCGTTCCGAGGTCAATTGCACCGCTTTGGTTTTATGTGACCTGCTCATCTATCGGCCCTCGCGGAAAAATAGTTGAAAAGAGGGCCAAAGAGCAGGGCAACGAACCAGCCATAGGCAAAGGCCTCTACCAAGCCCAGAAAGAAACTGGACCAGCTGATCCAAGTGACCCAAGGCAGCAAAGGCAACCATGCCTGATACATTGTGGCGCCCGGGAAAATCAATCCGAAGGCGACACATAAAGCGAAGGTCAGTGCCAAAAACAAACCAAGGCTCCAACCGAGTGCAGCAACCGGTATTTGAGGTGCGCGCCGTTCCATAACCTGCGTGTTCATGTCAATTCTCCTTGATCGGCGCATCGACACTCCGGATGTTCGGACAATGCGCTCTCATTGACGTAGACGCCGATACGGCACGATCATTACAGAATGTCGTCACCCCTTGCCGCACCGATAGCTTTCGCGACATGGCATTTGGGCCGGGTATCTGGGGGGATCAGATCATCCCTGCGATTGATCGTCGCCCTTGTCGTGACCAATCGGCGGACAGGAGCAATCCCCGGTGAGACAAGTTCGACCGCAGGCCGGTCTGAGGTTCCGACTGCATCGCGCAGGATCTGCACGCAGCCGTCAAACCTCCTCTTGCGGTGCGATCCAGCGCTTCAAATACAAGCGTTCCGAAAGAAACACCGCTGCAATCCCGATCGCGGCGTAAAGCACGATCACCGGGTCTGACTGCAATTTCATCGCGGTGAACGCTGCCAGAACCACCCCGTCAAATGCGATTGCGCAAAGCAGAATGGTGCCATTTGCGCCGATCTCCTGACGCAAATACCGAAACACGCCCCAATGCACCAACATATCCATAATCAGGTAAAAGAACGCCCCAAGCGACGCGATCCGGCTCAGGTCAAAAAAGACGGCGAGCGTCGAAGCAAGGACGACGGTATAGACCAGCGTATGGCTGCGGATCGGGCCGGACATTCCAAAGTGGCTATGCGGGATCATTTTCATGTCAGTCAGCATCGCAAGCATACGCGACACCGCAAAAACACTGGCCAAGACACCTGATGCGGTTGCAACTGCGGCCAAGACAACCGTGAGATAGAAACCAGCCTGCCCCAATGCGGGGGCAGCGGCCTCCGCGAGCGAATAATCCTTGGCCGCGACAATTTCGTCAATCGACAGATTGGCCCCGACCGCAAGCGCGACCAGCAGATAGACGACAACGCAGATCCCGATCGAGATCATGATCGTACGCCCGACATTACGGTGCGGGTCGGTGATTTCACCGCCGCTGTTGGTGATGGTGGTGAACCCTTTGAACGCGAGGATCGACAGGGCAACGGATGCGACAAATCCGGTCAGGTCGAACCCTTCTGCCGTGGTGCTTGCGGCGGCAAATTGAAACCCGCCCGACCACAGCGCAACAATACCAAAAAGCGCGATGCCTCCGATTTTGACCACTGCCATGATGATCGACAACAGCCCGACAGACCGATTGCCCGAAACATTCACCAGATAGGCAAAAAGTATGACACCGACCGCCAGGATCGGCACCAGCGGACCACCCGTGATATCAAAAGGCCGCAGCACATAAGTCGCAAAAGTACGCGCCACGAGGCTTTCTGAAATGACCATGGACAAGGCCATCAACAATGCGGCCGCTGCGGCGATCGCACCTGGCCCGTAGGCCTTTTGCAAGATCATTGCGATGCCGCCCGAGGAGGGCCATGCATTCGACATTTTGATGTAGCTATAGGCACTGAAGGAGGTCACGATTGCGCCAAACACAAATGACAGGGCAAAATACGGCCCCGCCAATTGCGCAATCTGACCTGTCAGCGCAAAGATGCCTGCACCGATCATCACACCGGTTCCCATCCCGACCGCACCAGGCAAACTGATTGATCCCTTGTTCAGCGATTCATCGCCATGCGCGTGTGTCAATTCTCTGTCCTTTTTGAAAAACTTGCGCTTCGTGCGGCGGATCAATTTGCCCGGCAATGTCGCAACGCAGCGTTAAAAAACTTTCGTGAAATCATTAGGCGATGTGTTGCCGTGTAATCTCTTTTCATTTCATCGCAGGGCCTGCGGCCGGTCGGAAATCGACCCTCTTGACGCTGCGAGCCCGGGTTGATTACCGCAGTTTTGGCCATATCCGGCAATAATCTGGGTTTGGGGCAGAAAACGGCGCAGGTTGGCCGCTGCGACATTAAATTTCAAATGATCCGTAATCATGCTCAGCCCCTCTTTTGCAGGTTCCGGGGCCTGCAACACGCTCTGGATCATTGCAAAAATCATCGCGGCCGTTGCATCGGCCTGATCCCCTGTTTCAAGACCGATCAGTCCTGTCGATTGACCCGCATCATCAAAGCCC
>NZ_JBELFI010000059.1:0-14971 GCF_042093035.1 Yoonia sp. | reverse complement strand
GCCACGTATCCCGAAAGACCGTCTGGCGCACCGTCAACACATCGATGCGCATCCGATGAAGTGGCTTCTAAGGTTAGTCGACCATACTCGCAAGTGGTTTTTTGAGAAAAAACACACTTTCCGAAGAAGAATTAAAGAAATCCAGCAGAGCGCATATTTTTAAGGGAATTTGTCCTCAGAACAACCGCCATGGCTAGTCGTTGGATGGGGATTGGCCACTAGATCCAGTGTAATCCCCCAACTCATCACCATGAATCGATTCCAATTTCAGACATACTTGAACTTGTGAAATGGTGCCCGCGGCCGGACTCGAACCGGCACGGCCATACGGCCAAGAGATTTTAAGTCTCCAGTGTCTACCATTCCACCACGCGGGCACGAGCCATTCCTAATTGCCCTCCGCCCTACCCGCAAGCACAGATCACAGGTCGGTGCCGTCCGGCTCAACAAGCAGGGCACGCTCCTGTAACCACGGGTTCAAAGCGAGAGCCGCGCGCAAAACATCCTGCGCATCGTCATTACGGCCCAATCCGATCAATGTCAGCGCCTTTCCTGACAAAGCGCCGATATGGGTTGGCAGGATCTCCAACGTGCGGTCCAGATCAACAAGGGCGGCTTCAAGATCGCGCGCGAGGTAGCTGGCAAAAGCCCGCTGATTATACCCTTCGGCATAGTCGGGGCAGTATTCGACCAACCTGTCAAGCGCCCTGCGCGCGCCCAGAAAATCAAAATTACTGCGCCGCGCCATCCCTTCATCAAGCATCGCCTGCGCAATCTCATCTGGGGCATCCAGCCACAACTCCCAAAGCGCCGCATTCACCGGCGCTGCCGCCTCTTGGCTTTCGGCGGCCTTCAATTCCGCAACAAGTTCGGCGATCCGCACACTCTGGTCCGGAACCGGTGGGCAGGCTGCAGCGGCAACAGGTACCGCGATAAGACACAGTGGAGCTATCAATTTCATATTCATACTTCATTATCTGAAGCACTTGCCCGCGTGGTCAAGACATCCCCCCGTCAATTTGTGAAATCTGTGAGAGCCCCTCCTCCTTGACGGCCTGCATCGCCACATAGGTTGACGTGTTCGCCACATGCGGCAAGGTCGAGATTTTTTCGGCCAAGACCGCACGATATCCTGTCATCCCGGCCGTGCGCACTTTCAAAAGGTAATCAAATGCCCCGGCAATCAAATGGCATTGTTCTATCTCCGCCACGCGCAAAACGCCTGCATTGAAGGCCGCCAGCGCCGCTTCACGCGTATCGGTCAGCTTGACCTCGACAAAGGCCACGTGGTCGCGTCCCAGCCGGATTGGATCGTAGAGCGCGCGGTAGCCGCGAATGATCCGGCTTTCCTCAAGCCGTTTGAGACGCGCCTGGGTTGGTGATTTCGACAATCCGATCCTGCGGGCCAGCTCCGTGACGCTGATCCGGCCCTCCATCGCCAGAATGTCGAGAATCTTACGATCAAACCCATCGACGCCATAAGTCTTTTCAGCCATTATAATGCCCCTCAAAAAGCCTAACCGACTTCCATAATGCCATACTGAAGTCCATACGGCCAGTATACACCTGCTATGATGGTCCAAACACCAACAGGAGTATCAGCCATGCCGCACGATCAAACACATTCACTGCGCCACAAAATCGATCTGGCGATGTACCAGGACGAAACCGCGACCGTCCGCGCGCTTGTTGAAACGGCAAACCTGTCTGACACCGACCGTGCCCGTATCAGCACCGCAGCGGCTGATCTTGTACGCGACATCCGCGCCAGCACTGAACCGGGTTTGATGGAGGTGTTTCTGGCTGAATATGGTCTTTCCACGGATGAAGGTATCGCGCTGATGTGTCTGGCAGAGGCACTCTTGCGGGTGCCGGATGCGGACACCATGGACGAGCTGATCGAAGACAAGATCGCACCCTCTGACTGGGGCAAGCATCTGGGCCATTCCGCGTCGTCTTTGGTGAATGCCTCAACCTGGGCGCTTATGCTGACCGGGCGGGTACTCGACAATGAAAAACCGGGGCTCACCCGGCATCTGCGCAGTGCTGTCAAAAGGTTGGGAGAGCCAGTGATCCGCACAGCCGTTGCACGCGCAATGCGCGAAATGGGGCGGCAATTCGTTCTGGGGGAGGACATCACGAAAGCGATGAAACGCGCGGAGGGAATGCAGGCCAAGGGTTTCACCTACAGCTATGACATGCTGGGCGAAGCGGCACGCACCGAAGCGGATGCACGCGGCTATCATCTGGCCTATGCGCGCGCGATCAGCGCGATTGCGGAACACTGTCATTCAGACAGCGTGGCAAAAAATCCCGGCATCTCCGTGAAACTCTCCGCACTGCATCCCCGTTACGAAGTGGCGCAGGAAGCGCGCGTGATGGAAGAGCTTGTGCCGCGCGTGCGGGCGCTGGCGCTTCTGGCGAAATCGGCTGGAATGGGCTTCAACATCGATGCCGAAGAGGCGGATAGGCTTTCGCTGTCACTCGATGTGATAGGTGCGGTGCTGTCAGAACCGGCACTTGCGGGATGGGGCGGCTTCGGAGTTGTCGTGCAGGCCTTCGGACAACGCGCGGCGCTGGTGCTGGACCATCTTTATGCGCTGGCAACACAATGTGATCGCAAGATTATGGTACGCTTGGTCAAAGGTGCCTATTGGGACGCCGAGATTAAGCGCGCGCAAGTCGAAGGCATCGACGGGTTCCCTGTCTTCACGGCAAAACACCACACGGATATCAGCTACATCAGTAACGCACGTAAATTGTTGCGCATGACCGACCGCATCTATCCGCAATTTGCCACCCACAACGCGCATACGGTTCAGGCAGTGCTTGACATTGCAGCACAAGAAAACCGCGGGCCGGAAGCATTTGAATTCCAGCGGCTGCACGGCATGGGCGAAACACTGCACACGCTTGTCCTGAAAGCACGCAACACGCGCTGCCGGATCTATGCACCTGTCGGTGCGCATGAAGACCTGCTGGCCTATCTGGTCCGGCGACTGTTGGAAAACGGCGCCAATTCAAGCTTCGTTAACCAGATCGTCGATGAAGAGGTCGCCCCCGAAATTGTGGCCGCCTGTCCCTTCGATCATATCGGCACCACACCAAACATCACCAAAGGCCCCGATCTCTATCAGCCCGAACGGATCAATTCCAAAGGCTGGGATCTCACCCACGCACCAACACTACAAACAATCGCAAAGGCGCGCAGCCGTTTCGAGAAAACCGTTTTTGTCGCCCATCCCCTGACTTCTTCGGAGCATAAATATCCCCGCCGGAGGCTCCAACACCGACAAGACATCACCAACCCCGCCAAACCGGCCGCGCTGGTGGGCCAGGTGCAAAATGCGACGCGCGCGGACATCGTGACAGCGCTGGAAAGCGCAGAACCATGGGCAGCACCGGTCACAGAACGGGTCGCGATCCTGAACGCGGTTGCTGACGCCTATGAAACCAATGCAGCAGAGCTCTTTGCGATCCTGACGCGCGAAGCCGGCAAAGCTCTGCCAGACGCTGTGGCCGAATTGCGCGAGGCTGTGGATTTCCTGCGCTATTACGCCGCCCAAGCCAAACATGACCGAAAGGCGCGCGGGATTTGGACCTGCATCAGCCCCTGGAACTTTCCGCTCGCGATTTTCACTGGCCAAATTGCAGCCGCACTTGCAGCAGGCAACGGTGTTCTGGCCAAACCTGCCGAAGAGACCCCACTCATCGCCACGCGCGCCATCGCAATGATGCATAAGGCTGGCGTCCCGGTGAACACCCTGCAACTCCTGCCCGGCTCCGGCGATGTTGGCGCAGCCTTGACGGCCGACCCGCGCATCAATGGTGTCGCCTTTACCGGTTCAACGGCGACGGCCCTCAAGATCAGAGCCAACATGGCTGAACATTGCGCGCCCGGCACACCCTTGATTGCAGAAACTGGCGGGTTGAACGCAATGATCGTTGACAGCACCGCGTTGCCGGAACATGCCGTGCGCGACATTATCAACGGTGCCTTCCGCTCCGCCGGTCAACGCTGTTCGGCGTTGCGTTGCCTCTATGTGCAAGAGGACATCGCAGAGACCCTCCTGAAAATGCTCAAAGGGGCGATGGATCAACTGCAAGTCGGGAACCCATGGCACCTGTCTACAGATGTGGGCCCGGTGATTGATGCAGTTGCACGCCAGGCAATTGCGGAGCATATCGCGCAAGCACGTCAAGACGGCCGCCTGATCCATCAGATCAAGGCCCCATCGCAAGGCCATTTCATTGCACCCACCGCCCTTCGCGTGACCGGCATCGCCGATATGACAAGGGAAGTCTTCGGCCCAGTGCTGCACGTCGCCACCTTCAAATCGCATGCGTTGGAAGACGTCATCAGCGCCATCAACGCGACGGGCTATGGCCTCACATTCGGGCTGCACAGCCGCATTGACGACCGGGTACAAACCATTGTCGAGAAGGTGGAAGCTGCCAACATCTATGTGAACCGCGATCAGATCGGCGCTATCGTCGGAAGCCAGCCCTTCGGCGGCCAAGGCATGTCGGGGACTGGTCCGAAAGCGGGAGGGCCGCATTATCTGCCGCGCTTTACCGCCAATCCGAAGGAGCCCGAAAACACCGGATGGACGCAAGACGCAGACATTGGCGCGCTCAAGAAAGAACTGGCTACTGCCGCTGTCCCGACCTACATGCAATCCGTGACCGACCTGCCCGGACCAACTGGCGAATCCAACCGCCACAGCACCCACCCGCGTGGCCCGATCCTGTGCATGGGACCAGGCGAGGCGCTGGCGGAAGCGCAGCGCGCCGCAGTGCGAGCGCTCGGCGGCGTAGGTATTTCTGCCACAGGACATCTGCCGCCTGAAACGCTGACGGACCTTAGGCCAGTAGCAGGCGTGATTTGGTGGGGGAGCCCAGACACCGGACGGGCCATCGAAATGGCCTTGCGCCAGCGCGTTGGCCCGATAACCGCGCTGGTCACCGAGCGACCGGACGCCGCACATGTCCTGCATGAACGCCACGTTTGCATCGACACAACTGCTGCCGGCGGAAACGCCGCACTTCTGGCGGAGGTCGCAGGCAAAGCTCCCTCTTGACCCACCCGAAGACATCCGCGACGGTCCGCCCATGATCCCGATACGCGACCACAATCCGTCCGAACGCACGCCCTATATCACGCTCAGTTTGATCGCCCTTAATACCGCGGTCTTTCTGGGCGGGCTGGCACTGCTGCAAACTGACTACGCGCTTTCCCTGTTCTATTACGATTATGCTCTTCTGCCGTTCCGCATTTCCGGTGGAGAGAATTACAGCGCATTGGTCACGTCGGTATTTTTGCACGGTGGCGTCCTGCATCTGGCAGGTAATATGTTGTTTTTGTGGATTTTCGGAGACAACCTGGAAGATGAAATGGGGCATATTCCCTTCCTGATCTTCTATCTGCTATGTGGGATCGGCGCGAGCCTTGCGCAGGTCGTCACCGACCCTTTGTCACAGATCCCCACCGTCGGCGCGTCGGGTGCGATTGCAGGTGTGATGGGCGGGTATCTGTTGCTCTATCCAAAAGCGAAGGTCGACATTTTCATCTTCTTTGTCGTCTTCTTCCGCATCTTCCCAATCCCCGCATGGATCATGTTGGGGCTTTGGTTTGCAATCCAACTGTTCAACGGCATCAATGTCGAACCGTCATTGGGCGGCGTGGCCTACTGGGCGCATGCGGGAGGGTTCGTGATCGGGTTTCTGGGCACACTTCCGCTCTGGTTCAGACGCGGAGGGGTTTTGTTTTGGCGGCAAACGCATGGGGTGCCGCCACATCCTGAAGCGCAGTACGGGCGCAGCAGCGTCCCGGTAGTCCGGCGTTAGGCTTTGCGGATCACCTTCGCGAAGGTCTCGAAAATAGGTTCGTTGGCGCAGATCATCTCACCATCCGCGAGGATATCACCGTTCTTGCTCAAAGGCTCGACGATCCCGCCAGCCTCGCGGACGATCACGATCCCTGCGGCAATGTCCCATGCGTGCAATCGACGCTCCCAGAAGCCTTCATAGCGGCCAGCGGCGACATAGGCGAGATCAAGTGCCGCGGCGCCAAAGCGGCGGACACCGGCACAGGTCGGCATGATCCGCGCCAGATCCTGCAATGTTTCAGGCAAATCGGCGCGGCCACCAAAGGGCAGTCCGGTCGCAAAAATGCTTTCGATCATCCGGTGACGGACCGAAACGCGCATCCGGCTTTCATTCATCCAGGCACCTGTACCCTTTTCGGCGTAAAACATTTCGTCTTTGACAGGATCGTAAATCACACCGGCCACGATCTGGCCTTTGTGTTCAAGAGCAATCGAGACCGCCCAATGTGGCAAACCATGCAGAAAGTTTGTCGTGCCATCAAGCGGGTCAACGATCCAGCGGCGGGTCGGATCTTCGCCTGCAATTTCCTTGCCTTCTTCGCCCATAAAACCATAGGTCGGGCGCGCCGCCATCAATTCTTCCATAATCAAGGCTTCGGCTGCTTTGTCCGCACGGCTGACAAAATCACCGGGGCCCTTTGAGCTTACCTGAAGATTTTCGACCTCACCAAAGTCCTTGAGCAACCCGCGCCCGGCCTTGCGCGCGGTTTTCATCATCACGTTGAGATTTGCACTGCCAGCCATGTCGGGCGTCCTCGGTTTTTGGGGTCAAGCGCGGCGTATAGGGCCAAGCGACTGGCGGAACAAGGGGCAAGATTGCCTTAACTATGAATGCAATTCGCGGGCCCGGCTTAACGGATTGTTTGGGCGGTTCCTCGATAGCGTTGAGGAGGACGCAAAAGGATTGCGATGGAACTGCCCAAACTCGAACATCTCAGGCATCAGACCCAGATCGCGGGCCATATCTCAGGCCGTGATGTGCCAAAACGGGCTGGGTCTGCTTTGCTGATGGTCGCTGTTTGCCAAATCGCCGGGTTCGAATGGGAAGGGTTGGTGCTGGGCTGTAGTGTCATGGCGCTGGAAGTCTTGGCTTATCCGCTGAACAAGCGCGCGTCGAATTTTGAAAGACCGCTTACCAAACGCATGGTAATCGCCGTATTCTTGGTAAACTGGACGGCGATGTTCCCCTTCTTGGGCTTCGGGGTCACCTTGGCGCACAGCGATATACTTCCTTTCGTCTTGGCAGGCTTCGTGTGGGCATTCGGCATTTCCATTCACATCAGCAACACTTTCGGACTGCTGCCGATATACAACTGGAGCCAGATTATCCCTGCCTTCACAACCAAATTCGTAATGCTCTGGCACGCCTCCCAAAACCCGGCTTTCACGACTGCGCCGCTTTTCTGGCTTTTGACCTCTGTGGTCGTCGTTGTGTACTTCGCGAACACATTCGACACGATGAACCTGCAAAAAGATACACATAAGGCGCTGGAACAGGCGCGCAATGTTGCCAACGCGCGTTTGGCCGATCTTGAACGGCTGTCGCGTTGTGACGGGCTGACAGGGTTGTTGAACAGGCGCGCATTCGACGAGGTTGTGCAAAGCATGATGAACCAGCACGGCAACCGGAATGGGGTAACCGTCTTCTCAATCGATTTGGACGGATTCAAGCCGATAAATGACAGCTACGGGCATGTTGCCGGCGACAGTGTCTTGGGTGCAGTGGCGGATCGGCTGACCATGCTTGCCCAACGGGGCGATCACGTTGCGCGCACAGGGGGGGATGAGTTTTCGCTTCTCACCGGCGCCATTACGACAGAAACGAAAGCCCGTGAATTCGCACAGAATATGATCGCCGCTCTCACGCAAGAAATCCCTTTTGAGCAAAAGCAACTGCGTATCGGAGTGAGCATCGGCATTGCCCGACAGGGACCGGGTGCACAAACGCCTCCGGAACTGCTGTCAGGGGCAGATCAGGCTATGTACAGGGCCAAACAGGACGATGACAACAAAATCAAAGTCTATGACAAAGCAGCTTTTCCTGTGCGCGCCACTTTGGAAGATCGGCAAATGCTGCTCGATGCCATGCTGGAAGCGCAGATCATCCCGTATTACCAGCCCAAAGTGAATATCAACACAGGAGAAACCGTAGGCTTTGAGGCGCTTTCGCGTTGGAAGCACCCAACCCGCGGCCTACTGCCCCCTTCGCAGTTTTTGCCGATGATGAACGAGCTTGGCTTGCAAGGCGCATTCATGACACACACCGCCGCGAAGGTGATGGAGGATCTGGCGCTTTTTGTTGAGGACGGATTGGATCCCGGGCAAATCTCGATCAATATGTCCGAGGTTGCCTTGGCCACGCTGGTTGGCCGCAAAGAACTCTTTGCCGTTATCGACAAATATCCGGATTTGCGCCCTTTTCTGACCTTCGAAATCACTGAGGACATCTTTATTGCCCGTTCAAGCGAAATCATCCGCAGGTCAATTGAGATGTTTCGCGAATCCGGCGTGCGCATTTCGCTGGATGATTTTGGTACCGGCTACGCCTCACTCCAGCATCTCAAAGAGCTCGCCTTTGATGAGTTGAAGCTGGATACGGGCTTTGTGCGTGATCTGGGCGTTGATCCGGCGTCAGAGGTTCTCACCGCCAGTCTGGTGACGATTGCGTGCGGGCTAGGCGTTGAACTTATCGCCGAAGGTGTCGAAACGCAGACCCAGCGCGACATGCTTGCAAATATGGGCTACAAATATGTGCAGGGGTACCTATACGGAGGGGCGATGGCGTTCGACGATGCCTATCTACGCCTTTTCAAGGAAGGCCGCGCGTTGCAATCCAATGCTAGACGTCAACAGCGCGTTGCAGTTTGACCGCTTCTTGGCGCGCAAGCCGGAGCAAGTGCGCCATATAGGGGCGGGTCGTATCATCTGACCGCGTAACCGCATAGAGCCGGCGTGTCATTCCGCCTTTCGTTAATGGCCGCGTGACATAGTCGGCGTTGTAGCGCACCTGCTGCACAACCCAATCCGGCAATACCGCCACACCACGGTTGGACGCCACAAGCAACAAGATCACCGCGGTCAGTTCAACTTGGCGTACGGCCGCAGGTTCAACCTTCGCCGGGGTCAATAGTTGCGAAAAGACATCAAGCCGCGCGCGATCCACCGGATAGGTAATGAGCGTTTCACCCCGAAAGTCCGCTGCCTCAATCACGGCTTTTTCCGCCAGTCGATGTGACGCGGCGGCGACAAAAACAGGTTCATAGTCAAAAAGCGGTGTAAAGTCTGTCTCCGGTAAGTCTTCGGGATCTGACGAAACGACAAGATCAACCTCTTCCTTGCGCAATGCCGGCAAGGCATCAAAGGCAAGACCGGGGCGAATATCGACATCCACATCGGGCCAGGCCTTGCGGAATTGTTCAAGCACCGGAAAGAGCCACTCAAAGCAAGCGTGGCATTCGATCGCGATATGCAATCGGCCCGACTTGCCCGCGATCAATCCGTCAAACTCAGCCTCCAGAGCCACCACCTGAGGCAAGATCGACTCTGCCGCAGCGAGCAGCCGCATCCCCGCAGCAGACAGTTTGAGTGGCTTGGACCGCCGCACAAAAAGCTCAACACCGGCTTGATCCTCAATCCCTTTGATCTGATGGGACAACGCCGATTGGGTGATATTGAGCTGATCGGCGGCGCGCGCCAGACCACCGGTATCATGGATCGCCTTGATTGTGCGCAGATGGCGAAACTGGATATTCATTTATGAGCCAACCTCATTACATTAGTGAAGTTTATGAATTTGATTTGATGAGTGGAGTAGACGACAACGCAATGGCAAGCAAGAGGTACGCCTATGTCCAAACCTACCCTGTCGTTCGAATTCTTCCCGCCCAAGACCCTTGAAGGCGCCTTTCGCCTGCATGACTGCGTGCAAACGCTCGCTCCACTGGAGCCAACTTTTGTCTCCGTGACCTACGGCGCTGGCGGTACAACGCGTCAGTTGACCCATGAGGCCGTCACCGCCATTCAAACGACAAGCACTCTCAATGTGGCCGCGCATTTGACATGTGTCGATGCGACCAAAGCGGACATCCTGAAGATCGCGGATCGCTATGCTGCCTCTGGTGTGCGCGATATCGTTGCATTGCGTGGCGACGCCCCGGCGGGTGCGCCCAAATTTGGCGCCCATTCGAACGGTTTTCCCAGCTCCGTCGATCTCGTCACAGCGCTTGCAATGCGCGGCCAATTCAACATCCGCGTTGGCGCCTACCCTGAGACCCATCCAGAAGCCGCCAGCCCAACTGCCGACATCGCCTACCTGAAACGCAAGTTTGACGCAGGCGCGAGCGCGGCCATTACGCAATTCTTTTTCGAGGCTGATACTTTCTTCCGTTTCCGGGACGCCTGTGTGAAAGCAGGGATCGATGCCCCCATTATTCCCGGCATTTTGCCCGTCACAAGCTGGAACGGCACGCAGCGCTTTGCTGCACAATGCGGCGCGTCCATTCCGCAAGTGGTCCGTGATGCATTTGAAAAGGTCACCGACCCTGAGACGGAAACGATGCTGGCAACAGCCGTGGCTACGGAACTTTGCGATGATTTGTTGAGCGGCGGGGTCGATCACCTGCATTTCTACACGCTCAACCGGCCAGAATTGTCGCGTGCCGTTTGCAAAGCGCTCGGGATTGAAACCAAAACGCAGTTGCAAAAGGTGGCCTGAGCGATCAGCCTTGGTCAAAACCAAAGACCGATAGCCAATGCCCCTCGCCAGCGCCCCGTCCGACTTGCCCGATCTCGAAACGACACTTTCGATGTCAGGTCTCGCATTCATGCAAGCGATCAAGACAGGCAATTTGCCGGAACCGGCGATGTGGGGGACGGCACAGTGTCATCTGCACAGCGTCGCATCCGGCGAAGTTGTCATCCGCGCCACGCCGCAATTCCAGCACACAAACCCTGCGGGCGCCGTGCATGGCGGCTGGTATGGGACGCTGCTGGATACCTGCATGTCCTGTGCGGTGATGACGGTCACACCCAAAGGATCGGTCTACACGACGCTGGAATACAAGGTTAATCTTGTGTTCGCGATCCCGGTCGGTACGACGATCCTTGCCACTGGGACCATCGCCCATTCCGGCCGCAGTACCGGTGTTGCGTTGGGTGAGATCAGGGACGCTGAAAGTGGAAAGCTTTATGCCACAGGTTCAGCCACCTGCCTGATTATGAAGCACCGCTGAGGCCGCGCTGTCGATTGATGGATGCAAGCTCTCGGACGGGTCCACACCTACTTTCCGGCGTTTGCGCGACAGAAATATCCGCGCCCATCCGTGCCATCTGCCAATGGATGGCGCATCAGGATCCTGCGCAAAGCGATCCTCCCACCCATCTGGCAACGCCACGCCGCAAGTTGCCAGCCGCTGCAACATCCAAACCAGCGGGATATTTGCCAAAGGACGCGCTGCGGGATGCTGCCAAACCTGCCCGCCAACATCGGCATGGGTGCCACGAAACCAGACTTGCTCCATATGGCCTGGCCATTCGGGCGGGCCAGACCACATCACGGGCGCATAGGCCCGCCGTGTTTCATCAATGGCGAGCGCATGGAAACCATTGCGGATATGCGGCCCCAAGGCATCATTGTGGAAGTCATGTTGCCGCTGTCCCCACTTCCAGACAATCGGCAGCCTGATGCCCAGCGCCTTGACCGTGTCAAAGACCCCCACCGCCTCGATCATCACGTCAGGGTGACAGTATTGGTTGCGAAATACCTCTGCCGCGGCGCTTTGCGCGGCCGTTTGGTAGTGCCGGTAGGCCTGTCTGATCTGGCGTTCTGTCGCGCAATCTTGGCGGAGCAATCCGACCATATCGATCACGCCAGCCAGTGATCGCACCGCGAATGCGCCACGCGAATACCCCAACAAGACAATCCGGTCACCCGGCCGGTAGCGCGATGCTACAACGCCGTAAGCGCGCCTGATCTGCCTGTTTATTCCCTTGCCAGAGATGACATCCCAGGTATTTGACCAATCCCGCCACTGGATGCCCGCCTCATAGTGCACGGTCATATTGGATTGTACGCTGACCTCACTCATCAATTTGAAGGCGATCCCTGCATTGGTTTCGCGCCCGACGACCAGCGAAGACATGGTGCCATCTAGGATCACGATATGGGTCGCCGCCCCGCGGTGGCGCACGCCCCGTTCTTCGGTGCGGGCACGACGACCAAAAAGCCCAAAAAACCAATCACGTATCGGCATGTATGTCCTTTGACGGACCCGAACGGTCCTTTGCGCCACTATTGGTCAGGTGCGACGGAAGGTCCAGAAAACTTGGTGTGATTTCATGGAAGTCGCTGGCAAGCGCGACATGTCGCAAAATGACCGATGTGATTTCTTCAGCAGACGGGAGGATACCATGCGACCAACACTTGCCCTTCAGGACGGCCATTTAAACGACGCACAGGTGCAACAATACTGGGACGATGGCTATCTTTTCCCGCTGCCTGCTTTGCCAACGCAAGACGCGCTGAACTACCGCAAAGAGATTGAAACGATTGAGCGCGACTGGTTGGACAATGGCTTGCCGCTTCCGCTGAACACCTACAAACGCATCAACGCCCATGTTGTCATGCCTATGGTCGCGCAGATTGCGACCTGCCCGGCAGTGCTTGATGTCATCGAAGGCATACTTGGGCCTGACATTATGGTCTTCTCAGGCGAGTTTTTCATCAAGGAGCCACGCACGAAACATATCGTCTCAATGCATCAGGACCTGACCTATTGGGGCCTTGGGGCAATTGACGGGTTGGTCACTGCATGGATCCCGCTATCGCCTGCCACACCTGCATCCGGCTGCATGGATTTTGTCAAGGCTAGCCACAAGAATGCGATCCTGCCGCATGAAGACACCTTCGACGAAAACAACCTGCTCAGCCGCGGTCAAGAGGTGAAGGTTGATGTTGCCGATGAACAGAAAACCGCCATTGAGATCCACCCCGGTCAAATGAGCCTGCATCACGGGCTCACCATTCATGGTTCTGGCCCAAACGCCAGCGACGACAGGCGCATCGCCTGCGTTATCCGCTACATTCGCCCCGATATGCAGCAAGAAGTCGGCGAAATAGATTACGCCATGCCTGCACGCGGCCAAGACAGACATGGCAACTTCATCCATGTCCCGCAGCCGACGGAAAACTTCGCCCCAGATGCATTGGCGCTTTACGATGAGATCCGAGAAGCCCAAACTCAGGTCATGATGAAGGGCGCATCAGGCAAGACGGAGATGTACATATAATGGACCGGGTCAAATTCACCGCCATGAAAGACGGCGACAAGGAAGACTACGACTTTCTGACCGAACATGAAGTGGAATACACCAAAGGCACTGCCGGTCGTTTGCTTCAAGCGATGGTCAGTCTTGATGAGGGACTTTCCGGGTATCAAATCACGCGCCTTGGCCATTCCCTGCAATCGGCAACGCGCGCAGAGCGTGACGGAGCTGACATTGATTGGATCGTTGCCGCACTTTTGCATGACATCGGCGACATATATGCGCCCTATAATCACGACGAATATGCGGCCAGCATTCTGCGCCCTTTTGTACGCGAACAGGTCACTTGGGTTGTTGAAAAACACGGTGACTTCCAGCTCGTCTATTACGGCGAACATGTCGGCGCGAACCCAGACAAACGCGACGCTTACCGCGACAGTCCATATTTTGATGACTGTGCAGCCTTCTGCGAGCGCTGGGATCAAAGCTCTTTCGATCCAACCTATGACACACTGCCGTTGTCGCATTTCGCCGCGCGCGTGGAAGAGGTTTTCGCCCGCACACCCTACGACCCTGACGTCATCAGGGCAGGCCGACGTGTACCGCTCGTCGCCACCTAAACCAAGGCGATCGGCAACACCCCCTTTTCCTTCCTGCCCCCCTCCGCTATCTGAGCCAAAGACCAAGTGGAGTTGCGGCTCTGGCCATGGACAAGACATTCAACGCAGGCGAAGCAGAAGCCCGCATTTACAAGATGTGGGAAGAAGCTGGCGCATTCAAAGCGGGTGCCAACGCATCGCGCGATGAAACCTTCTGCATCATGTTGCCGCCCCCCAATGTCACCGGCCACCTGCACGTCGGCCACGCTTTTAACCACACGTTGATGGATATGCTGACCCGCTGGAAGCGGATGCAGGGTTACGACACGCTTTGGCAGCCCGGATTGGACCACGCTGGCATCGCCACCCAGTTGATGGTTGAAAAGGATCTAGCCGAAACGCAGCAGCCCAAGCGCACCGAAATGGGCCGCGAGAAATTCCTTGAGAAAGTCTGGGAATGGAAAGCCGCCAAAGGTGGCACGATTGAACAACAGGCCCGACGTCTGGGCGATAGCATGGATTGGTCCCGCTCTGCCTTTACGATGTCGGGTGCCGAAAGCGCGCCTGCAACTGAAAGGCCCGGCAATTTCCACGATGCAGTGCTGAAAGTCTTTGTTGAGATGTACAACAAGGGCCTGATCTACCGCGGCAAACGTCTGGTCAACTGGGACCCGCACTTTGAGACCGCGATTTCCGATCTTGAGGTCGAAAACATCGAAGTTGACGGCCACATGTGGCACTTCAAATATCCGCTGGCTGGCGGCGAAACCTATGAATACGTCGAGAAAGACGAAGACGGCAACGTCACCCTGCGCGAGACCCGCAATTACATTTCCATCGCCACAACCCGCCCGGAAACGATGCTCGGTGATGGTGCTGTTGCCGTCCATAAAGACGACGCGCGCTATGCGCCGATTGTCGGAAAGCTCTGCGAAATTCCCGTTGGCCCAAAGGCCCAGCGCCGCCTGATCCCGATCATCACGGACCCCTACCCTGATATGACCTTCGGCTCTGGTGCGGTGAAAATCACCGGCGCGCATGACTTCAACGACTACGAAGTCGCCAAGCGCGCTGGCATCCCAATGTACGCGCTGATGGATACTAAAGGGGCGATGCGGGCCGACGGAAAACCATATGTGGAAGAGGCCGCAACCTCCCAAGCCATCGCGAATGGCACTCAGGATTTCGACGAGGCGATGATCGCCGCAATGAACATGGTCC
>NZ_JBELFI010000058.1:0-15352 GCF_042093035.1 Yoonia sp. | reverse complement strand
CGGTCGTTGGTCCAAGACGCAGCGAACGGCGAGAAAGAGCCCATTGTGTGAATTCGGTTTTCCCGCTGCATGCGCTCGCAGCGTGGAAAATGCTGCGTCAACGTAAAATTCGGTGCGGCCGCACGGCGGGAAAACCAGCCATTCGTGCAGAGTGCAGCAAGGATCAGAGGTCGAATTCACATCAGACTGCGGACTTTGCCGCCATTCGTGTTTTTGTTAATCCTTCACGGGAAGGAGCGCCCCAATGACCCCAGAGAAACTGCGAGAAATCTACGGCGACGTCTCACCTATTGCTGCGGCTAAGGTGATTTCAAGGTTTGATACACACTGTAGGGATTTCATTGCACATTCGACTTTCCTTGTGCTCGCGACCTCCGATGGAACCAATCTCGATGTATCTCCAAAAGGTGATCCCGCAGGATTTGTTACAGTAGAAACAGACAAGACGCTGCTCTTGCCTGATCGTCCCGGTAACAACCGCATTGATGGGCTGCTGAATATTTTGGCCCACCCCAAAGTTGCACTTATCTTTATGATTCCGACTGTTGGCGAAACGCTACGCGTCAACGGTGTTGCCGAGATCAGTGACGAGCAAGCACTTCGAGATCAGTTTCAGGTCAAGGGACGATGTCCAAAGACGGTATTGCGCATCACGGCGGAAGAGATATTTACCCATTGCGGCAAGGCCCCAATGCGGGCCGGTTTCTGGAAGCCAGATACATGGCCGCAGAACCGACCAGTGCCAACACTGCTCGAAATGCTTAGAGATCATACTGATACGGTTATTGGCAAGACTGATGATGCTTTGATTGAGGCACGCTATAGAGAAACGCTCTACTAGCGAGGCCGCGTTGCGCTGATCATCTTCCTTGCTAATCACACGCAATATGGGCTCCAGCAAACGATTCTTAGGGGATACACCATCTACAAGGAAATTCCGGCTGCACATGCGATCGCTTTTGTATTCGGGTTTGATCCACCACGCTCTTACCCCAACTGATCGGCGAACTTGGTCAACAGTTTATGTTTCAGGATTTTGCCAGTCGGAGCGGCGGGCAGTTCGATCGCTAGAATGATCTGCGAGGGTCGTTTGTAACCTGCAAGGCGCTCCTTCACGAAGGCCTTCAGTTCTTCGACGCTGACGGTATCGCCCTCAGCAATCTGCACGAACGCCAGAACCTGTTCGTCGCCACCCGCCATGTGCCCGATGACCGCAGACTGGATCACGCGCGGATGATCGTTCAGCGCGGCCTCAACTTCTGGGGGATAGACGTTAAATCCACCATGAATGATCAATTCCTTTGAGCGGCCCAGAATGTGCAGATGACCGTGGTCGTCGATCCGGCCCAGATCGCCCGTGCGCAACCAGCCGTCGTCGTCCAATACCTTGGCTGTTTCCTCAGGGTTCCGGTAATACCCTTTCATCACATGACCACCCCGCGTCAGCACTTCACCCGATCCTTCGGCCCCGCCCGGAACGGTGTCATCTATGCACACTTCAACGCCCGGCAGCGCAGGCCCAGTTGAGGTGTCAGTGGACCCGATAGTGTTGCGCGTGGCGCAGACGCCCGCGGTGGTTTCGGTCATACCGTAACCGTTCTGCAGTGCCACGCCATAGAACGCCTCGGCCTTGCGTTTCCAAGCCGGATCAAGCGGCGCCGCACCGGACGACACATAGCGCAAGTGGTCTGATCCCAAAGCAGTTAGCCCCTGTTCACGGGTGTACTGCATCAGCAGCGCGTGCATCTGTGGGACCGCCGACAGCAGCGTCACACCGTCCTGCAAAGCCGCGAACAGCTTGGCGGCTGAAAACCGCGTTTCAAGCCGCACGGCGGCACCTGCATAACAGGCGGCTGTGACCACCGATGCCAAGCCAAAAACATGGGTGATCGGCAGAACGCCGTAGATCAAATCCTCCGGCGTCATGTGACGCAAAGTGGCCGATGCCATGCCGCCAAAACGCACGTTATCATGGGTCAGCATCACCCCCTTGGGATCACCCGTGGTGCCCGTGGTATAAAGCAGTACGGCCACATCGTTCAGCGCTGCATCGGGGGCGCTATCGAAAGGTGTCGCGAGGTGGATGTCGCCAAACGACCCGCACACGGCCTTTCCGCTCAACCGCCCGGCATGGGTCGCTGCGTCCGCTGATGCCGCACTCGTCGTGACCACGACGGCAGGGGTTGCGTGATCAAGAATACGCGCGACCTCAGCGGCGGTTTGGCGGGCATTTACCGGAATGATCACCGCGTCGATCTTCCAGCAGGCGAAAAGCATCGCAACAGCGGTGGCACAGTTTTCCGACAGCATCATTACGCGGTCCCCCGCACACACGCCTGCCTCGGTCAACACCGCAGCGGCGGCTTCAGCGGCAAGGTTCAGCTCAGCGTACGTCCAACTGACCCCGATGCTGTCTTTCAGCGCCGGGGCTATGGGCCGCACCGCCACCTGATCATTCAAAAATGCCTCTACCCGTGCCATCACTCTGCCGCCTCCTGAAAGTGCATCACCTGTCCCGTTTTGCGATAGGCCGTCTCTGCCTCCGCTTCAATCCGCGCAATGATGTCTGCCATCGGTTCCACCTTGTCGGTCAGGCCAAGCGCATGCCCCGCGGACAACATGCCCCGGCTGACATCACCGGTTTGATAGGCCTTGCGCCCAATCTGTCCTGATACCAATGGCAGCAGCTCCTGAATGGTCACATCGGGGCTTTCCGCCTCCATCCGAGCCACCTCTACCGTCGTCTCATTTGCCAACGTGCGGATGGTGTTGCGCACTGATCCCATGGTTAGCACCGTATCGCGCTCAGTCGCATCGACCAGCGCCTGCTTGTACCTCGCATGCGCCGTCACCTCCTCGGCTACCAGCAGCCGCGTGCCCATGACCACACCGGATGCGCCCATCGCCAGCGCCGCGACCAGTTGGCTACCATGCCCGACGCCACCGCCGATCAGAAACGGGATGTGCAGATCGCGACCTGCCATGGCCCCGTTCACGAACGATCCGATCATGTCCATCCCGGGATGCCCGCCGCACTCTGCCCCGACAATTGACACCATGTCGACGCCAACACTTTGCGCCTTCACCGCATAACGCACGGCGGGCACCTTGTGGATGACGGTCAGGCCAAAGTCCTTGAGCAGTTTAATATAGGGTTCGGGGTTACGCCCCGAGGTCTCGATCACTGTCACCCCTTCGTCTGCGATCAGGCGAAAGACATCAGCGGTTTGATCATCGGGCACCAGCTTGGGCAACATCGACACGTTGACACCAAACGGCAGGGTTCCGCACATGTCGCGCGCCTTGCGGATTTCGGCGCGAAGGGCATCCATATCGCCACCAAAGCTCGCCGCTGTCACGAAACCCATAATCCCGGCATGTGCGGCCGCAGCTACATAAGGTGCATCACCCAGCCATTGCAGCCCCCCTGCCAAGATTGGCAAGCGAATGCCCAGACGGCGCGTGATTTCGGTGTCCCATATCATCATGCGAACTGCGCCTTGCGTTTTTCCAAGAACGCCGCAATGCCTTCTGCCGCTTCGTTTGTCCCTGCGGCATGGGCCATCGCGTCTCGTTCGGCGTCAAGTTGTGCGGCTTCGGACACCTCATAGGATTGCGCCACCAGTTGCCGAATTGCGCTTTGGGCGTTTCTTGGACCCGCGGCGAGCGTATCGGCAAGCAGTATAGCCTCACCCAAAGCGTTGCCTGTATCGCAAATTCGGCTGACGGCTCCTAGTTCTGCAAATCGGGTGGCCATTACGGGACGGCCCATCAGGCACATTTCCATCGCAAGTGGGCGCGGGATCATCCGCGCCAGCGATGCAGTCAGACCTGCATCTGGTACCAGCCCAGCCTTGACATAGGCGGCGGTAAATTTGGCATCTTTTGTCGCAACGATCAGGTCGCAAGCGAGCGCCAACGAGAGCCCCGCACCCGCCGCACCGCCCTCAACCGCGGCAATGATCGGCACGGGACAGGCACGCATTTTACGGACCAGATCGTGCAGCGTATCGACCTTGTCCCTCCGCTCCGCTTCGGTCAGCTTGCGCCGCTCAATCAACACGTTCATGTCACCGCCTGCGCAAAAGAAGTCACCGCGCGATGTCAGGATCACTGCCCGGATACGCGGCTCGGCTGCAAGATCCATTGCCTGCGCCAACGTAACGTAAAGCGCGGGCGACAGCGCGCCTCGTTTGTCAGCATTACCATTCCACACGATCAGACGATCACCTCTGTCCTCAATCTCTGCGGTCATTTTGATCCCCTCTTAAACACGCCGCTTGCGCGCGATAAAAGGCCTCCTTCCGCACTGTAGAGCATTGCCTCGGCGAACACGATTTTATGGCCACCGCCCGACACCCGCCCCCGCGCCATGACCGTCCCGGCAGAAATACTTGCAATGTAATCGGTGGTCAGCGACAGCGTCAGTACCGGGACGAAGGCCCCGTCCTGCGCCAGATGCCGTGCGCAGGCAAACCCGGCGGCCACGTCCAACAGCAGCGTGTGCAACCCGCCGTGCAACACGCCTGACACGTTCAGATGGTGCGCCTCCAGCGCCAGCGTGATCCGCGTGCTTCCATCGGGTGCGCTCAGATCAGACTGAAACCCGATCAGCCCCGCGACCCCGCTCGGGGGTGCGTCATGCGGCGGAAAGGGCAATGAAACGCTCCAGATGATGGTCAGTGTCGCCAAACCGATGGTCGGCCATGACGATGCGTTTGGCGATATGTGCAAGCTCATATTCCTGCGTCATCGCGATGCCGCCGTGCATCTGTATCGCGTCCTCTGCCACCAGACGCCCTGCGCGGCCCATCAGGTTCTTGACCGCCGCGATGTGGCGGTCGCGCGTTGGGGGATCACCGTCCAGATGCCCGGCCGCGTTGATCACGGCCGATCGCGCCTGCTCCATCTCGATCAGCAGGTCGGACATGCGGTGCGCCAGCGCCTGAAAACTGCCGATCGGCCGCCCAAACTGTTTGCGCGTCATCAAGTATTCGCGGGTCAAGGAACAGGCAGTTTCCATCGCGCCCAGCGTCTCGGCGCTTTGCGCGACACAGGCGGTGGCGATGCGCGCCTTGATGGCTTTAGCAGCCTTACCTGCCGCACCCAGTCGCGCGTCTGAGGACACCTTCACATCGTCCAATGTGACCTCTGCCGCACGGCCCCCCGCCAGCAGCGCATAGCCCTGAACGGTCAGCCCTTTGGCATCCTTGGGAACAAGGAACAGCGACAAGCCCTCCGTAGCATCAGCCTCCCCACTTTCACGGGCCGACACAACCAGCATGTCGGCAGCCTCCGCGTTCACCACAACGGCCTTGCGCCCGTTCAAAATGATGGTGTCACCGTCTGCCTTGGCAGTGGTCGCCACGCGCGTCAGGTCATAGCGGCTGTTTGGCTCACCATGGGCAAAGGCCAGATGCAACGTACCGCTGATAAGGTCCTCAATGTGCGGCAACTGAGCCGCGTTGCCCAGATCGGCAATCAGCCCACCCGCAAGTATCGCAGTGTCCATAAACGGCTCAACCACGCCCGCGCGACCCAATTCTTCAAACACCACCGCGATGTCAAAACCCGCGCCACCAAAGCCGCCCTGAGTTTCGGTAAAGAGCGCGCCGATGATACCAAGCTCCGCCAACTCCGACCAGATACCTGCGGACATACCGCTGTCGCTTTCGAGGATCTTGTTCCGCGTGGCGGTGTCGTATTTGTCGCGCAGAAAACGCCGCAGGCTGTCTTGCAGCATTTGACGTTCTTCGGTCAGCTCGAAATTCATTGCCCGCCTCCCAATGTAGTTTTTGCGATGATCTGGCGCTGGATTTCGTTTGAACCGCCAAAAATCGACAGCTTACGGTTGTTAAAATACTGCGCCGCGACCGGGCCAGCGGCCAGCGGATCGGGCAAGACCGCATTCGATCCCTCAACCGCCTCGGACGCGAACGGCATCGCATAGACACCCGCCGCACGCCGCGCCAGATCGTTGATTTCCTGACGGATGATCGTGCCCTTGATCTTGAGCATCGAACTTTCCACGCCGGGGGCCGTGCCCGCTGCCGCCTTGGAGATGATCCGCAGGTTGGTGGTGGACATCGCCATCAGATCAATCTCGACTTGCGCCACACGAGCCGCAAAATGCGGGTTTTCGATCAGGGGTCTGCCGCCGGCCATTTCGGATTTGGCAATGCGTTTGACCGCCTGCAAGCCAGCCCGCGAAAACCCGACGCCCGCGATGTTCGTGCGCTCATGGGTCAGCAAATATTTGGCATAGGTCCAGCCTTTGTTTTCTTCGCCCACCAGATTTTCGGCAGGCACTTTCACATCTGTGAACCAGACCTCGTTCACCTCAGCCCCACCGTCCAGCAGCACAATCGGGCGCACTTCGATGCCCGGCGTATCCATGTCGATCAGCAGAAAGGAAATGCCTTCTTGTTGCTTGACGTCCTTGTCGGTGCGCACGAGGCAAAAAATCATGTTGGCGTGCTGGCCCAGAGTGGTCCAGGTCTTTTGTCCGTTGACGATGTAGTTATCGCCATCCTTGACAGCCGTAGTTTTCAGCGAGGCCAGATCGGACCCGGCACCGGGTTCGGAATACCCCTGACACCACCAATCCTCACCCGACAGAATGCGGGGCAGCCAGTGGTCCTGTTGTTCCTTTGAACCGAATTTCTGCAGCACTGGCGCCAACATCGCCAGCCCGAATGGCACGATGCGCGGCGCCGATGCGGCGGCGGCTTCTTCCTCAAAAATATGCCGTTGCACGGCGTTCCATTCCGCGCCACCAAATTTCTTTGGCCAATTCGGGGCCAGCCAGCCTTGTTCGTTCAGGATCGCGTGCCAACGCTCATGACCGTCCTTGCCCAACTCCTGCCCGTTCTTCACTTTGTCGCGCAGATCATCAGGCAATTTTTCATCCAGAAACGCCCGCACATCCTCGCGAAATGCCTTTTCCTCATCGGTATAGCTCAGGTCCATTTTGGCCCCCTTACGAATAGATTTCAAACAGACCCGCGGCACCCATGCCGCCGCCGATGCACATGCTGACCACGCCCAGTTTGGCACCGCGCCGTTTGCCTTCCAGCAATAGATGCCCGGTCATGCGTGCGCCGGTCATGCCAAACGGATGACCAATCGCGATGGAACCGCCGTTTACGTTGAATTTTTCAGGGTCGATCCCCAGCGTGTCGCGCGAATACAGGCATTGCGATGCGAACGCCTCGTTCAACTCCCACAGGTCGATGTCATCAACTTTCAGCCCGTGACGTTCCAACAGGCGGGGCACGGCAAAGACAGGGCCAATACCCATTTCATCGGGCGCGCAGCCTGCAACCGCAAAACCTTTGAAGGCACCCAAAGGCTCCAATCCCTGTTTCTCGGCGTCCGCACTGTCCATCAGAACCAAAGCTGCGGCACCATCCGACAACTGGCTGGCGTTGCCTGCGGTGACGAAATTACCATCGCCGCGCACAGGCTGCAGCCCAGCTAAGCCTTCAAGAGTGGTCGTAGGGCGGTTGCATTCGTCGCGCTCAACAGTGACCTCGTGGGTTGTGATTTCTTTGGTCTCTTTATCTTGCACCCCCATGACGGTCTGCATCGGCACAATTTCAGGGTCGAACTTTCCACTGTCCTGTGCTGCCGCGATCAACTGTTGCGAGCGCAGGGCATATTCGTCCTGATAATCGCGGCTGAGGCCATAGCGTTTGGCGACGATATCCGCCGTTTCGATCATCGCCATATAGATGGCGGGCTTGTGTTCCAGCAGCCACGCCTCTTTGACCGAGTTCACCTGCGGCTGCACCATTGAGATGCTTTCGACCCCGCCCGCGACCATCGGCCCGGCACCTTCTTGGCAGATGGCATTGGCGGCCATGGCGATGGTCTGTAGCCCGCTTGAACAGAAGCGGTTCACCGTGACCCCTGATGCGGTCACCGGCAGACCCGCGCGCAAGGCGATCTGGCGCGCGATGTTGCTGCCCGTGGCGTGTTCGGGATAGCCGCACCCGATCATCACGTCTTCGATCTGTGCAGGGTCAACACCAGCGCGCGCCACGGCGTGTTCCACAACATGACCGCCCATGGTCGCCCCGTGGGTCATGTTTAGAGACCCGCGAAAGGACTTGGCCAGCCCGGTGCGCGCAGTCGAGACGATAACAGCTTGTTTCATTGTGCAGCTTCCTTGTTCAGATCATCAAATGTGAGCCCTTCGGCCACAAGTTTTTTCAGCAGGGGTGCGGGTTGCCAGAACCACGCGTCACTTTGCGCAAAGTGTTCAATATCGGCCAGCACCGCGTCCAATCCTTGAATGTCAGCCCACTTCAGCGGCCCGCCCCAGTAGCGCGGGAAACCATAACCAAACAGCAGAACCATATCGACGTCGAGCGGACGGCGCGCGATGCCTTCCCCGACAACCTTGGCACCTTCGTTGACCATTGCGCACATGTAACGGCGCAAGATTTCATCATCGGAAAAGTCGCGCGGGGTGATGCCCAGTTCGCACTGTTCCTCTTCGATCAGTCGGTTGATTTCCGGGTTTGGCACCCGGCCCCGTTTGCCCTCTTCATAGATATAATAGCCTTGCCCGGTCTTCTGACCGAAATGACCCTGTTCGCAAAGGCGGTCGATATAGGTTGGCACCCTTTCGTCGGGGTGACGGTCCGGTGCCTTGCGTTCGCGGGTGGCCCAGCCAATGTCGAGCCCGGCAAGGTCGGCCACTGCAAACGGCCCCATGGCAAAGCCAAAATCGGTCAACGCCTTGTCGATCTGATAGGGCGACGCGCCGTCCAACACCATGTGATCCGCCGCCGTGCGGTAGGTCGCCAAAATGCGGTTGCCGATGAACCCATCACAAACACCCGCGCGCACGCTGATCTTGCCCAATGCCTTGCCAAGCGCAAAGCCGGTTGCGACAACATCGGGTGCCGTCTGATCCGCCACAACAACTTCCAGCAGCTTCATCACATGCGCGGGCGAGAAAAAATGCAGCCCGATCACATCCGCAGGCCGCGAGGTGCTGGCCGCAATTTCATTTACATCCAGATAGGAGGTGTTGGACGCCAGCACGCACCCCGGCTTGCACACGGCGTCCAGCTTGCCGAACACATCGCGCTTGACAGACATGTCTTCAAACACCGCTTCGATCACTAGGTCGGCATCCTTCAGACTGTCGTAACTCTGCGAAACTTCCAGCGCGATGGTGGTTAGGGCGTTGTATTTTTCTTCTGTAATCTTGCCGCGCTTCAATGCGCCTTTCAAATTTCCCGCAATGCGACCACACGCCGCTTCGCCCGCGTCCTCGGTCATCTCAATCAGCACCACGTTGAAACCCGACAACAGGCACGCCGTTCCAATGCCAGCGCCCATGGTGCCGCCCCCGATCACACCGATCGTTTGCAGGTCGCGCGGGTCTACCCCTTTTAACTCCGGCAGATTGCTCACCGCGCGTTCGTTGAAAAACGCATGGATCAAACCCCTACGTTGGTCGGTGTCCATCAATTCCATGAATAATTCACGTTCCCGCGCCAGCCCTTTGTCAAACGGCAGCTCAGAGGACGCTTGAATGGCGCGCACGGCAGTGGCCGGGCTGATCTGCCCTCGCCCCTTCTTGAGGACCGCATCATAAGTCGCGTCCCAATTAATCGCACCCGGTCCGGACATTTCGCTGACAGGTCTACGCGGCGCATCGCTATCCAGCAATTGCTGCGTGTAGGCCAAGCCAACTTCTTCCGGGTCGCCTTCGGTCACGCGGTCGACAATGCCCAGCTCAAGTGCCTCTTCCGCCTTGATGTGTCGGCCTGTCGTGATCGCCTCGACCGCCTTTTCCGCACCCGTCAGCCTCGGAAGCCGCTGCGTGCCACCGGCACCCGGCAGGATACCAAGATGCACTTCGGGCAATCCGACACGCGCCGTTGGTTGTGCCACACGGTAATGGCACCCCAGCGCCACTTCCAACCCACCACCAAGACTGACGCCATGCATTGAGGCAACAACCAGCAGCGGCGATGCCTCGATTCGGTTGCACAAATCCGGCAGGCCCGGTTTCTGCATCGGCTTTCCGAATTCCTTGATGTCTGCGCCCGCAATAAACGCGCGGCCGTCACCAACCAACAGAACCGCGCGAACGGCCTCATCGGCTTCTGCCCGGTCCATCGCGTCAGACAAGCCTTGCCGGACGGCATGCGACAGCGCGTTCACCAGCGGGTTTTGGATTCGCAAAACGGCAATATCATCGTGGCGGGTGTAAACAATCTTATCGGTCATCCATGTTTCCTCAAAATATCTTATCCGCGCCGGGTCAACGAGGGTGAGCGGCCCAGACGGTGTTCAATACCGCTGACAACGCCGCGCAGCGCCGGGCCAACCTCGTCCATGATCCGCGCGTCTGGCAAGTCTTCGGGCAGGGCGCCGCAGGTAAAGGCGACGGCCTCACCGAACTCCCCTGCATAATAGGGCACGCTGACGGCATTGACTGTCCGGGCATAGCGGGTGTCGGGCGGGGCCAAGACAAATCCGCGCCCCAGCAACTGGTCATATCCGTCACGGCGGTACTGCCGCAACGCGTCGTCCGGTGTCGTCGCCTCGAACCGTTCGTCGTCAAGGCTCGCCATCACTGCCAGACCCGAGGACGATCCGAAAACAGGGATACGGTGGCCCGGTTCCAGCCAGATGGTCGACCGGTCGGCGGGCCGCCACGTGCGCACCAACATCATCCGCATGCCGTCACGTACCGCGATCAGCGCCAGTGTCCCAGTGTCGTCGGCAAGCCGCTGCATCGCCTCCGCCGCCGCATCGACAAAGCTGACCGCGACCGACGCGACCGACCCCAGCGCAATCGCAGCCGGGCCCAGGCGAAACCGGTCATTGCGGCCGCCGTGGGTCAGATAACCAAGCTCGGCCAACGTGTAGGTCAGCCTTGAAACGGTGGGCTTGGGTAGGCCTGTTCGCTCTGCGATCTGGGCATGGGTCAGGCCGTTGTCACCGGCACGAAAGGCCCGCAGCACGCCCAGGCCCCGCGCCAGGGTGTTGGCGAATTTGCGGTCGGTTTGCGCTGTTTCGGTTTGATCGTTCATCGCGCTGCCATCGGGATCAGCAGCGAAATCGCCGGGAACGACATGATCAGGATTAGCACGATGAAATCTACCGACAGGAACCGGGTGATGCCCGCGAAAATCTTGTCGATGGGTGCCTCGCGCCCAACAACGTTGGCAATGACAAACACGTTCAGCCCAACAGGCGGCGTGATCAGCCCAATCTCAAGCAGCTTGATGACGACGACGCCAAACCAAATTAGGTTCAGGTCATAGCTTTCCACCAGCGGGATCATCAGCGGCAGCGTCAGCACCATGATCCCGATGGGGTCGAGAAACATACCGAGCAACAGGTAAATCACCGCGATGCATATCATGAGTACCACCACCGAAAGTTGCGCGTCTGTCACCATGCCAACGATCACACCTGCAACCCCGGTCAGGGCGATAAAGGCTACGAAAATCTTGGCAGCGGCGGCAATCAAAAAGATTGCCGAGGTCTGGATGCAGGTTTCCTTGACCGCGTCCCAAAGCCCCGCCAGCGTCAACTTGCGCTGCGCAAAACCGATCAGGGTGGCCGCGACGACACAGACTGCGGCGGCTTCGGTTGCGGTAAAGATACCGCCGTAAATGCCGCCGATGATCAGCACGAACAACAGCACGGCAGGCCAGCTGTCCAACGCCGCACGGAACCTTTCGGCGTGAGTATAGCGCGTGTCGGTAGACGGCGCGATGGACGGCGTCCACCAGACCCAAACCGCGATCACAAGGATGAACCCCGCCAGCGTCAGCAACCCCGGCAGTACCCCCGCAAGGAACAGTGACGAGATCGAGGTTTCGGTAAAGATGCCGTAGATAATGAACAGGACCGACGGAGGAATAAGCGACCCTAGCGTACCGCCCGCCGCAACCGACGCGGTGGCGAGCCGCGGGTCGTATCCCATGCGCAGCATTTCCGGCGTGCAGATCTTGCCCATGGTCGACGCGCAAGCAATGGACGATCCGGTGATTGCCGAAAACCCACCGCAGCCCATGACCGACGCCATCGCGACGCCCCCCGGCAAACGGGTCAGCCAGACCTTGGCCGCGTGATATATCTTGGTCGTGATATCGGCGCGGTACGCAATGTGACCAAGCGCCACGAACAGCGGGATCATCGATAGGTCGTAAGAATGGATCAGGTCAAAGGAGTTGGAAAACACCATCGAGGTGGTTGCCTTGATCGCGCGTTCGGGCATGAACGTGCCGGATCGGAACGCAAAGATGAAAAACGTGGCGACAGTGGCGACGGCGGCCAGAGTAAAGGCGATGGGCACACGCAACGCCAGCAGAATCAGCACTGCGGCGAATGCGATCATGCCTATGGTGGCGGCATCCATCAGCGTGTTCCTTCTTCGGTCAGCAGATCGCCAACATGGTGTTGCTCATCGGATACCGTCCCACCGGCAAGGATCGTGCGCGTGTCGCGCACTGCCAATTCCGCAAGACGCGCAAAGGTGGCACCGATGCCAATGACGAACAACAGTCGTCCCGGCCATTTCGGCAGGTTCAGGTCACCATAGAAAAAGCTGCCTTTTTCCCAGACAGACAGAAATTCGCGTCCACCTGCATAGATCAGCGGCGCCAGCGCGATCATCCCCACGATTGACCCTGTGACAATCAGCCACGACCGCAGATGGGTCCCGAACCTGTCAGAGATGAAGGCCACGGACACATGCGCCCGCGCCGCTGTGGCGGCAGCGATGGGCAGGGTGATGGCGGCAACCATGAGTTCGCGCACCATCGTCACGCTATCGGGCACATTGCCCGAAAATACTGTACGTGCCACCACGTTGGTGGTGATCAGCACACCCAACAGGATGACCGCAATCGCGCCCAGTCCCAACAGGATCTTTTCAAGATTGATCAGCATTGGCGGTCCCCTCCTTCAGATGTCGCTTTTCCTGGTCGAATGGCCACGTGCGCCCCAGATTATTTCCGGGGCGCACAGACCGGCAGGTTCAATTCGTCTTGGACGCCCAAGGATAGCCGCTTGCATCACGCTCATCAGTATATTTGGCAATCAGCGTCTGGTAATCCGCCAGCAGCTTTTCTCCCGGCAGGCCGAGGCCATCGGCGGTGGAAACCCATTCGTCGAGGAACTTCTTACCGGCATCAACCAGTTTCGCGCGCTCTTCGGCGGGTAGTTCGATCACTTCGACGCCCTGCTCCTTCATGGATACGATGGCCTTCTCGTTGGCATCGTTGATCATGCGGCCGAATTCATCGGCCATGTCGGAACCTGTCTGGTTGATGACGGCCTGCTGTTCAACGCTGAGAGAATCGTAGGTATCCTTGTTCATAAAGATGCCCAGACCTCCAACCTGACCCCAGTTCAGGATCGTGTAATTGTCCATCACTTCCGCCTGCTTGAGAGCCGCAACAGCGTAGGAATAGCCCTGCGAGCAGTCGATCAGACCCGTATCGAGACCCTGATAAGCGTCGTAGATCGACATGTTGACCATGTTCGCACCATTCTCGCCGAACACCTTGCCATAGGCACCCACACCGCGAACCTTCTTGCCCGAAATGTCGTCGGCGGTGCGGATCGGATCGCCCTTGCAGCCGATGTTGACTTGGCTCGTCGTCCAAGTGCCAATATAGACGAGGTTCTTTTCTGCCAGATCTTCTTGAATTTCGGGGCTGCCTCGCATCAACTCGTCCGTGGCGCGCATGCCGACCCAAGCGTCGGGATTGTTCAGTGGCAGATCGGCGATGCCGTATCCTGCCATTTCCTGCGGGTAGTAGACAGCGATGACCGACCCCATATCCGCTACGCCGTCGGCAATCGACTGTACTGCCGCCTGCGATTTGAACAGCGCGCCGCCCCATTGGATGTCGACTTTGATGTCACCACCCGAACGTTCGGTCAGCTGGTCGGCGAACCACTGGAGCGCATCAGCGCGCGCGCCGCGGTTTGGACCTGCTTCGCCGTGGATCAGTGTCGTTTCGGCGCTGGCGATGCCGCCTGCAACTGTCATCGCCGCAACCATGGACAGGGATTTCAGAAATGTCATGTGATCTCCTCCTCGAGACTTGTTTCGCATAGTGAAAGTTAGTTTCATTAATTCTTGTAAGACATTAGAGACACCAAATGAGTCGCGCAAGGGAAAGTTACTTCGCGGCAACAAGGTGCCGATCAAATGTCAGACAACATCTGATCCGGAAGGATCACGCCTCGGATCAATTCGGCACTTCCGCAATGGGCTCAAAGCCGCCTTTTGCTTTCGCAGAAACATTTGATGACGCGCCAGCGGCGAAGCTGACATTAGTTTTTAGGCAATAATACGTCGTCAGCGCTGTGTTGATTTTTGGGCAGGAGGGTTGGATGGAGGGCAAATCATGCCAAGGGTTCAACTTCCCGCTGTCACCCCAAAACGAAGAGCCTGGAATAAGGGTCGCTTCGTCGGGCAAAAGTGCCCGCTTCTATGGTGCCACCTAATACCGACTCTGAAATAGGCTCCGCACAATTCATCACCACAACGGTGAGAAAGACGTAACGTATTCAGTCTTGTTCCTATCAGGAAGGCGCCAACCGGATTGACCAAATTTCGAACGGTAGACATTGTAAAGAACATCGTCGTGTGACTGGCGACGTAGACAAACCAACCGTGCAGTTTTCTGCAACAACAGCAAGGGACCCGTTAATGGAAAACTGGAACATCACCATCAAAGCGCCAACGGGTGAATTCGATGCTACCCTGACTTTAGTTGATGAAGGCGGTGTTCTGGCTGGAGAGATGGCTGCTAAGGGTGGCAATGGTCCAATGCAAGATTTAATACTTGGCGAGGAAGCCATAGCATGGTTCACAAAAGTTGAGCGTCCAATGCCGATGAAGCTGAAATTCAGAGGAACGCGCGACGGGGATACCATGAATGGAACGGTAAAATTCGGTCTCTTTGCTTCCGGAACATTTAGCGGGTCAAAAACCTGAACCACCTACCTTCCTTCGGTAATTCGGGCGTTGGTGAGGTCACGGAGCTATCGCATGAGCAGATTTCTGAGGTATTCGACTATACCAATAGTTTCGAATGCGACACTTATGTTGCCGCAGCGCTATGTAGCATGGTTCGCGAATGGGAAGGTGAGCACGGTAAAGACATTAGCGGCGACATGATCACCATCTAACTTACCGTTTCAAACTTCTACTGTGAGCATCTTGTGGCTGTCATCTTTGTGTTCCGCATACTGTTGCGAACATTGTGCTCAACACAGCGTTTCCGCCCTGCCCTCAAAATAACACCAAAAACACACTAATACGCACACCAAAAATATCGTCGTGTAAGTCATTGAC
>NZ_JBELFI010000057.1:0-15360 GCF_042093035.1 Yoonia sp. | reverse complement strand
GGGGTTGTGCTGATTGCCTTCATGTCGGAGGCCACCGTCGAGGCATGGTCAGCGTTGCATATCGAGCGCACACTCAATGGGGCCGCCGCGCAAGGGGCGCTTGGTCCGGCAATGTTGGGGATTACAATGGCGATCGGGCGCTTTTCAGGGCAGGCGGTGTCGGAGCGCCTGGATGAATTCACGGTCGTGATCTGCGCGACGATGGTCTCTGCCTTTGGCGCGGCGATTGCGGCCTTGGCGCCCACGCCGCTGGTCGCCTATGTAGGCTTTGGCGTCTTGGGATTGGGCGTGTCGGTGATCGGGCCGATAGGTCTGGCGCTGGTTGGCCGTTTGGTGGCACCGCATTTGCGCACAGAAGCGATAAGCCGTGCCGCAGTCATGGGGTTTTCAGGGTTCTTCATCGCCCCGATTTTGATGGGGTTTCTGTCAGAGGCTTTTGGGTTGCGCTTCGCATTCCTGAGCGTGGCGGGGCTGTTGCTTGCGGCACTCCCGCTGACGATCTGGATCAAGCGATTGCCACAACACGCTGCACGGTGAGCGCATAAGAAAAGGCAGCCGCAATGGTCGCAGCTGCCTTCTATTTCTACGGTCTCACTTGCTCAGAAATTGTCCGCAGTGAGATGAAACCAGTCTTACTGGTTCGCTACCAACAGCAGAGCTGCTGCAAGAACGCCCAGAACGATCAGGCCAGTTGTGCCGGAACCTGCAGGCTCTTCCATCATTGGCTCTTCCATGACGACTGGAGCTTCCATGACTTCGTCGGAAATGCCGCCAGCGAAAGCGGATGTGGACATGACTGCGATGGATGCAGCAGCTGCGATAGTTGTTGTAGTGCGCATAAGTGATACTCCTAATTGGTCTTTTGCACGGGGGTCACGCCTTTAGAAGCGGTAACCGGGTCCAGATGCAGTGTTAGCGGCTCTGTCTGCGTGGTCAATGCATTCTTGTGCCTCGGAGCGATAAACACACCCTATGTGGCTATTTTGCTTTAGCTTTCGGGCAATTTAACATCACATTTAGTTGATTAGGCCCAACGGCCTTCAAAATCTTCGGGGATCAGCAGGATATCCCGGTCCAGATCGTTGACGTCACGGCGCCCGCAAAGCGCCATTGTCAGATCAAGTTCCTTGTGGATGACGTCCAGCGCCGTGGTGACACCTTTTTCGCCCATCGCCCCCAACCCGTTGACATAGGCGCGTCCGATATACGTCCCCTTCGCGCCCATCGCCAAGGCCTTCAGCACGTCCTGCCCGGACCGAATACCACTATCGAGATGCACTTCGACCTTATCACCCACGGCATCCATGATCGCAGGCAAAGCGCGAATTGACGACAAGGCGCCATCCAGTTGGCGCCCGCCGTGGTTGGAGACGATGATGGCATCTGCGCCAAGCTCTGCGGCCTTTCTGGCGTCGTCCGCATCAAGAATGCCCTTCAGGATCACCGGACCGCCCCACATCTTCATCAATTGCGCCACGCGATCCCAGTCAAGGGCATGGTCGAATGCCTCAGCGATCCAAGACGATAGCGATGATGGGTCAGACACCCCTTTCGCGTGACCGATGACATTGCCGAAAGTGCGCCGCTTGGTTTGCAGCATCTCAATGCCCCAAGGCCACTTGGTGGCCAGGTTCGCCATGCTGGCCAATGTTAGCTTTGGTGGGGCGGACAGGCCGTTCTTTAGGTCTTTGTGGCGCTGGCCCATGATTTGCAGGTCCAGCGTAATCACCATGGCCGAACACTTTGCCGCCCGCGCCCGATCAAAAAGGCGTTGCATGAATTCGTCGTCTTTCAGCGTGTAAACCTGGAACCAGAACGGTTTTTCGGTTTTCTCCGCCACATCTTCGATCGAACAGATCGACATGGTTGAAAGCGTGAAGGGGACGCCGAATTTTTCTGCCGCCCGCGCCGCTTTGATTTCGCCCTCGGCGCATTGCATCCCGGTCAGACCAACAGGGGCGAGGGCCACAGGCATCGCCACATCCTGCCCGATCATCTGGCTGGCCGTCGTGCGATTGGTCATGTCAACGGCAATCCTTTGACGCAGACGGATCTTATCGAAGTCAGAGGTGTTTTCGCGGAAAGTCTGCTCCGTCCAACTGCCGCTTTCCGCATAGTCGTAAAACATCTTTGGGGTGCGACGCTTATGCAGGCGTTTCAAATCGGCGATTGTTGTGATGACAGGCATGTTGAAATCCTTGAATTGGTAATTAATTATTACCGATTTTGGCTTTTTGTGCAAGCGCAGAATGCTCACATACGAAAGGCATGAGCAAGCATCGCCTGCGCACCCTGTCCACGTCAGTATAGTATTTAGCCGCGGTGTGTGCCATCCGCGAGGCCGCGCACAAAGGCCAAAACGTCAGCGACGCTTTCACCTGCACCGATCTTCTCAACAATGGCAGAGCCGACGACCGCGCCATCCGCGATCCTGGCGATCTCTTCAGCGGCTTCGGGTGTGCGAATGCCGAAGCCGACAATCACCGGCAGCTCTGTTTGCGATTTGATGCGTGCGACTTCTGGGCCAACCTCGCCTGCCTGCGCGGCTGCGGCCCCGGTAATGCCCGTCACAGAGACATAATAGACGAAGCCAGAGGTGTTCTTCAGTACCGCAGGCAGGCGTTTATCGTCAGTTGTTGGTGTGGCAAGCCGGATAAAGTTGATCCCCATGTTCTGGGCAGGAATACACAGCTCATCGTCTTCTTCAGGCGGCAGATCGACAATGATGAGCCCGTCGATGCCTGCGGCCACGGCATCAACAAGAAACGCATCAACGCCGCGCGAATAGATCGGGTTGTAATAGCCCATCATCACAATCGGCGTTGTATCGTCCTCTTTTCGGAATTCACGCGCATATTGCAGCGTTTTCTCAAGGTTCTGCCCGCCTTCAAGCGCGCGCTGGCCAGCCAATTGGATTGTGGCGCCATCCGCCATCGGGTCCGTGAAGGGCATGCCCAATTCGATAATATCGACGCCCGCTTCCGGCAGGCCCTTTGTGATCGCCAGTCCGGTGTCATAATCGGGATCGCCGGCCATCACATATGCGACGAAAGCTTTCTTTCCTTCGGCGCGCAGTTGCGCAAATTTGGCGTCTATTCTGCTCATCTTGATCCCCTGTTCGCAAGCTTTGGCTGGTTTGGGGCAAGGCGCTCAGAAAATCAATGCCTGCGCGTTGATTTTGCGGATGGCAAGCCGGACAAGGGGCCTTGCGGCATGGGCTGCACCCCCCTAGAAGCGCGGCAAGCATCAAAGGAGTGTCACCATGGGTTTCAAGATGGGTATCGTGGGTTTGCCGAATGTGGGCAAATCAACCCTGTTTAACGCGTTGACCAAAACGGCTGCCGCCCAAGCGGCGAATTTCCCGTTTTGCACGATCGAACCCAATGTCGGTGATGTCGCTGTTCCTGATGCGCGGCTTGATAAGCTGGCAGGGATTGCGGCCTCAAAGCAGATCATTCCGACGCGCATGACCTTTGTTGACATTGCCGGTCTGGTAAAGGGCGCGAGCCAAGGTGAAGGTCTGGGAAACCAGTTTCTGGCCAACATCCGCGAATGTGATGCCATTGCCCACGTGTTGCGTTGCTTTGAGGATGACGACATCACCCATGTCGAAGGCCGTGTCGACCCCGTGGAAGACGCAGAGGTCATTGAGACCGAACTGATGCTCGCCGATCTCGAAAGCATCGAAAAGCGGATGGCGAACCTGACCCGCAAACTTCGCGGCGGTGATAAGGAGGCCGTGCAGCAAGTGCGTCTTCTGGAAATGGCGCAAGCGGCACTCGAAGACGGAAAACCCGCGCGCACGGTGGAGGTCGATGCAGAGGACGCCAAGCAATGGAAAATGCTCCAACTGCTGACAACGAAGCCGGTGCTTTACGTCTGCAACGTGGAAGAGGACAGCGCGGGGTCCGGCAACAGTCAATCGACGCGTGTCGCTGCGATGGCCGCCGCCCAAGGCAACAGCCATGTCGTCATTTCAGCCCGCATTGAAGAAGAAATCAGCCAGCTTGAGCCTGAAGAAGCCGAAATGTTCCTTGGCGAAATGGGGCTGGAGGAAGCAGGTCTCGACCGTTTGATCCGTGCGGGCTACGAACTCTTGCATCTGCAAACGTACTTCACGGTCGGCCCAAAGGAAGCGCGTGCTTGGACGATCAAGCAAGGCACGACAGCGCCCCAGGCTGCGGGCGTGATCCATGGTGACTTTGAACGCGGCTTCATCCGTGCAGAAACCATCGCCTATGACGACTTTGTGGCGCTTGGCGGCGAACAGCCTGCCAAAGAGGCCGGCAAGATGCGCGCAGAGGGCAAGGCCTACATCGTCAAGGACGGTGATGTGATGCACTTCTTGTTCAATACCTAAGGCATTCTTGCATTGATGGAGATACGACCGTTTAGACTGAAGCGAATGGAGCGCGCCTCAGGTTTGCAACCAAGATCCATAGGATCGGGAACTAGCCGGCCCTGACGCTGTCGAAAGAGGCATTGCCTGAAATGGGTGCCGCGCGGTCTCTTGCTCTCTGGGCCGATGGATCACCTGATCTTTGCACGCTCGCTGCAGGATTTGCGTTTGGCATGGTGAATGCACGTCGCTCTTGTCGACGGCAACAAACGCACCGCATTCAAACCGACTTTGTGGTTCTTCACCTTAACGGGATCAATTTACATGCGCCCGATAGGGAGGTGGTCGCGATGTTGGAAGGGCTCGCCGGCAATACGGTGCCTGAAGCCGAATGCGCGCGCTGGCTACGGGCGTATTAAGGTCGCGCAACGCCGCAAGCGGTGATTGTCAGCCTGGCCCGTGAACGCGCGGTTCTTTTTGGGAATTGACGGCGGGTTTGGGGGCAAGGCAAGGCTTGCAATGCGTGGTGCGTTGGTACAGGTAGCGCGAGTTCAATTGGGGTGCCGGGGATGTTTGGCAAATTGCGCAGAACCATCAAAGAAAAAGAACGTGCATTCCGCACGTCCTTTGGGCGCGACATCACCGACCCACATGAGCGCCGAAAATCGCGCTGGCATTTCAACTGGCTGGACCACGGGATTCTGCGCATCTTCTGGCATAACTTTGCTGAGATCGGGCCAGGTGTTTATCGGTCCAATCACCCCAATGAGAGGCGTTTCAAGACCTACGCGGACATGGGTATCAAGAGCATTCTCAACCTGCGCGGAAATTCAAAGCAGTCACATTATCTTTTTGAAGTTGAAAGCTGTGCCGCGCATGGTCTGAGGTTGGTGAACTTCGGTCTCTCGGCACGACGCGCGCCTCCGGCGGAGATGCTGTTGCAGATCCTTGAAGTGTTTGAGAGCATCGAAAAACCGTTTCTGATGCATTGTAAATCAGGGGCAGATCGGACGGGATTGATCGCGGCGCTTTATCTGATGGCGGTCGATAACCAGCCAATAGACGTGGCGCGAAAGCAGCTCAGCTTCCGTTTCCTGCACATCCGGCGGACGTCGACAGGGATTCTCGATCATTTTCTCGATGTTTACGAGGCTCGAAATGTGCAGACGCCGATTGCAATCGCGGATTGGATCCGGTTGGAATATGATCCAGACGCCCTAAGCCAAAGCTTTGCCGAAAAACAGGCCAGTCTTCGTTTCTGGCAAGGCTGGCGCTAGGAACGCCTTAATCGCGGGATCCGGCAAACCGGGCAGCCCAATCGTCACGTTCATCATCGGTGATCTTGCGAAAAAGGTTCTCTGGCACCGTAAATGCATGGCCCTCAGGCAATGCCTCCAGTGCATCTGCCACGTCTGTAGGCCAACTGTTGTCTTCGGTTTGCATCGCATCAATCATCGCCTTGGACGCATCGGGAATGAAAGCTGACGATAGCACCGCGTAAATCCGGATCAGATTGAGCGCCAGGCGCACTTGCATCGCTGCTGTTTCCGGGTCGGTCTTGAAGGTGGTCCAAGGTGCGTTGGCCTGCAGGTATTCATTCCCCAAGACCCAGATTGCACGCAGTTCTGCCGCCGATTTGCGCACTTCCATCGCGTCCATATGGCCCTCATAGGCGCGGATGCGGGTCGTCAGATCGCGCACCAACTGCTCTTCGGCAGGGCCATAAGCGCCACCTTCGGGAACAGCCTGAGAAAACTTGGAGCGACAAAACTTAGTGATCCGGCTAACAAAATTGCCAAGCACGTCGGCAAGGTCTTTGTTCACATCTGTCTGGAAGTTGCCCCAGGTAAATTCCGCGTCCGAGGATTCAGGTGCATGCGACAAAAGCCACCAACGCCAATAGTCTGGCGGCAAAAGCTCCAGCGCTTGGTCCATGAACACACCGCGCCCGCGCGAGGTGCTGAATTGGCCGCCATCATAGTTAAGGTAGTTGAACGACTTGATGTAATCGACCAGCTTCCACGGCTCTTGGCTGCCCAGAATGGTCGCCGGGAAAGACAGCGTATGGAATGGCACGTTATCCTTGCCCATGAATTGGGTATAGGTGACGTCATCGGCACCTTTGTCGGTACGCCACCAGCGCGCCCAGTCAGTGCCCTTACCTGCGTCCTCCCATTCTTGCGCGCAGGCGATGTATTCGATGGGTGCATCAAACCAGACATAGAAGACTTTGCCTTCCATGCCGGGCCAATCCTTGTCGCCGTTTTTCACGGGAATGCCCCAGTCAAGATCGCGGGTAATGCCACGATCTTGCAGACCGTCGCCATCGTTCAACCATTTCTTCGCAATCGACGTGGTCAGGATCGGCCAGTCTTTTTTGCTGTCAATCCAGGCGGCAAGATCATCCCTGAGCGCGGATTGGCGGAGATAGAGATGCTTTGTTTTGCGCACTTCCAGCTCTGTTGCGCCGGAAATTGTCGAATGCGGGTTTATCAGATCGGTCGGGTCCAACTGCTTGGTGCAATTGTCACACTGATCCCCGCGCGCGCTTTCAAACCCGCAATAGGGGCAGGTGCCTTCGATATACCGGTCCGGCAGAAAACGCCCGTCGACGATGGAATAGACCTGCTCTTCGGTGACTTCACATATCAGGCCCACCTCGGCAAGCCTGCCTGCGAAAGCTTGCGTCAGCTTGTGGTTTTGTGGGCTGGAGGAACGGCCAAAGTAGTCAAAAGACAGCCGAAAACCCTCTGCAATCTTGGCTTGGACCTCATGCATTTCGGCACAGTATTCGGCAACGGGCTTGCCAGCTTTCGCAGCGGCCAGTTCAGCCGGAGTGCCATGTTCATCGGTGGCGCATAGAAACAGGACCTCGTGCCCGCGCTGACGCAGGTAGCGGGCATAAAGATCGGCAGGCAGTTGGCTGCCCACCAGGTTCCCCAGGTGTTTGATCCCGTTGATATAGGGAATAGCAGAAGTGATGAGATGGCGGGCCATAGGGTGCGTCCTTGCAGATTTGTCAGCCTATCTAACGGGGTCGCGACATAGATGCCAGATGGTGTCTGCTAGTCTTTGTCCTCTCGGCTGCGTCCAAGCAGGCGACCGATGCCAAAGCTGGTGCGCGGCGAATAGATATAGCGTGTCCGGTCTTCGGGCGATTGGCGCACACGCATCCGTCTGAGGCCAAAAACGACCAGCAGAAGATGCCCGAGGGCGATGAAATAGAACATCGCGGAGGGTCCGAAATAGCCAATCAATGTCGAGGTGGTGAAAGGTGCCGCAATCGCCCCCACAGCAAAAAAGAACATCAGCGCGGCAGATAGCTCGACCCTTTGGTCAGATGTCGCAAAGTCATGGGCGTGCGCGGCGGCCACCGAATAGATGGGGAAAGTTGTTAGGCCAAACAGAAACGCGGCCGAAAGGACGGCAAATGTGCCAAACCCGGAGGACGCCACCGTGACCGCACAGGCGATGATCGCGGCCACCGAGAGCCAGATCATTACCCAGCGCCGGTCGTATTTATCGGCCAGCCAGCCCACCGGATATTGCGCAAGCGCGCCACCGGCAACGAAGGCCGCAAGGAATGAACCGATCTGTGCGGCTGTCAGCCCGACCTCCTGCCCATAGATCGGCCCGACCATGCGGAAGGACGCGCTGGACAACGCAGCCACCAGCACCGCAGCCACCGCCAAAGGCGAACATGCCCATGCAAGCGACGGGCGCAACCGCGTGGCCTTGGGCGTGACCGGTTGCGGCACACGCGTCAGCGCCAGCGGCAAGAGCGATGCGCTGCACAGGATCGTCAGGATATTGTAGGCGATATAGGTCTCAACGCTTGCCAATGCGCCAATCATGAACTGCGCCACAAAGGAGGCGCCAGTGTCGGCAATCCGATAGGTTGCCATTGCCCGGCCGCGGGTTTCATTGGTGACTTTGGCTTGCAGCCATGCCTCAATCACGGTGTAGCATCCTGCAACACAAATGCCTGATCCAATGCGGAAAAATGCCCAGGCATAAGGGTCTATCACTACAACATGGGCGGCCAGTCCGATAGCACCCATAGCCGTGAAAGTGGCAAAGGCGCGGCTATGGCCAACGCTCCCCATCAGACGTGGTGCCCACCAGCACCCAATGAAAAAACCGATAAAGTGCGCAGAGCCAAGAAAGCCGACCTCGGCTTGCGAAAACCCAAGTTCCAACCCGGTCAGCGCATCCAATGGACCGACCCCACCAGAGGAAAGCTGTAAAAGCGCCACTGAGGAAAACAGGGCGGCGAAGGAAATGACCATACGCATAAACCAAACTTGGCCCCCGCGCGGCGGCGATACTCGCCGATAATCGACGCCGCTTGTCGCGTTTGTACCCTTGCCCTTGAAGCTGCGCGCATTAGGGTCTGGCGCGAAGCAGAATTTGAGGCATGACAGATGAAACAACTTCCCCTCGGCCGCACCGACATTATGGTCAGCGAATGGTGCCTCGGCACGATGACTTTTGGCACGCATACACCGCAGGATGATGCGCACCGCCAGATTGATATGTCGCTTGATGCGGGGATCAATTTTCTGGACACCGCTGAGATGTATCCGGTGAACCCCATCCGCACCGAGACCGTGGGCAAGTCTGAGGAAATCCTCGGCAACTGGATCGCAAAAAGTGGGCGCCGCGATGAGATTGTCATCGCGACCAAAGTGTCAGGCGACAACCCCGGCTGGGTGCGTGAGGGGCGCGGTTACGATGGTGCGGTGATCCGCGAGGCTGTGGATACTTCGCTCAAGCGCCTGCGAACGGATGTGATCGACCTTTATCAGATGCATTGGCCGATGCGTGGCTCATATATGTTCCGCCAGAACTGGCGTTATGACCCATCCGGGCAAGACCGGCAGCAGACAATGGATCACATGATGGATGTGCTCGAAGCGCTCGGAGATATGGTCAAAGCGGGTAAGATCCGCAGCATCGGCATGTCCAATGAAAGCGCCTGGGGCATGACGAAATGGATCGATCAGGCAGAGGCGGCGGGCCTGCCGCGTATGGTATCGGTGCAGAATGAATATTCCCTGCTCTGCCGTCTCTATGACACCGATATGGCGGAGATGGCGGTAAACGAGGATGTGACGCTTTTGTCATTCTCGCCCTTGGCCTGCGGTTTGCTGACCGGGAAATACCAAAATGGTGCCGTGCCGCAAGGCAGCCGCATGTCGATCAGCAGCAATCTTGGCGGGCGCGTGACGGAGCGGCTCTGGCCTGCGGTTCAGGCCTATCTCGATCTGGCGGCAAAGCATGATCTGGACCCGGTGCATATGGCGATGGCATGGCAACGGACGCGGCCTTTTGATGTTTCTGCGATCTTTGGTGCGACGACCTCCACCCAGCTTGCGCATATCATCGCAGGCAAGGACGTCCTTCTTTCCGATGCGGTTGTGGATGAGATCAACACCACCCACAAAGACTTCCCCATGCCATACTGAGCGTAGGGTGGATTACGATCCTCCTTACTCAACACTTGGCGCTTGTGCGGTTTTGGATTTTCGGCAAGTGTCTGCTGACGACAGGCGCGATGCAAAGGGGAGATTGCGATGCCACTTGAGATGAACCGTGAGGTCTTTATCACCGCTGCTGTCACAGGGTCGGGGTCGACCCAAGACCGCAGCCCGCATGTACCCCGCGCACCAAAGCAGATTGCCGAAAGTGCGATTGATGCCGCAAAAGCAGGCGCGGCGATTGTGCATTGCCATGTCCGTGACCCTGAAACGGGGGCACCGTCGCGTGATCTGGCGCTTTACCGCGAGTTGACGGACCGGGTGCGGGACGCGCAGGTGGACGTGGTGTTGAACCTGACCGCCGGCATGGGCGGTGATATCGTTTTTGGTGGGACCGAAAGCCCGCTTCCCACGATTGCAGGAACAGACATGATTGGTGCGACCGAACGTGTTGCCCATGTGGCCGAATGCCTGCCGGAGATATGCACGCTTGATTGCGGCACGATGAACTTTGCGGAAGCCGATTACGTGATGACGAACACCCCCGGCATGTTGGTTGCCATGGGCAAGATGATGACAGCTCTGGGCGTCAAGCCAGAGATCGAAGCATTCGATACTGGCCACCTTTGGTACGCCAAGCAACTGGTCAAGGACGGCGTTCTGGAAAGTCCCGCATTGGTGCAGCTTTGCATGGGTGTGCCTTGGGGCGCGCCGGATGATCTCAACACCTTTATGGCGATGGTCAACAACGTGCCTGATGACTGGACGTTCTCTGCTTTTGGTCTGGGGCGCGCGCAAATGCCCTATGTTGCGGCGTCTGTTCTGGCCGGAGGCAATGTGCGTGTCGGCCTCGAAGATAACTTGATGCTGGATCGCGGCGTGCTGGCGACAAATGCCCAACTGGTTGAACGGGCGGCAACGATCATTGAAAATCTTGGCGCGCGTGTCATTGGCCCGCAAGACGTCCGGGCAAAACTGGGACTGACCAAGCGGGCGCCTGCCGCAAAATGAGGGCAGCCGTCATGTTACTGCTGCTGTCGGGCTGTAGCTTTCTGGCGGTTTACCGTGACACCGATGTGCCGATTGCCTCCAAGGCGGTTTTCACGCCTGAACGCTATACGGGTGTCTGGCATGAAGTGGCGCGCTTTCCGGTCCCATTCGAGGCGGGCTGCGAGGGCGTGACGGCAGAATGCGGGTTGCGCAATGATGGTTTGCTGTCTGTCCTCAACATCTGCCGCGATGCCGATGGGAATGAGACAGCGCGGATTGCCGGCACGGCAGAAATTGTCGGCCCCGCGCGGTTGAAGGTACGCTTTGTTACGGTCCCCTTTGTGGCGGCTGACTATTGGGTGCTTTGGACAGACGAAGACTACCAGACGGCGGTCGTTGGCGCCCCCAATGGTCGCGCTGGCTGGATATTGAACCGAAGTCCGGACATCAGGGCCGACCGTTTGGCCGCAGCCCGCCAGGTGCTGGCATTCAATGGCTACGATTTGAGCCGACTGGAGGAGATGATCCCATGAAACATTTGATCTTTGTACAACGCGACCACAAGATCGCAGGTACAGTCTATGGTTGAACGCGCAGCAGCAATCGTCGGCGGTGGCGTTATCGGAGGCGGCTGGGCCGCGCGTTTCCTGCTCATGGGCTGGGAGGTCCGCGTTTTCGACCCTGATCCGGAAGCTGAACGCAAGATCAACGAGGTTCTGGCGAACGCCCGCCGGTCGCTGCCCGGTCTTTCTGACGTCGCGTTGCCCGTTGAAGGCCGCTTGAGCTTCCATGAAACCATGTCATCTGCCGTTGATGGCGTGTCATGGATCCAGGAAAGCGTACCGGAACGGTTGGAGTTGAAGCGCAAAGTCTATCAGACCTTGCAAGAGCATTGCCGGCATGATGCGGTTATCGGCTCATCAACCAGCGGTTTCAAACCATCGGAATTGCAAGGGTGCGCCGCCCGTCCGGGACAGATTGTCGTCACCCATCCTTTTAACCCGGTCTACCTGCTGCCATTGGTCGAATTGGTTCCAAGCGCGCAAACCGACCCCGCAATTGTGCAAAGCGCCAAGGAAATCCTGACCAGCATCGGTATGCATCCGCTCCTTGTGCGCGCCGAAATCGACGCACATATCGCGGATCGCTTTCTCGAAGCTGTGTGGCGCGAGGCGCTTTGGCTTATTAAGGACGGCATCGCCACCACCCAGGAAATCGACGACGCAATCCGTTATGGGTTCGGTTTGCGCTGGGCGCAGATGGGCTTGTTCGAAACCTACCGCATTGCGGGTGGAGAGGCCGGTATGCGCCATTTCATCGAACAATTCGGGCCTTGTCTGGAGTGGCCCTGGACCAAGCTGATGGATGTGCCTGAACTGACGGATGAATTGATCGACAAGGTTGCCGATCAGTCAGATACGCAGTCGGGTCAATATACCATTCGTGAGCTGGAGCGCGCCCGCGACGACAATCTGGTTACAATCCTGCGCGGGTTGAAGGCACAGGATTGGGGTGCTGGCAAACTGCTCAACGCGCAAGACAGACGTGTCGAGGGTGCTGTGCGACTGCCGGATGATGTCAGCCAGCCGATTGTGACGGTGGCGCGGGCGGTGCCGCTTGATTGGACCGATTATAACGGACACATGAACGAAGCGCGATATTTGCAGGCCTTTGGCGATGCGACGGACCGGATGATGGCGCTGGTCGGGTGTGACGCCGCCTATATTGCAACGGGTGGCAGCTACTTCACCGCCGAGACCCATATCCGGCATTTGGATGAGGTCCACGCAGGCGCGCAAATCCGCGTTGAAACGCAGGTCCTCTCAGGTGCTGGCAAAAAGATGCACCTGTTCCACCGCATGTTTGAGGGCGAAAGAGAGCTTGCAACCGGAGAGCATATGTTGATTCACGTCAGTCTTGAAACGCGCCGCGCATCTGAACCTGCCGCTGCGGTGGCCACCACATTGGCGCGTGTTGCCGCTGCACATGCGGCATTGCCCGTCCCAGACGGGGCAGGCAAGGCTGTCGGGGTACGCTAGCGCACCCGCGTGAGCAGCTTGTCAAACAGCGGGGAGATATCATGTCTGCTGAGATCGGTGCTGCGTACAAGCGTGTCGAAATGCGTGGTCAGGGCGGTCACGCGGTCGGTGTCACGGAACACCAGATAGTTCTGTCCGATATAGATCACCGCAAGCAGCGGCCCGAAGATGGTAACGGGGGCCGAATAGATCTTGCGTTTGTCAAAGGGATAGAGCCGCAAAGCGGGATAGAGTTGGTCGTGAAGGTCACGAAAATGGGTCAGTTGATTGCGACGAATGTCGGGCGCCAGACTTGCATATTCACCATGGCCGGCTGCGAAGCTTTCAAGCTCTGACAGAGGCAAGGCGATCTCATAATCTGAACCTGCGCCGCGCATCCAGTCCAGACGGTCGCTGCTGGCGCCAATTGCCTGATCGATCGTTTTGCCAAGTGATGGGGCATATTCCCATCGCAACATTTCCTCGGTCTTGAGCATATCGGGCAGGCGGGCAGGGACATGGCGGATTTTGTAGCCCCGCGCCTCTTGGTGCCACGCGGAGATCTGATCGTCGAACATCGCGCGCGGTGCCTGCGTCATTGCAAAGGCTGACGCCACGAGGTCCACCGCCTGCTCTGGTCTGTCCGACAGCCCCAAAAGCCAATCCGCGCTGACCCCCAATGCCGCCGCGCATTCTGCGACAAGCTGGGCGTTTGGTAAACGCGCGCCCCTATCCTTGAGAAGTTGTGACAAGGTTGAGCGATCAACGCCGGTGCTGCGTGAAAGCGCGCTTTGTGTCGTGGCGTTCTGGGTCATTGCCGTTTGCAGCCTCTCCCGAAAGAGTTTCGCACGGTCACGTTTGTCTATTTTTATCACCATTTTGATATATTCACACAAATTGCGGCTTTTGTGAACTACTGTCTGAGTGGTCGGCAATCCGACCTGCGCCTATGATCGCGCCATGGAATTAAACAAGACGCAACCGCATTCGGCATTTGAGTGGCCGACCCTATTATTGATTTTGGCATGTTACGCGGGTTGGGCCTTTGCGATATGGGTTTTGCCCCTTCCGATCGGCATCTTGGTTGCTGGAATCATGATCGCTCTGCATGCATCTTTGCAGCACGAAGTCATCCACGGTCATCCGTTTCCCGTGCAATGGCTGAATGATCTTCTGATCTGGCCGCCGCTGATGGTGTCAGTGCCTTATATGCGCTTCAAGGCGACCCATTTGGCGCACCACCACGACGAGGTCATCACCGACCCCTACGATGATCCCGAAAGCAATTTTCTGAGCGGTGCGACATGGGCGCGTCTGCCGCGCGGTATTCAGCAGGTTTTGCAGTTTAACAACACGGTTGCTGGGCGTTTGTTGATCGGACCCGCCATTGGCACGATTGCCTTCTTCTTGTCCGAGTGGCGCGAGAGATCAGTTGAGATGTTGCGCGCTTGGCTGCTGCATTTGCCGGCCGTTGGCATGGTCATTTATGTCGTTGCCATATCGCCCATGCCGCTCTGGGCCTATGCGATATCTGCTTATATGGGCATGTCGATCCTGAAACTGCGCACCTATCTGGAGCATCAGTCCCACGAACGCGCGAGCGGGCGCAGTGTCATCATCGAAAAAGGTGGCTTCTTCGGGTTCTTGTTTTTGAACAACAACCTGCACGTTGTTCACCATATGCACCCACGGGTCGCATGGTATAGGTTGCCCGCCCTCTATCGTGCCCGAAAAGAACACTACCTGCGTCGCAATGGCGGCTATTTCTATGCGTCTTATGGCGAAGTCTTCCGCAGGTATTTCCTCTCCGCCAAAGACAGTGTCGCGCACCCGCTCTGGCGGCGGTAGGCGATTGCGGTCATAGGTGGGGGCATGGAGCTTTGGATCCCCATCACCATTGGCGCTGCAACCGCGCAAACGCTGCGGTTCATGCTGCAAAAGCGGCTCAAGGGCATGGCGCTTTCGACAGCGGGCGCGACCTTCGCGCGGTTCATCTATTCCTCGCCTCTGGTCGCGGTTATCGCGCTTGTTTACGCCACAAGTTCAGGCCAGGGGCTGCCGCAATTCCCAGCGGCGTTCTGGCCCTACGCTTTGGCGGGCGGGACATCGCAGATCCTTGCAACCATGTGCGTGGTGGCCCTGTTCAGCCACCGCAATTTTGCTGTCGGGATTACATTCAAGAAAACCGAAGTGCTGCTGAGTGCCTTATTCGGCTTTCTGATCTTGGGCGACCAATTCACACTGCCGACAATCGCCGCGATGCTGATCGGATTGGTCGGTGTCTTGCTGCTGTCTGATCCGCCGGGCGGGGTTGGGCGGTGGCATCAACGCATATTCAACCGGGCTACAGCGCTCGGGCTTGGCGCGGGGATCTTGTTCGGTGTCTCAGGCAACGGGTATCGTGGCGCCTCTCTGTCCCTGGCTGACGGCGACGTATTCTATCGCGCCATCATCACACTGGCATTGGTGACAGCGTTCCAAACCTTGACCATGGCGCTATGGCTGGTCTGGCGCGAAAGGGGTGAGGTCATGC
>NZ_JBELFI010000056.1:0-15516 GCF_042093035.1 Yoonia sp. | reverse complement strand
CGCATCAGGGCGCCCGAAACGAATGTTTTCACGCGCCGTATCCGCGAAAATCACCGGATCCTGCGGCACCAATGCGATATGTTTGCGGAATGCGGACCGGTCCAGATCGCGCAAATCCATCCCATCAATCTTCACCGCGCCATCTTGCGGGTCATAAAAGCGCTGGACCATCTGGATGATTGTGCTTTTGCCCGCACCAGAGGGCCCGACAAGTGCGACCGTCTCACCAGGCTGGATCGTCAGGTTCACGCCATCAAGTGCGGACACCAGCGGACGCGACGGATAGTGAAACATCACATTTTCAAACCTGAGCGATCCTTTAACCGGTTCGGGCAGGCGATCGGGCTGTTGGGGATCTTGCACGCTGTCCTTGGCAGTCAACAGCTCAACAAGCCGTTCTGTCGCACCGGCGGCACGCTGCACTTCGCCCCAGACCTCCGACAGTGCCGCCACAGCGCCGCCGACCATGATCGTGTAGAACATGAACTGCACCAGACCGCCTTCGGTGATCTCACCATTGCTGACATCGCGTGAGCCCATCTGCAAAAACAGAACGATCGCCGCAAAAACCATGAAAATCACCACAGCCGTCAGCGCAGAACGTGTCAATATCCGGCGGCGGGCGGCGCGATAGCTCTGCTCGGTGACTTCGTCGAATTTTGCGCGGCTCAGGTCTTCGTGGGTAAAGGCCTGAACAGTTTGCGCCGACAAAAGCTGTTCAGACGCGTCACCACTGGATTCCGCGATAAGATCCTGATTTTCCTTTGAAAGGCTGCGCACACGCCGCCCCAAAAAGATAATCGGAAACAGCACCACCGGGATCGGCCAAAGCACCATGATGCTCATCTTCACGGACGTAAGCAGCATCAGGATCACACCGCCCAGGAAGATCAGAATATTGCGCAGCGCAATCGAGGCGGAGCTGCCGACAACAGACAGGATCAGCGTGGTATCCGTTGTAATCCGGCTCAGCACCTCTCCCGTCATGATCCGTTCGTAGAATGCGGGGCTCATGCTTATCATGCGGTTAAAGACCGCCTTGCGAATATCGGCGACAACCCGTTCCCCAAGACGGGTCACAAGGTAGTAGCGGGCAGCCGTCCCAAAAGCGAGCAGCACAGCCACCAGCAACATCAAACCAAAATGCTCGCGAAGTTGTTGGCTATCAAGCCCGAAGCTATCGACCACCAGACGCGCGATGATCGGAAATGTCAGCGCAATCGTTGCGGTGAAAACCAGCGCGAAACCAGCCGCGATCATGTTCCATTTATAGGGTTTCATAAACGGCCACAGCGCGCGCAGCGCAGTCACCTTTTTCCCGACAGGCCGGTCCTCTGGTCTGGGTCTTTGTATCTCGGCCATGCAGGTTCCTTCGCTCTAAGAGTGAGACATAAAACTGAACTGATCGGTTCGCAAGACAGGGGCACGCATAAGACGCAGAGTTGCGGCAATACAATGAGTGACTATTGGAGCGGGCGACGGGAATCGAACCCGTATCATCAGCTTGGAAGGCTGAGGTCTTACCATTACACAACGCCCGCCCGCTGATGTTCTGTTATGCCAAGCCGAAAGGATGGTCAAGAACGCCCAACGCCCAAGTTTCAGCCGTGGCGCGCCGCCACTGTCTTGAGTGTGGAAAACCCGTAGAGCGCCTCAAACCCTTTCTCGCGTCCGTGCCCGGAAAGACCCGTGCCGCCAAAAGGCAATTCAACCCCGCCACCTGCGCCGTAGTTATTGATAAAGACCTGCCCCGCGCGCAGCGCCTTCGCCATGCGCATTTGCCGCGCCCCGTTTTCTGTCCAGCAGGAGGCAACAAGACCAAAATCCGTGCCATTGGCAATCGCGACTGCTTCAGCCTCATCATCAAAGGGGATCACCACCTGCACAGGCCCAAAGATTTCGTCTTGGGCCAGCGTGTGCTCTGCGGGAACGTCTGCAAAAAGATGCGGCGCAACATAGGCGCCACCTGCAGGCGCTTCCGCCACAATCTGCCCGCGGGCCACGCAGCTTAGATCGCGGCCCTTGGCGATGAACCCCTCAACAATCTCCCTCTGGCGTGGTGACACAAGCGGGCCAAGGTCGAGATCAGACAAAGCAGGCCCCGCCCGCAGCTCGTCATAGGCGGCAGCCATTGCGGTTACGACCTGATCGTAGACGCCGCGCTGCACCAAAATACGTGATGACGCCGAACACGTCTGCCCTGCGTTTTGAATGCCCGCATTCACCAAAAACGGACGTGCGCCTGTTATATCGGCATCATCAAACACGACCTGAGGCGACTTGCCCCCCAGTTCAAGCGTCACGGGAACCACATTGTTCCCTGCCGTCTGTTGGATCAGCTTTCCGACGCCGACCGAACCTGTGAATGAAATATGGTGGACGCCCTGATGGGCCGCCAATGCCGCACCGGCCTCTGCGCCCAGGCCTGGCACCACATTCAACGCGCCCTCGGGCAGTCCCGCCGCATGGGCGATTTGCGCGAAAGCAAGCGCCGTCAGGCAGGCCTCCTCTGCGGGCTTCAGCACACAGGCGTTCCCCATTGCCAAAGCCGCCCCGACAGAGCGGCCGATAATCTGCATCGGGTAGTTCCACGGAATGATATGACCGGTAACACCATGCCGCGCGCGCAGGGTGTAAACGGTGTAGCCATCCAGATAGGGAATGGTTTCGCCGTGGATCTTATCCGCCGCACCTCCGTAAAATTCCAGATAGCGCGCCAGCGCGACAACATCCGCGCGCGCCTGAGTCAGCGGCTTGCCGACATCCATCGCCTCTAGCTCAGCGAGTGTCTCCACATGATCGAGAACCGCGTGACCGATCTTGGCCAGAAGCCGCCCCCGTTCCGCAGCAGTGAGCCTCCCCCAATCGCCACCCAACGCGCGATCAGCCGCCGCGACCGCTGCATCAATATCTTGCGCCGTCCCGCGCGCGATCTCGCAAAGCGTACTGCCGTCAGAAGGGTTGAGAAGCGGCAGGACATCCCCACCGACGGGATCGACCCAAGCGCCTGCGATAAAGCACTTGCCGGGGTCGATGTTCATCGGTCTGAGGGTCATTGCCGCCTCTGTTTTGGTTTAATTGCCGTAAGCCACCGAGGGCAGCCAAGTCACAAGTGCCGGGAATTCGAACACGATGAAGAGCCCCAGAATCTGCAACAAAACGAATGGAATGACACCTTTGTAGATATCGCCGATCGTCACGCCGGGCGGGCAAACACCCTTCAGATAAAAGAGCGCAAAGCCCACAGGCGGCGTCAGGAACGAGGTTTGCAACGTCACCGCCACAAGGATCGCGAACCACGTCACCACAGGTTCTGCAACCTGATTGAAGTCGGGAATGTCACCCTCAATCCCCAAGCCCTGAATGATAGGCAGCATCAGTGGCATGATGATAATCGTGATCTCGATCCAGTCCAGCAGGAAGCCCAGAAGAAACACGATAAACAGAATGAACAGAACAATCGAATAGGGATCGTCGAACACCGACAGCACCAGCCCTTCGATGATCTCATCGCCGCCATAGCGGCGCAGGATGAAGGCAAAGAAGTTCGCCGCCAGAAAGATACCGACGATATAGCCAGAGGTGTTCAGGGTCGAACGGCTGACTTCGCGCAGAACCTTGAAATTCAGGCGGCGATTCATAAGCGCAAGGATCGTCGCACCCAACGCACCAAGCCCGGAGGCTTCTGTCGGCGTCGCGATACCCGCAAAGATCGATCCCAAAACCAACAGGATCAGGAACATCGGCGGGACAACAGCCAAAAGGACCTCTTTGATGACCGGCCAGCCGACCTCTTCGGTTTTTTCGGGGACCGGCATCGCATCAGGCTTAATCAGTCCGTAAATCACGATAAAAGTGATATAAAGCGCGCCAAGGACCAAACCGGGGAAAAGCGCCCCCATAAACAGATCGCCAAGGCTGATCGCCAACTGGTCAGACATAATCACCAGCATGATGGACGGCGGAATAAGAATGCCCAGCGTGCCGGCCGAGGCGATCGTGCCCGTGGCGATTGGCTTGGAATAATTCTGCGCCATCATGGCGGGCAAGGCCATCACGCCCAGCAGCGTCACAGAGGCACCGATGACGCCCGTGGATGCTGCGAGAATGATACCGATCAAAAGCACGGTCAGCGACAGACCACCGCGCAGACCACCAAAGAGCTTCTGCATGGATTGCATCATCCGCTGGGCCACACCGGATTGATCCAGCATCAGGCCCATGAAGATAAACATCGGCAAGGCGACAAGAACCGGATTGTTGACGGTACTGCCGAAAATCCGCGACGACAGCGCACCAAGGCGTTGATAATCAATGCCTGTGCGGTCAAATTCGATGACATCGCGGAAAAAGCTGCGGTTCGGATCAAGAAAGAATTCCGCAATCAGAACGAAAACAAGGCTGACACCCACAAGTGCCATCGCAACCGGAATACCGCGGAACAGCATCCAGATGAATGTGGCGAACATGGCGATAACCGCCACCTCATTCAGGGTGAAGAATTGGCCAATAAAGGACAGCATGGACTACGCCTCCATCTTGCGTGAAGGGTCCATTGCGCGCAGGCCTAGGACAATGAGTGGTGCGAGAATGAGTGACGCGACCACGGTGTATGTCAGTTCGTAGTTGCCGAATTCGATGGAGCCAAAGGCGGGGCCGCGGCTGATATCGCGCGCCGACGCGCCCTCTTCTGCAAAGAGCGACATCACACTGTAAAGCCCATAGTAAATCGCCAGATTGACCGTCAGGAACAAGCCGGGAAATCCAGCCCAAAGTACGCGCCACAGTTTTGGCGTCTTCAACCGCGCCACGTTCCGCGTCAATGCGGCCCAGCAAGCGATTGCAATGAAGATGAATGACCAGTTCATGAAGATCTTGATGATCCACAGGTTGTGCAACCCGTTAGGGCTGCTGGAGCCCTCATCCGCGCGCAGCGATGTGAGCGCATAATCATAGGTTACATCCCAGGACAGGATGATAAATGGCAAGAACAGCCAGCCTATCGCAAAGATATTGACTCGTGTTTTCTTTTCGGACGGGAAATTGTCATAAAGGATATCCACGCGCACGTGGCTATCAGTTGTGACGGCATAGCCGACACCCACTAGCACGGCGGCACCATAAAGCCACCACTGCAAGTCATCGAGCCATGCTTGGTTCATTCCACTGTTGCGCAAGACCACTTGCGCGGAAATCGCGAGCATCAGAATCGGAAAAAGCCAAGCGGCAATATTGGAAAGTTGCACCACAAACCTGTCACCGCGATTGTGTTCCTCGCGATCAACTTCACCGGGGTCTGAGACCGCGACCAGTTCTTCGACTTCTGCCATGGCGGGGGTTCCTTTCAAAGGCCGTGTCGTGCAAATAAAGGGGCGGTGATTTTCCGCCCCTTTTTAATTTTCTTAATCAAGCGCGTGCTTAGCGCGGGCGCTTAAGGTAGATGTTCTCGGACCAGATTTTGTAGCCTGCGCGGAATTCTTGCAGGTCGGCCCAGACTTCAGCGAAGTATTCGTCCTCTGCGGCCAGTTCAGCGGCAACTTCATTCCATGACGACTCAAACGCTTCGAGCATCTCATCAGGCCACTGGCGGATTGTCACACCGTTCTCTTCCACGTTTGTGACCATCGCGGCGTAGTTTTTCGCTTCGCCTTCAGCCAAGTTGGTTGTGATGTTGGCAAGACAAGCAACTTCGATCTGGTTTTGTGCAAATTCATCAAGGTCTTCCCAACGGTCTTTGTTGATGAGCAACTCAAACAATGTCGCAGGCTGGTGCCAGCCAGGGAAGTAGTTGTTGGACGCGATGTTATAGAAGCCCAGACGCTGGTCGATCAGCGGCATGGAGAATTCTGTCGCATCAATCGCGCCACGCTCAAGTGCAGGGAAGATGTCGCCAGCCGCCAGTAGCGATGTGGACACGCCCAGACGCTGCATGACTTCTGCACCAAGGCCGAAGAAGCGCATGTTCAGACCTTCAAGGTCCTCAAGGCTCTTGATTTCAGTCTTAAACCAGCCAGATGTTTCAGGCGCGATGACGCCGCATGGCATAACTTTCACGTTGTAGCTGTTCTCATCATACATACGCTGCATGAGATCCGCACCATCGTCATAAAGCATCCACGCCAGGAATTCGCCGGCCTCAGGGCCAAATGGCACAGCCGCAAAGAGCGATGCAGCGGTAATCTTACCCTGCCAATAACCGGATGTCGTGTAAGCCGCATCAACAGAACCGCTGGACACAGCGTCAAGTGCTTCAAGCGTCGGGACCAGTTCACCGGGATCGAAGTGTTCGAATTCCACGTCGCGGGAAATGCCGTTGATTTTGTCGACAAAGTCCACACCGGCCGTACCAAGGATTGGCAGGTTACGTGAGAACGCAGATGTCATCTCAAACACTTCTTGCGCCTGAGCAGCGCCACCAGTTGCCATTGTCGCGGCAAGGCTCACTGCGATTACTTTATTTTTCATAAATATTCCTCCCAGAATACCGCCCGCATTTGCGCAGGCGTGTGGGTCTTGATTTCTAACAGCGACATATGACCAACATGCGCCTTATGGTTACGAGCGGTCAGCAGACCAATGTGTTGCGCAAAAAAGGGTGGGGTGGCTTGATCCAGATCATGCCATTTTCAAATAGTTAGCATGCCTCCCCGCATGTTAACTGACCTCCCCAAACCGCAGTGCAGCGCATCACGTCAAAACAGTATCCACAGTTTTGCGGATCCTGTAAGTAACAAACTGCAATAATAAGAGATTTTTTCAGTTTGCGGCAGTGCCGAAAGGCCGTCCCGACCCTTCGAAGTGCGCATTGCCCGATAATCAGACACCTGCACGGTAAAGGAGCCAACGAATCAGCCCCGGAGCCTATCGCAGCACAAGATCACCAATTGCGGCCCGAATGACGCTATCTGTGTCATCGCTATCACCGGACACCGCCAAGCCGATAAGCGCGCCTTTTTCGCCGCCAAAGGCGCGCATGTAATCGGCAGCCAGATCGACGCTTTCTGTCTGTGTCCCGGTGCCTGCCTGCCGCAAGGCGATGGTCGCACCCTGTCCTGTCGGGCCGTAAGGCGACGGAATAACCTGACCTCGCGGATGGTTGCCACCCCATGCATATTGCAAAATACGCACGTCCTCGTTTCCGAGAAGGCTACGGATGTTCGCCCCCTCCAAACCCGGCGCCAGCGCGTCCGGCACGAACACAAAATAAAGCGAGATATTCCGGTCATCACCCCCTTTGAGGCTCAGGTCTGTCGGTGGGACAGACTGCGCGACCGTCCAGCGCCAATCGGCCCCTTTGGCACCCCAATCAGCGCGGGCCACGGGTGCCCAAGCAATCGACACGGAGCCCTCCGACACCAGCCCCAGCGTCTTGCCGAAGACGTAATCGTTGGAACTGAACAGCGACAAGCGCTGTTCTTTCCACCCATTTGCAAAGTCAACCGGGCCAGCAAGCGCAGCAGTGGCTGTGGCGATAACAAGAGCAGTTGCAAGCAAGGCGCGCATTCAGGTGACCCTTCGGTTAAAACAACAACAGTCCTACCCCAAAGCACCCCAAGGGAAAGCAAGTGTCGCCGTTTTTCACGCAATCGTCAGCTTTGGTTACTGCTGAATGCTTTGCAGGTATTCGGTCAGCACCAGCAATTTGAATGGGACCGGCGTGCCAAGCCCTTCGTTTTCCACGATCACAGTTTCACCAAGATCACCCGCGCCGAACTCTGGCATGGCGGCGCTGAAATGCGGTGCGCGCTCAAGCCCGTCAATGATGCTCATGACATCGTCCGTGGGGAATACCCCGCCGTTGCGCGCCGCAAGCATCGTCAGATCAGGCGCAAGCCCGCGCGCGGCAGGCCCGTCGCCCGCACCGCTCACGCCGTGACAAGCGGCGCAGCTTTCAAGATAGGTCGTGCGCCCGTTGACGGGCTCTTCCACGCAAGCTGCAAGTCCCAGAACCGAAACAATAATGAAATTCCGCATGTCAAACTGCCTCCTGTTTTGTACAGCCTAACAAGAGTTTTCCGAACCCGCTATGGCGCAGATCAATTTCCGAGCTCGCAGACCAGATCCCAAAGCGCGTCAGGCACATCGACTTCGGTCATGACATGTCGGTCAGCACCGGGAATGCGGGCACCCTCCTGGGCCGTCACCGCCTCCGCTATGCGGACAAACCTGTCTGCAAATCCATCGTGGTAAGTGCCGGGATCCATGAGGATGTAAAACTGCCCCAGATCATGCGGCTTGCCAGCGGCCACCTTCAAACCGGCCACGTCCAGCGAATTCACAGACCCCGTCATGCCAGCCGCCAGAAGCTCTGCCATCAAACCAAAGCCCCAGCCCTTGTAGCCACCGGCACTGACCAAAGCACCCTTGAGCGCCGCATCAGGATCTGTCGTCGGTGCGCCGTTTTCATCGACAGCCCAACCAAGCGGAATAGGCTCTCCCGCAGTCTTGGCCATGGTGATCTTGCCAAGGGCGACGGCAGATGTTGAGAAATCAAAATGCATCGCTGGGCCATCGTCACCGGGGACCGTCATCGCGATGGGGTTGGTGCCTATGACGCGCTTGTTGCCGCCCGGAGGTGCAACAACCGGGGACGCGTTGGTAAAGCCGATCCCGATCAGTCCGGCCGCGGCAATTTGTTCGGTAAAATACCCAAGCGATGTACAGGTATGCGCATGTGCAACCGCAAGGCTCACCACGCCGTTTTCAAGCCCTGCTGCAACGGCTTCAGGCAATCCTGCGGCGAATGCGGGCTGTGCAAAGCCATACTTCGCATCCGCCAGAATTGCACCGGGCCGGGGACGCGAAACCTCTGGCGTCACAGTCCCGTTCACCCGGCCAGAGGAGAGCTGCGTGCAATAGCTCTCCAGATAGTAAAGCCCGCAAATCACATTGCCCAATGCCTCTGCGCGTGCCACGGCGTTGGCAACGGCTGCCGCCTGCGTTGCGCCGGCACCATGGTTCAGCAACGCCGCACGACTTTGCGCCTCAATCTCGGTCACGGTGATTTTCATAATGCCTCCAATACGCCGCTATTCAGGCGCACCTGCCGATCCATACGCGCCGCGAGGGCCATGTTATGTGTCGCAATCACCGCCGCAAGACCGGTGTCGCGCACCAGCCCGATCAACACGTCAAAAACCCGATCCGATGTCTCTGGGTCAAGATTGCCTGTCGGCTCATCAGCCAAAAGCAAGGTCGGTTCATTCGCAAGCGCACGGCAAAAAGCAACACGTTGCTGTTCACCTCCCGACAAAGCATCGGGACGATGTGATGCGCGCGCGGCAATACCCACGCGGTCCAGCAAGGCCATCGCACGGGTCTGCGCTGCGGCCTCGGACATGCCATTGGCAAGCTGCGGCAGGACGATATTTTCCAGCGCCGTGAATTCAGGCAACAAATGATGAAACTGGTAGATAAAACCAACGGCACCACGACGCACGCCTGTGCGTCTGCGATCAGATAAGCGGGTCATATCAGTGCCGGCAATCGCGACTTGACCGGCGTCAGGCGTATCCAGCAATCCGGCAATATGCAGCAACGTCGATTTGCCGGCCCCTGAGGGCGCGACGAGGCCTACGACCTCGCCTGCTTTGACGGCAAGCGATGCCCCCTGCAACACGCGCACCTCATTGGGTTTGCCCGCGTTATAGCCTTTGGTCAGGTCGGTCAGTTGCAAGATAGGATCACTCATAGCGCAACGCCTCAACCGGGTTCATGCGGGCGGCACGACGGGCCGGAAAGATTGTGATGATCCACGACAGGCCCAGTGAAAGTGACATTGCTTTCAAGACATCTTCGAGACGGAGTTGCGCAGGCACATTATAAATTCCGCGAATGGACGGGTCCCACACGCCACCACCGGCCACAAAATTCACAAGGCTGAAAATCTGATCGACATAGATGGCAAACAGACTGCCAAGGATCACGCCCAGCGCCGTCCCGATCGTACCGATCCCCGCCCCGCAGATAAAGAATATCCGCAGGATTGAGCCCTCCGTCAGCCCCATCGTGCGCAATATACCAACATCACGGCCTTTGTTTTTCACCAACATTATCAGACCACTGATGATGTTCATCGAGGCCACAAGCACGAGGATCGACAGAATAATGAACATCACATTGTCTTCAATCGTCAGCGCGCGCAGGAACCGGCCAACACGGTCCTGCCAACTATAGGCCCACATGCCCGGTCCCGCCGCATTCGCAATCTCTTGCTTAAGAACCTCTGACTGATTGAGATCATCAAGACGCACCTCCAATTCATCCGCGACCCCGTCGCGGTTGAAAACCAACTGCGCGACATCAAAGGGCAAATAGACCCGCACCTCATCAATCTGAAAGCGCCCGGTAGAGAAAATATAGACGACCTCATAGGCGTTCCTGCGGGTCGATTGCCCCATTGGGGTCGCAACACCAGAGCGCGTTGTCAGTTCAATCCTGTCACCAATTCCCAACCCAAGGTTTGACGCCAAAGCCGAGCCAATCGCAGCCCCATTGGGCAAGTCATCAATGCTCCCGAACGTGCGTTCGCTCTGCACAATTGCGTCCGATTGTTTGAGATCCGCCAGCCGGATACCGTAAATGTCCGCCAATCCAATGCGACCGCCGCCGGACGCCATCGCCTGACCGCGGATCAGAGGTGCGACAGATCGCACGCCCGCGACCGCGCGCACCTGTTCCGCAGCATCCTCAAATTCCGAGATCACGGACCCCGGCTGCACAATCGAAACATGGGCATTGGCCCCCGCAATCGTATCGATAAACTCAGCACGAAAACCAGAACGCACGGCAAGGGTCGCAATCAATGCAAAAACGGCCAGCGTCACCCCGATCAAACTGATCCAGGTCATGACACTCACCCCCCCCTCGGCTCGTTTTGCACGGATATAGCGCCAAGCGATCATCCATTCGAACTTTGCGAAAGGCTTTGTGCTTTGCACCTCTGCCATAACTGCTCCTGCTTGCTTGGACGCAACGTGGGGCGGCCATCAGCTTGGGTCAAGCACAGATCGCCAGCCCGGTATCATCTTGCCCAAAAAACTCCCGCCGGAGGCTCCTGCCCCGCGCGATCAATCCCTGCCTACGCGGCATCCGCGCGAAGCCAGGCAACGACATTTTCAGCGTCCTGATCCGGTGGAAAGACTGGATAGAACACTTTGACGATCACACCGTCCTTGGCAATCATCGTCAAACGCTTGAGCAGATAGGTCCCATGCACCTGCATCCCGGGCAGACCCAGTGCGCGGCCCATCACGCCTTCCGCGTCCGATAGAAGGCAGAAAGGCAAGTTCAACCGCGCAGCGGCCTCACTTTGGTAGGCCGTATCCTGTGTCGAGACCCCGAAAAGATTTGTGACCCCCCAGGTGCGCAATTCGGCCGCATGGTCGCGAAAGGAACATGACTGCGGTGTGCAACCGCGCGCGCCGGGGATCTCGTTCCAGCCGTCGGGCAGGTCTTGGTCCGGACGGCCCGTCTTGGGATAAACGTAGAGTACTGAAATACCGCTCAGATCGCTCAGGTTCACCGCCTCACCGTTGGTTGCGGGCAGCACGATATCCGGCAGGCTCTGCCCGACCAGATGATCGGCTTTTCCATCGTCCGCGGGGGCCGGGATCACCGACCAGTCAACCTCTGTCAAACTCATCAGGTACCCTCGTATATCTTGGCAATCTTCGCAACCGCCTCCTGTGGCGCAAGTTCTTCGCTTTCACCGGTGCGGCGGCTGGTCAACTCGACTACACCGTTTTTCAGCCCACGCGGGCCGACAGTAATGCGCCACGGTAGACCAATCATGTCCATCGTGCCAAATTTGGCACCGGCACGCTCATCCCGGTCATCGTAAAGCGGATCAAGACCAAGTGCAGTCAGCGATGCATAAAGCGCCTCGCAGGCGGCATCTGCGGCCTCATCGCCTTGGCGCATGTTCAGAATGCCACAGTGGAAAGGCGTGACACCTTCGGGCCAGATGATGCCCTTGTCGTCATGGCTGGCCTCAATAATCGCCCCCAACAGACGCGACACACCAATCCCGTGGCTGCCCATATGCACAGGGACTTTGCCGCCCTGACCATCATCCACCAAAGCGCCCATGGCTTCGGAATATTTGGTGCCAAAGTAGAAGATCTGCCCAACCTCAATGCCACGCGCTGTCCGCTTGCGGTCCTCCGGGATGGCGTCAAAGAGCGCGCGATCATGGGTTTCATCGGTGCGTGCGTAGCGGCTGGTAAACTCGTCCAGCACAGCGGCACAGGCCGCCTTGTCATCATAGTCGATCTCACGATCCCCAAACTTCAGATCGGTGATCTCGCTGTCATAAAAGACCTCCGACTCACCGGTATCGGCCAGCACCAGAAATTCATGCGTGTCGTCGCCGCCAATCGGGCCACTGTCCGCGCGCATCGGGATGGCTTGCAAGCCCATACGCTCGTAGGTGCGCAGGTAGCTGACCAGATGGCGGTTGTAGGCATGCAACGCGTCCTCTTTGGTCAGATCGAAGTTGTAGCCGTCTTTCATATAGAACTCGCGTCCACGCATCACGCCAAAGCGCGGACGCACTTCATCGCGGAATTTCCACTGGATCTGATAGAGCGTCAGCGGCAAATCCTTGTAGCTGTTGACATGGGCGCGGAAGATATCGGTGACAAGTTCCTCCGCCGTCGGCGTAAAGAGCATATCACGACCGCCACGGTCTTTGATGCGCAGCATTTCTTCGCCGTAGGCATCATAGCGCCCGCTTTCGCGCCACAGGTCGGCGGATTGAATAGTTGGCATCTGGATCGCGATGTGACCCGCACGCGCTTGTTCTTCATGCACGATATCTTCGATCTTGCGCAGCACCTTGAAACCCAAGGGTAGCCAGGAATAGATCCCCGCCGCCGCCTGTTTAATCATGCCGGCCTGCAACATGTAGCGATGGCTGACGATCTGCGCCTCGCGCGGCGTTTCTTTGAGGACGGGCAGGAAATAGCGGCTCAGGCGCATGGGATCGACCTTTTTCGACATCTGTTGGATTTTCGGTGTAATCGGCAGGCCCGCGCCCCGCAAGCACTGTCATCGGTCACAAACAGCGAATATTTCCGCGCGACCCTTGCGCCAAAACCCGCCATGGCGCATCTATTTTGCAAGCGAGAGCAGGATGACCCATGGCATTGCCAATCGGACAACAAGCGAAATACTGGGGAATTGCCACAGCCGTCTTTCTTCTGGCGCTGTGGTTTCTGGGCGATGTGATCCTGCCTTTTGTACTGGGGGGGGCCATCGCCTACCTGCTGGACCCCGTCGCTGACCGTCTGGAAAAGGCGGGGTTCTCGCGCATGGCCTCGGTTGCGATCATCACGCTTGTGGCGGTGCTTATCTTCGTTTTGCTGATCTTGCTGGTGATCCCGACGCTGGTGCAGCAGAGCGCCGCGCTCATCAATACCGCACCGGAGCTTTTCGACCGGCTGCGCAACGGTCTGCTGACGCGTTTTCCGCAGTTGATGGACGATCAAAGCGCCGTCTACCAACAGCTCATCGCCATCGGCGAAACAATCCAATCCAAAGGCGGTGAGTTGCTCAACGGCATCCTGTCGTCAGCACTGGGACTGATTAACATACTGGTGTTGCTGGTCATCGTGCCTGTGGTGGCGGTCTATATGCTGCTCGATTGGGACAATATGACCGCCAAAATAGACGAAATGCTGCCACGCGATCATGCAGAGACGATCCGTATGCTCGCACGCGATATCGATACCACGCTCGCCTCTTTCATTCGCGGCCAAGGCACTGTCTGCCTGGTGCTGGGGACATATTACGCCGTGGCGTTGATGCTGGCGGGTCTGAATTTCGGGCTGATCGTCGGGTTTATTGCCGGGTTGATTACCTTCATTCCCTATGTGGGCGCGCTGGTCGGCGGCGTGCTGGCGGTCGGGCTTGCCTTGTTCCAGTTCTGGGGCGCGGTTGAGGTCGTCGACGGCGACACGGTCACATTCGCAAACGACTGGCTGCGCATCGGAATCGTGGCCGGCATCTTTGGGCTGGGGCAATTTCTTGAAGGCAATATTCTGACGCCGAAGCTGGTTGGCAGTTCGGTCGGACTGCATCCTGTGTGGCTGCTCTTTGCGCTGTCGGTCTTTGGCTCACTTTTTGGGTTTGTCGGAATGCTTGTCGCGGTGCCAATTGCCGCAATGATCGGCGTCTTGGCGCGCTGGGGCGTCGGCCAATATAAAAGCAGCCTGCTTTACCGCGGCCAATCACGAGACGACTGAATGGCCGATCAACTCGCATTTGACTGGCCAACGGGGGTTGCGCTGGGACCCGATGATTTCTTCGTATCTGAGGCGAATGCGCAAGCCTTCGCCATCGTCAACGCGTCCGATACTTGGCCCGAAAGAAAGCTGGTGCTGACAGGGCCATTGGGGGCGGGCAAAAGCCACCTCGCAGGGGTCTTTGCGGCACGGAACGCGGCAAAGATCATTCACGCCTCCGACATCCCCGCCGGTTTTGTCCCCAACGCACAGGCAATCGTCATCGAAGACATGGAGACATTACCGACAGGTTCCGAAGAAGCCGTTTTTCACCTGCACAACAATCTGCGCACCCGGGGTGGCCTTTTGTTAATGACCGCACAAACACCACCAAGCCGCTGGCCCATTGCCCTGCCTGATCTGGCCAGCCGGATGCAGGCAACCACAGTCACGACAATCGCAGCCCCGGATGATGCGCTACTTTCCGCGCTGATTATGAAGCTCTTCGCCGACCGTCAGATCAGCCCAAAACCCGATCTCGTCCGCTATCTGAGCACACGCATTGAGCGTTCCTACGCCGCCGCCGCCGATATCGTCGCAGCTTTGGATGACGCCGCCCTGGCGCAGGGACGCAAGATCAACAAATCACTTGCAGGCGATCTGCTGGACAAGCGCGGCTGACCCCGCGATACTTGTCACATGACCGCAACATTGGCGGTTCAAGAAGGCACCCATGACAAACGCTGACTTTTTGGACGGGGCATATCCCCCTCCGACCACATTAGATATCGACCTGAGCACGCCCGCGCGTTTCATGAACCGCGAACTGAGCTGGCTTGGCTTTAACTGGCGCGTGCTTGAAGAGGCCGAAAACCAGCGCGTGCCACTACTGGAACGGCTGCGCTTCTTGTCGATTTCGGCCACCAACCTTGACGAATTCTACACCGTCCGCGTCGCTGGCCTGCGTGAGCTCTCGAACGAGGGCAACACCACCCCCGGACTTGATGGGCGTACACCCGCTGAACAGTTGGTGGACATTGATCTGGACGCGCGCAATTTGATGACCCGGCAACAGGCGGTCTTTGTCGATCTGCACGCAGAGATGGCCAAGCAGAACATTCATATCCTGACGCAAAAAGACCTGAACAAGGACGACATCGCCTATCTGGAGGACGTGTTTCTGGATCAGGTATTTCCGGTCCTGTCACCGCTGGCAATTGACCCCGCGCACCCTTTCCCGTTCCTGCCGAACGAAGGCTTTGCGCTGGCGCTGCAACTAGAACGGCCCAGT
>NZ_JBELFI010000055.1:0-15673 GCF_042093035.1 Yoonia sp. | reverse complement strand
TTTGCTTCTGCCGCTCCCGAAAGCGCGCCTTGTCCTCATCAGTTGTTGCATCGGCGCATTGATGGCAAGCAACGCCCTGTTCAAACTTGGGATGATTGCGATCTTCGGGCAAAAGCGGTCTGCGGCAGGCATGGCAAAGGACATGCGGGCCTTCCTCAAGCCCGTGCCCGACGCTCACCCGGGCGTCAAAGACGAAACATTCGCCGTCCCACTTGCTTTCTGCCTGAGGCACCTCTTCGAGATACTTCAGGATACCGCCCTTCAGGTGATAGACGTCCTCTACCCCCTGTCCCATCAGGTAATTCGTCGATTTTTCGCAGCGAATGCCACCCGTGCAGAACATCGCAATTTTCTTGTTATGAAAGCGATGTTTGTTTTCTTCCCACCATGCGGGGAATTCGCCAAATGACTTTGTTTGCGGGTCGATCGCACCGTCAAACGTGCCAATAGCGACTTCATAATCGTTGCGCGTATCAATCACCGCCACATCCGGCGCGCTTATCAAATCATTCCACTCAGCGGGATCAACATAGTGGCCAACGCGCGCGACGGGGTCCACATCCGGCTGGCCCATGCTCACAATTTCGCGTTTGAGGCGCACTTTCATGCGGTGGAATGGCGGCGTTTCCGCGGTGCTTTCTTTCCATTCCAAATCGCTGCAACCAGGAAGGCCACGGATATGCGCAAGCACCGCATCAATGCCCTGACGGCTGCCCGCGATTGTGCCGTTGATCCCTTCATGCGCCAACAAGAGCGTGCCAGTGATCCCCGATGACTTGCAAAGATTGAGCAATGGGCCCTGCAAGACGGCCGGGTCGTCAACCCGGGTGAAGTGGTAAAGTGCGGCAATAGTATACATGATTGTCAATTACGCCTGTCCGTCCTGCAGGTAAAGCCGCCTTGCGCGTGAAAAGCGAACGACATTGCAACTGCGAAACAGCGCTGGCACATTGCCGCATACGGACCAATCGGAGCAGATCACCATGACCCACGCCTTGCTTGTCATCGACGTTCAGAATGATTTCTGCCCCGGCGGGGCACTTGCAGTCAACGAAGGGGACATCATTGTGCCGCAGATCAACGCGTTGATGGCGGATTTTGAGGCCGTAATCCTGACCCAAGACTGGCATCCTGCGGGGCATTCCTCTTTTGCGACTTCGCATGGGGCGGAACCGATGCAAATGATTGAGATGCCTTATGGCCCGCAAGTGCTTTGGCCGGATCATTGTATTCAGGGCAGCGAAGGGGCTGCATTTCATGCGGAACTGAAGACTGACCGCGCCGATCTTATTGTTCGAAAAGGGTATAACCCGGCGATCGACAGTTATTCTGCATTCTTTGAAAACGACAAGACAACGCCGACGGGTTTGGAAGGGTATTTGCGTACCCGCGAGATCACACAACTGACGCTCGTCGGTTTGGCGACAGATTTTTGCGTGGCTTATTCGGCTGTGGACGCGGCAAAATTGGGCTTCCAAGTCACCGTCAAAATGGATCAATGCCGTGCGATTGACTTTAACGGATCGCTGGACGCGGCCAAAAAAACGTTGACAGAAGCCGGGGTCGCAGTCGCTTGATGCCCTGCACCGGGTAACCCAATTTTTCATCCACCGGCGATGAGGATGGTACATTATTCGGCCAAACCCCTGATGTCTGGCGCCTGCCAAATGCAAGCGGTAATAAATTGCTCGGTAATCCGGGGCCGGGAATAGGGGCGGCTGTCTTTCTTTGCGCCCAGTTTATCGCCGAGCAAGCAAAGCCACCAACTGCCGTCGCAGCGACGCGGCCCTCTTGCCAGCAAAGCAACGGCTTGATCTAAACAAACGGCAAAATCAGAGGAAAAGCATCGCATGGTCGATATTGCCACCCGGGTTTGGAACCACAAATGGAAGATTGATCCCATTGTGCGGTCTCTGATTGATACGGATTTTTACAAGCTCTTGATGTGTCAGTCCGTTTTTCGCAATCATCCCGATACGGTTGTGCAGTTTTCGCTAATAAACCGCACGAAATCCATCCGTCTCGCTGAACTCGTTGATGAGGGAGAGCTGCGTGAGCAGCTCGATCACATTCGGTCTTTGCGGTTGACGCGCGGCGAAAGCACATGGCTGCGCGGCAATACATTTTATGGCCGCCGTCAGATGTTTACGCCTGCATTTATGGAATGGTTCGAAAACCTGCAGTTGCCGCCCTATCATCTTGAAAAGAAAGACGGCCAATATGAGTTGACTTTCGAAGGGACGTGGCCAGAGGTCATGTTGTGGGAAATTCCGGCCCTTGCCGTGATTATGGAATTGCGCGGCAGAGCGGTCCTCAAGGACATGGGGAAATTTGAGCTGCAGGTGCTCTACGCGCGTGCCATGACGAAGCTGTGGGAAAAAGTCGACCAGCTCAAGCCGATCAAAGATCTGCGGGTCGCGGACTTCGGTACGCGCAGGCGGCATTCCTACCTTTGGCAGGACTGGTGTGTACAGGCGATGATGGAAGGGCTTGGTCACAGTTTTACGGGCACCTCCAATTGCCGTATCGCGATGATGCGCGAGATCGAGGCGATCGGAACCAATGCCCACGAACTGCCAATGGTCTATGCCGCGCTCGCTGATAACGATGTTGCGCTTCGCCAATCGCCCTATGATGTCCTGGCGGATTGGCAGGAGGAACATGACGGCAATCTGCGGATCATTCTTCCCGACACCTATGGGACGGAAGGGTTTCTGAAAGAGGCACCGGACTGGTTGGCCGGGTGGACGGGCATGAGGGTTGACAGCGGTGATCCGGCGCAGGGGGCGGAATTTGCAATTCAGTGGTGGACATCGCGCGGCGAAGATCCGCGCGAAAAACTGGTCATCTTCTCTGACGGTTTGGATGTCGAAAAAATCACTGCGCTCCATCATCAATTTTCGGGGCGTGTGCGTGTCTCTTTTGGTTGGGGCACAATGCTGACGAACGATTTTATTAACCTTGTTGACAACAATGCACTGGCCCCTTTCTCTTTGGTTTGCAAAGCGGTTTCAGCGAATGACCGCCCAACAGTCAAGCTGAGCGACAACCCAAATAAGGCAATGGGGCCAAAGGATGAAATTGCGCGCTACAAACGTGTTTTCGCAGTTGGGCAACAAGAGGCAATCGACGTAAAAGTCTAGCACGACACTGCTAGCGATTGCTGCTCGGGGCATTGCGACGCCAATATTGGGTCACATTCCACCAGCGCCGTCGAATTGCCTACGCCGGGATCGCTTCGTCTTCCAAGTGGCCATAGGCTATCCGAACCCTGTTTTTGCCCGCCGTTTTCGCGAGAAGAAGCTCTGCATCGGCACGCCTGGCCATTTGATCGATCGGCATCATGGACTTGCTCCAAAACCCGCCAATCGTAATTGACACGAAGAAAAGGGCATCTGAATGACGGAATTTTTGTCCTGATATCGCCGCGCAAAACCTATCGGCAATTCCCTGCACGTCACCGCGGCCGAGCATTGGAAAATAGACCGAGAACTCATCACCGCCCTGACGCGCAAATATGGCACCGTCGCGGATAATCACCTTGAGCCGTGCGGCAATGATTGCAAGCGCCGCGTCACCAACGTCATGGCCGTACCGGTCGTTGATCGCCTTGAAATTATCAACGTCAAAGTACAGGATTGCATGACCCTGCGATGGATCAAATTTTGCAAATTTGACTGCAGTCTCCATGCCGCGCCGATTCAGCAAAGTCGTCAGCGCGTCGGTCTGTGCCTGAGACTGCATCGTTTCGCGTTCAGAAAAATATGCGCTTTCGCGTCGGAAAACGTAGCCAATGGCAATGATCCCCAATGTGTTACCGATCAGAAGTACTGGTGCAACCGCCGCAACAAGGGGCAATGCGATATCAGAAGGAAGAATGAAAAGCGCGTTGGCCGAAAGCGTCAGGAAACCACCAAGCCCTATGTCGTGTGCAATGGCTGTTTTCACGCGCTTGGCCAGGAGCTGGCGCCAGATCAACGCAAGCCCAAGCGCCAAGAGCAAGCCGACAACCCCCGTCAGCATGCCCGAGCCACCAATGTAGACCCGCGCGGCAATGCCAAACATCACGGCAATAAAACCTGCGAGCGGACCAACAAACACGGTCGCGGCCCCCGCAAGCAATGTCCGCATGTCGAAAATAAGCCCTTCATCTATCTGGATCGGGTTTGTCATTCCAAAGACCATTACGCCGCCAAAAACGCATCCAAAGGCCAGTTGCTCATATTGTTTTGCGTGAAATTGTCGCATCACTGTGGATAGCAAGAATGCTAAACTCATCATGGCGAGGACGGGTGGTAAAAGAACCTGAAATTGAAACATCAAGACGTATCCGAATAAACTGTTTCAGACACTGCAGCATACTTCTTAAGAACAAGTAATTAACGATGAATAAGTCGTAATTTTTGGACTATTCGTCAATCGGACCGCGCAAGGCCTTGATGTCGCCACGCTGCTTTTTGGCCGTCAGACGGCGTCTGACGGATCCGTATGTCGGCTTTGTAGCCACCCTGGGTTTTTGTTTTTCTGTTGCTTTTACAATCAGTTCCTTCAAACGCTGCTTGGCAATTTCGCGATTGCGGGCCTGACTGCGGGTGTCTTGCACAAAAATCACAACGGCACCGTCTTGCGTCCAGCGGCGTCCGGCCAACCGCCGCAGCCGTGACTTCACAGCCGACGAGAGACTAGGCGAACGCGCTGCTTCGAAACGCAATTCAACCGCCGTCGATACCTTGTTCACATTCTGACCACCGGGACCGGAGGCGCGCGTGAAACTCTCGGTCAATTCCCAGTCGGCAATCTCGATTTTGTCGTTAATCTTCATCTTGGCCCAAAAACTCCCGCCGGAGGCTTCCAACGATCATAACGCATCATTACTCAAAAGGAAAAAGGGCTACCCCGACGATGGGATAGCCCTTTCCTGATCTACGGAGGTGGGTCGGTTAGGATTGCCACCTTGGGGTCACTTCAGCCAAGGGCTGCCCTAGCTGCGGTCCTCCCAAGTTGTCCCGATACACGTCTCCAATACCTCATGATGCACTGGATCACCTCCTTTCAAATGTTTCGCCTGAACTTAGATTCGCACAGATCTGGTATATTTCAAGAAAAAAGATACCTGATTTCGTATTTATAAGCTGCGCGCCATAACACGCCCAACAATGATGCGAAACGGCACCAAAGCGAGCAAAGCAATCGAAAGCTTCACACCCCAGTCAGCCACCGCAAGCGATACCCAAAGCGGGACCAGTGGACCGCCGTTCAGGAATGGCACGGCGTCTTGTGCCCAGATTACGTCCTCCGCCGCGAAGGTGCTGAAGCCGTTGAAGACGGCGGCAAAAGCGATGCTGAAAAAGATCGCCGTATCGACTGTCGACCCGACAAGCGTGCTACCCAGCGGTGCTTTCCACCAAGACCCGGCCCGCAGCCGGTCAAACACAGCGATATCCAGAAGCTGTGCAATCAAGAACGCGGTGGCAGAGCCGATCGCGATGCGCAGGGCAACAGCGGGATATTGGTAACCGTCACCTTGCAACATGATCTGGCTGCCAATCAGCGAGCTGATGATACCAACGATGAGGCCAGAGAACACAACCTTGCGCGCGGCGTTTGGCCCATACACCCGGTTCATCACATCCGTGACAAGAAACGCCAGCGGATATGTAAAGGCCCCCCATGTGAGCAACCCATCAAGAATGAGAAATTGAACCAGTATATTGGACGCCACAACGATGGTGGCCATGGCGATGACGCCGGGAAGGATGCGTGTCATGTGAAATTCCGTTTTGACAAGGGTGCGGCACTTGGCCCCCGACCGGGGACAGCGCGATCTAACGCCTGCCTAATCGTCCGTCAACCGGTATTCGACGATCTCTGTTCTTTGCCAGCTGCGGTAGTTGTCATCCGAAATCAACGTCAACCGAAGCCCTTCGGCGTCTTCCCAAACACTGATACCTTCAAGATTATCATGGGTCAGAACATCCGTTTCCAGCAAAGTTTCCTCCCCCGAACCATCCGGCCCAAAGCGCCGAATGCGTGTGCGAAATCCAACCAAGACAAAGTCGCGTTCAAGGATATAGAACCGCCCGTCGGGTCCAATGTCCGCACCGGTGACCAGAAACGGACCACGGCGCGGGATCTCGAACGCGACATCCCAATTTCCGTCGATCAGTCGCCAAACCGGAAATGGACGGGTTGGCCTGCCAGAGCGCTCAGGGATCACAAAGAGCGCCCCACCCGCATCCAAAGCCAGCGCCTCCAACGAAGAATTGGGCTGCATGGCACTGAATGCGTCAGTCCGCATCAACGCCCCCATGGTGTTCCCGTTCACACGGCGGACCCCGTGCCTCCACTCAAACGAGACATATATCTGGCCATCGGTATCTACTGCCAAACCTTCACTATCCCGATCTGCGCGCGAAAGATCGGTACCAGTGGACGAAATGAAGGGGTCAAAGCTATTCAATTTGATTCCGGCCAGCATCCCGTCCACGCGATCAAAGCTTCCCCTGGCGATTAGCCCGAGATCACTGATCGCGACAAAATCGCGACCGTTGTCAGATACTTCAATTGCGGAAAAGCCGCCAAACCGAGGGTGATTTGACGTCCATTCAAAGCTGCCAAGATGCACGAGCTCTGCCGGAGCAGGCCCTGCGACGAGCAGCAGAAATGCACTGATAAATGCGCGCACCTAGTTGGCGTTCATGACAGCAAGGCACTGACCCGGCAAATTTGCCATCGTCAGTTCAGGGCGGGGTTCTGGTGGCGTTGCGTCAGGTGCGCGAGGAGCCGGGTTCAGGATGCGATCAACCCAATCCTGGGCATCCGCACAGCCATCGCCGGGCGGCGGTGGGGCCTGATTGGTGCAACCACTGTCACCATCAGGGCAATTCAGACGCACGTGGATATGTGCATAATGTCCCCACCATGGCCGCACTTTGTTCAGCCAGCTGCGATCTCCGGTTGCTGAGTTGCACATCGCCACTTTCGCACCGGGGAATATAAAGATCCGGGCCACACGCGGATCAGAGGCCGCAGCGCGGACAACGGCTTCATGTTGCGGGGTCCAGCGATCATTGGTGAATGCACCTGCCGCGCGGCGCAACGAAACCGATGAAATCTGCTCGCGTTCCTGCACTGACAAGTCCAACCGTGCGGGCGGCAACATCCAGATGTCAACATCCAGCCCCGATTGATGACTGCTATGACCTGTCAACATGGGGCCGCCGCGTGGCTGGCTCAAGTCGCCAATATATAGTCCTTTCCACCCATCTTGCGTGGCGGCAAAGCGGCTCAGGTCGCGCACGAAATCAAGCGTTTCAGGCTGCGCCCAGTTGCGGTTGCGTGACAGGCGCATCGCTTGCCAGGTCGGGCCGGTTTCATCGAGTTGTTCTGCGCCAGCCTGACAACCGCGCGCATAACCGCCGATCGCCTCCGACATTTGCGCCGATGCAACGGGGGCCGCGCCAAAGAGGGTCTTTGCGATCCGCGTATCATTGACGTTTTGCGTCGATAAGTTGACGACAGGCGGGTCCTCTGTCTGACAGGCCGTCAATCCGGCCACCAAAACAACTGCTACGATAAAGCGGACCATTCTGCGCGATCTCCATCTTTGTTGACCCAGCGTAACAAGAAAAGGCCAATCAGGAAAAGAAAGATTACAGGCAAAAACCCTAATTGATTGTTACCGGTCAAGAACGTGAACAAAGTAATCATGCCGGGTGCGAGAAATGCAGTCGCCTTGCCAGACAGCGCAAACAGGCCAAAGGCTTCGGCGGGCCGTTCGGGATGGGTATGCCGCACCATCAGAGACCGTGAAGCCGCATACACCGCACCCCCCGCACCGCCAATGCACACGCCACAGACATAGAATATCAAATCGGGCAACTCTGACCCTTCGGAAAACGGCACGCCAAAAATGGCGTCACGCGACATGCCTACAATGATGACCGAAACACCTACCAGGGTCCAGACGCTCACCAAAATGACGGGTTTTGGCCCGTAGCGTTGATCCGCCAGACCTGCCAGCCATGTTGTGATTGCCGCGGCAATTGCCGCGATAATGCCAAAGACACCGATCTGGATCGTCTGCCAGTCCAGCACCAGCGCCGCATAAACACCGCCAAAGGCGTAAAGCGCGTTCAGCGCATCACGATAGAACATGGAGCCAACAAGGAAATTCAGCAGGCTTTTGCGATGCAAGACTGAGCGAAGCGTTGTCAGCAACTCCCCCCAAACGGCAGTCAGCTTTGTGGGTTTCTTGGCAACTCTTGGGTCATCGCGCACGAACATGAAGAACGGGATGATGAAGATTGCATACCAGATAGCGATGAAAGGGCCGACCGACCGCGTGCCTTCGCGCATCTCAGGGTCGAGGCCGAACAACGGCGCATTGCCGAGCAAGGTCAGGCCCTGATCGTTCTCCGCCAGCAACAGCAGCATGATGAAGAGCGACGTCACACCGCCCCAATAGCCGAACGCCGCACCAGAGCCCGATATCCGCCCCACCTCTTTGTCAGTTCCAAGCGATGGCAGGATCGCATTGACGAAGTTCAGGGCACTCTCGGCGGCAAAGAAGCCGAGGTAGAACATGACCATCATAAAGATCAGCGCGGAACCATCCGGTTTCAACCCCCAGAGCATGAAGGTTGTGACTACGTAAACAACTGAAAAGAAAGCGATCCACGGCATTTTGCGTCCTGAATTGTCCGCAAACGCACCAAGAAAAGGGGCCGTGAATGCGATCAGCAATCCAGCGATCATCTGGCCGAGTGACCAAACCCATTGCGCCCTTGCATCGGCGGCGGCTTCAATCATGCCAGTGCCCAGAAAATACTCTGTCGCGACCACTGCGAAATAGGGGCCAAAGATAAAGGTCAGACCAAGCGTGTAAAAAGGCTGAGAGGCCCAATCAAAAGCCATCCATCCCCAGATGCGTTTCTTGGATACCGCCATGACTTCTTCCCCGCCCGTCGTTGAAGGAATAAGACACAGAGAAAGCTGCCAGTGGCAAGCAAAGCTTTCGGCTAAGCTTTTGACGTTCGGTCAAATTCCGCGGGCCAGACCGCTCCGCCGCTGCGCGGGATTGATGAAGTGGATAACCGGGTAGACATGCCCGTTCCAATCTTTGCCTCCCGCTTTGCGATGCAGTACTGGCGACATCAGATTCTACTTTGCGCCAAGCTTGACCTTGTCGCCGCCGCGTCAAAAGCTTAGATCACTGCAAACGACAAATGAGGACGCGATACATGCTGACTATTCTTCAAGCCTTGCTGCTTATCATTGGCGTGCTGCGCTTCCTTGTTATCGCGCATTTCATCATGAGTTGGCTGATCCGCTTTGAAGTCCTGAACGTCCGGCAGGAATTTGTCGGTCAGGTTTGGTATGGGTTGGAGCGGGTCTTGGAGCCGATCTACAGCCGGGTGCGCCGCTTCATGCCGGATCTTGGCGGGATTGATCTGTCGCCGATTGTCGTCCTTGTCGGTCTGGAAATCCTGCGCATCTTCCTGATTAACAATCTGACCGCATTCATCTAAACCGCTGGATTTGCGGCGGAACTGAAACGCATTCCGCCTATCGGAAATCCGCTATGGCGCAAATGCGCCGCTTGCGGTCGCGCATGGCCTTTCTGTGAATTGACGAAGATGGTGTAGTCTGGCCAAGCCAGACTTGGGAGTCGTCAGATGTCAGACCGCGTTACCTTTACGCTCGACGGGGAAACCGTCACCGCTGAAGCGGGTGAGACGATTTGGGAAGTCGCCAATGGACGAGGTCTGGTAATCCCGCATCTTTGCCATAAACCGGCACCCGGCTACCGTTCTGACGGGAACTGCCGCGCGTGTATGGTCGCGATTGAGGGTGAGCGGACCTTGGCTGCCAGCTGCATTCGTGAACCCGCCGAAGGCATGGTTGTGACAACCGATCAGCCCCGCGAAAAGCAAGCCCGGCGCATGGTCATGGAACTGCTTGTCGCGGACCAACCCGCCCAAGACATCGCCCATGATAAATCCTCGCATCTATGGGATATGGCCGCGACGCAGGATGTCAGCGCGAGCCGTTTCCCAAGGCAAGAGCCGGGTCACATCCCACTGCTTGATGACAGCCATGTGGCAATGTCGGTCAACCTCGACGCTTGCATCCAATGCGGGCTTTGCGTGCGTGCCTGCCGTGAAGTGCAGGTGAATGATGTAATCGGTATGGCCGGGCGAGGTGGGCATGCCTATCCGGTCTTTGATATGGACGACCCGATGGGCGCGTCCTCTTGCGTGGCTTGTGGTGAATGTGTGCAGGCCTGCCCGACCGGTGCGTTGCTGCCTGCAACCGTCACCGATGAAAACCAGATGGGTGATACCAAGGACTACGACCGCGAAGTCGAAAGCGTGTGCCCGTTCTGTGGTGTCGGCTGTCAGGTTTCGCTCAAGATCAAGGATAACAAGGTAAAGTTTGTCGAAGGTATCAATGGCCCCGCGAACGAAGGCCGCCTCTGCGTCAAGGGCCGTTTTGGTTTCGACTATATTCACCACGATCACCGCATCACCAAACCCCTGATCCGCCGCGACGATGCGCCTGCGAAAGGTCTGAATGTCGATCCGGGCAATTGGCAGGCACATTTCCGGGAAGCGACCTGGGAAGAGGCGCTGGATGCTGCCGCAAACGGTCTCAAGGAGATCGGCGGCACGGGTGTTGCAGGTTTCGGTTCAGCCAAATGCACCAACGAAGAAGCCTATCTTTTCCAAAAGCTGATTCGCCAAGGCTTCGGTCACAACAACGTCGATCACTGCACGCGACTGTGCCATGCGTCCTCTGTTGCCGCGCTGATGGAGAACGTCGGTTCCGGTGCTGTGACCGCGACCTTCAATGAAATCGAAAACGCGGATGTGGCCATCGTGATCGGCGCCAACCCGATTGAAAACCATCCCGTTGCGGCGACCTATTTCAAGCAATTCACCAAACGCGGTGGCAAGCTGATCGTGATGGACCCGCGCGGACAAGCGCTCAAGCGGTTTGCATCGCACATGCTGCAATTCCGGCCCGGCGCGGATGTGTCGATGCTGAACGCGATCATGCATGTGATTGTGCAAGAAGGGCTTTACGACCAGCAGTACATCGAAGCCTACACCGAAAACTGGGACGCCGAGAAAGCGCATCTGGCGGATTTCACGCCTGAAAAGATGCAGGAGATCTGCGGCATTGATGCCGAGACATTGCGCGACGTAGCCCGCACCTTTGCGGGTGCAAAGGCTGCGATGATTTTCTGGGGCATGGGCATCAGCCAACACATCCACGGCACTGACAATTCGCGCTGCCTGATTAGCCTTGCGCTAATGACGGGGCAGGTGGGCCGCCCCGGTGCTGGATTGCATCCGTTGCGCGGCCAGAACAACGTGCAGGGTGCATCTGATGCGGGCCTGATACCGATGTTCTTGCCGGATTATCAGCCCGTTGGGGACGACGGCGTGCGGTCTGCCTTCCAAGAGATATGGCAGGAAGGGACGATTGACCCCAACAAGGGCCTGACCGTGACCGAGATCTTGGATGCGGTCCATGCTGGTGATATTCACGGGATGTATATCCTGGGCGAAAACCCCGCGATGTCGGACCCCGACGTGGAACATGCCCGTGACGCTTTGGCGAAACTGAAGCATCTGGTGGTGCAGGACATCTTTATTACCGAAACTGCCAACTACGCCGATGTCATCCTGCCTGCCTCCGCCTTTGCCGAGAAATCCGGCACCGTGACAAACACCAACCGGCAGGTTCAGATGGGCCGTCCGGCGGTGCCGCCTCCGGGGGATGCGAAGGAAGACTGGTGGATCACCGTTGAGTTGGCCAAGCGTTTGGGCCTGACGTGGAAGTACACCCACCCATCCGAGGTTTTCGCAGAAATGGCGCTATCGATGAAATCGCTCAGCAATATCACATGGGAGCGTCTGGAGCGCCAGAACGCGGTGACCTACCCATCGCTATCACCCGAAGACCCCGGCCAGCCGATTGTGTTCGGCGACGGTTTCCCGCGCGAGAACGGACGGGCGAAATTCACACCGGCGAGTATTATCGCACCGGATGAAGCCCCTGACGCGGAATACCCGATGATTATGACAACCGGCCGCCAGTTGGAGCATTGGCACACCGGCTCCATGACGCGCCGTTCAAAAGTACTGGACGCGGTGGAGCCGGAAGCAAACTGTTCGCTGCATCCCGCAACGCTGCGCAAACTTGGCGTGGAGCCGGGTGGCATGGTCAAAGTCTCAAGCCGTCGTGGGAGTATTACGATCATGGCGCGGGCGGATCGCGCTGTATCGCCTGATATGGTCTTTGTGCCCTTCGCCTTTGTAGAAGCTGCGGCGAATGTGCTGACCAATCCGGCCGTCGATCCTTACGGCAAAATCCCCGAGTTCAAGTTCTCGGCGGTCAAGGTTGAAAAGGCAGAGACCGCTGTGGCTGCCGAATAAGGCCCGACGCTATTGAATAGCAATCATGGGTTCATCTAGCTTTGGCGCTATAGCGCTCGGGGCAGCTCTTGCGTTGACCAAAGAACAACCAAGGAGACGCACCGTGCGCCAACTGACCATGATCGCGGCCATCGCCGTATTCGCCATGCCTGCCTTTGCCGATGATACTGCGGTGCTCATGGGGGTGCCGCGCTATGATGATTTGCGACGTGTGAGTGGTGGCGCTGACTTGCTGGATGCGGCGCAGGATCTGCGGGACGCGGGTTACCTTGTGACGACGCTTGAAAATGGCGCAGCGGCTGACATGAAGCGTCTCATGGCCAATTTCAGCGAAGCTGCCGGATCGGGTGATCGGTTGGTTGTCGGGCTTTCCGGTCGCTTTGCGACGGATGGCACCCGGACCTGGTTCCTCTCTGAGGATACACCAACGCCCACGCCGTTTGGGTTGGATAGCGCAATCTCGGTTGAAACAGTGATGCAGGTGCTGGCGCAATCGCCGGGGCAGGCGGTGCTTGTTTTGGGGTACCAACAGGCGAATTTTGCCAGCTTCGGGCCATATCTGCGTGAAGGGGTTGGCGCACTCGATGTCCCACAGGGCGTGACCGTGATTTACGGTGAACCAAGCGCGCTTGATGATGTGCTTAGCGATGCCATCGCGTCACCGGGGGAAAATGTCGTTGCATTCGTGCGGAGCAACCGTCGGCTCAATTTGCTTGGTTTCCAACCGGAAACGCTGGTTATGCAGCCAGAGCGATCAGTTCAAGAAGCAACGGCACCGGCAGTCGATACGAGCATCGCGGCATGGAACGCTGCACAGCAGGCCAATACGATTGACGCCTATCGCGACTTCATCGCTGACTACCCCGCAAGCCCGTTCACGGCTGAAGCGGATCGCAGGATCACAGAATTGGAACGTGACCCGACCCGGCTTGCGGAATTGGCCGAAGAGGGGCTCAAACTATCGCGCAATGAGAGACGCGCCATCCAAAGTGATTTGGTGGTACTGGGCTATGATACGCGCGGCGTTGATGGTATTTTCGGGCCGGGCACACGCGGGGCGATCCGCAATTGGCAGCAAGACAACGGCTTTGCGCAGACCTCTTACCTGACGCCGTCACAAATCAACCGTATCGATGGACAAGCCAGCCGCCGAACAGCAGAAATCGAAGCCGAACAAGCGCGGGCGCTAGAGGAGGCCAAACGTCTCGACCGGGAGTATTGGGAAGAAACCGGCGCGCAGGGGGATCAGGCAGGATACCGGGCCTATCTGGAACGCTACCCTGAAGGTATTTTCGCCGATGATGCCCGTGAGGCTTTGGCTGCGCTGAACCCGCCAGCCCCCAACAACCGAGATGCGCGTGCGCGCGAAGATGCGCTCAATATTAATCCGGTTCTGCGCCGGTTGATTGAAAGCAGGCTGGCTGGCCTCGGCTATAATCCGGGCCCGCAGGACGGGCGATTTGATCGCAATACACGGCGCGCGATTGCGGCTTATCAATCGGATCGGAACCTCACCGCGACCGGGTATATCGACCAACCTACGCTGGCGCGGCTGCTGTCGGATACTTTTGGCCGCTAGCCGCAGATAAAAGATGAAAGGCGGGTCTGTTTACGGCCCGCCTATTCCGCGCGAATGTAGCGTTCGGCAAGCAATCGAATAAAACCCTGGCCTGCTTCATATTGGCGGACACCAATGATGTAAGTGCCCGGCTGCACGCGCGCCATGACAAGGCTATCGAGCCCTTCGCCGTAGTCATCATTCTGGCCGATCTGGCGACCGAGGTCATCATAAACGACGGGCCAAGGGTCACTGCCGCCACCGCCAATGGCCTCGACCACCAAAAGCCCGGCGCTTTCGAAATCAAGGCTGAACCAAGTCGTATCAAGCGAGCCCGGCACGTCCTGCCGCGTCCGCGATTGCAAGACCCCAAGGTCGGTTACCGGAATGCTGCCATCAAGTGGTGGGGCAAGCTCTCCCTGAGAGTAAAGCGACAAGAGCGCCTCTTCGGGGTCATAGGTGTCGATACTGACCGTGATAGGGGCCTGTTCGTCGTTCAAAGCGTCAACGCCAAGGCAATATGTGCCGGGCGCCAGACCGCCTGACAGATCAATTCGCGCGTTCAACCCGTCAAAATCGTCGTTCTCGGCGATGTAGGTTTCATCCCCGTCGAAGAGCGTAATCAGAGGATCGGCATTTTCGTTTTCGGCGGTGATTGTGACGGGCATATTCTCCGAAATCGTGAAGCTCCAGAAAGGGGTTTGCGATGCAGACGCTGTCGCCGTTTCCCCAAGGGCGCCAAAAGGCACCGCATCCGCGCAACTGCCGGAGATTTCGCGTATCACGCCTTCCATTCCCAGTGTCAGCGGTTCATGCTCTTCTCGGCCCACGCGCACAAACGCGGTCATCGGGCCGCCATCGTAGCTGCGCATCGCCATGCAATATGTGCCGGCAACCAGCTCCAGTTCTGCACGCGACGCGCCATCGCCGCCTGAATCGTCATCGCTTACGATGATGCTACCCCCGGAATCGAGCAGGTCGATCACCGTGTCTCCTGATCCACGGCCCGCGGCTTCGACCCGGACTTGCGTCGTTTCGGACACTTGAAAGAGTGAGACATATTCATTGCCGCCCAACACAAGCGCCATTTGTTCGCGGTAATCATCCGTCGTCGCGATGTCGGAGGCGGCTTCGTCACCGCCAATCCAGATCCCGTTGTTACCCGCCCCGCCACAAAGACTGTCCTGTGCAAAAGCAGGTGTAGCCAACCCCAGCAAGAGGGCGGCTGTCGCGGATGATTTGAGATAAACAGATGGCATGAGATGGCGTCCCTTTGGCGTATGGCGTGACTGATTACAGCAACGTAACGCGGAGGACGCATAGAAGGCTAGGGTCAAGGGCTGCGAATTGTACAAAGAAAAAGCCGCAATCTGTGCAGGATCGCGGCCTCATCCATTGCTACTGTCGCAGATTTTAGCCCTGACGGGCTTTGAACCGGCGTTGCGTCTTGTTGATTACATAGACGCGGCCCTTACGGCGCACGACGCGGCAATCACGGTGACGCTGCTTGAGCGAGCGGAGGGAGTTGCGTACCTTCATGGGTCCGTTCCTTCATGTCGCGGCGCGCGGATTGCGCCTTGGGTTATAGTTTCGGGCCATTGACCCGGTGAATACATGGTGGACGATACTGGGATCGAACCAGTGACCCCTTCGATGTCAACGAAGTGCT
>NZ_JBELFI010000054.1:0-15706 GCF_042093035.1 Yoonia sp. | reverse complement strand
GCACAATTTGGCTGTCGGCCCGGCCAATACGCAGAAGACTTGGGCTGGACCGGTGACGATGTCTGGCACGCGCATTGCGTCAAACTGGACGATCAGGAAATTGACCTTTTCGCGCGTTCGCGCACAGGTGTCGCGCATTGCCCCTGCTCAAATTGCCGCCTCGGTTCCGGCATCGCGCCGGTGCGACAGATGCGTGACGCAGGCGTGCAAGTCGGCCTGGGCGTTGATGGCTCCGCCAGCAATGATATTGGCAATCTGATCGCAGAGGCGCGCCAAACCATGCTCTTGCAGCGGGTCGCGAAAGGCGCAGATGCAATGTCAGCCCGCGAAGCGCTTGAGATCGCAACACGCGGTGGCGCGCAAGTTCTTGGCCGCGATGATTGCGGGCAGATCGCCATCGGAAAGCGGGCCGATCTGGCGGTTTGGGACGGGCAAGCTATTGAAAATGCGGGGTCGTGGGATCCAGCGGCGCTTTTGCTTGCAGGGCCCATGAAAGTGGACACGCTTTTTGTGGAAGGTCGGCAGATCGTGGCAGAAGGGCGGGTCACGACGATTGACACGGCCAGCGCCATTGCCCGCCAGAACGTCCTCGCGCGAAATCTTGCCGATGCCTAGGTCCGATCTTAGTTTGGCCAAATTTCGCACTAGACTGGGGCAAAGTGATAACAACTGAGGACTTGTTATGAAAATCGGATTTTCAGCCCTGGCACTTGCAACGCTCGCCGCATGTGCAACCCCACCAGCCGTGTCAGACACGCCGCCGCCTGCATCGCAAAGCGTCGCGTCGGCTGATTTCACCCAAATGCTGAACAGTCTGCGCGCGTCGCAGGGTTTGGGACCGCTGCGCCAAAGCAAAGCCTTGACCAATGCCGCCATCGCCCATGCCGCCGACATGGAGCGGCGGAATTATTTTGGGCATAGCTCGGTCGGCGGACCAAACGGAGATGACCTTGTCGCACGCGCGGCATCTGCGGGATGCGATTTGCGCACAGGGGCAGAGAACATCGCGCGCGGACAGGATTCCGAACTGGAAGTATTTGTAGCGTGGCGCGATTCCCCCGGACACCGCCGCAATCTTCTGGGGGCCAAATACACCGATTTCGGTCTGGCACTTGTCGATGATACCTGGGTGATGAAAATCTCAGCCGGTTGCTGAGTGACGCACACCCGCAATCCAGACCTCTTTGATCGCCCGATCATCACCCATCATGATCGTAGGGAAAACGGCGTCCCATATATCACGCGCCCTGCTGCTGCGTTGCGCGATCGCGGATGTTGAGGCCAGATCAAGCACGGTGATATCCGCCGCTGCATCCGCACCAAGATGCCCAATCTGCCCTTGCATTCTAAGCGCCGATGCCGACCCTTCGGTCGCCAGCCACATCAGCTGGGCCGGATGCAAAGCCATACCGCGCAATTGTCCGATTTCATAGGCCGCTGCCATGGTGCGCAACATCGAAAATGACGACCCACCCCCGGTATCTGTCGCCAGACCGACGCGTATTTGTGCGCCCGCCAATCCCATCACATCAAACAGGCCCGATCCGATAAACGTATTGGAGGTCGGACAATGCACCACGGCGGCGCCCACCTCTGCCAGACGCGCGATTTCGCGGGCTTCCAGATGGATTGCATGGCCATAAAGACCATTTGCGCCCAGAAGACCGAAGGTTTCATATGTGTCCAGATAATCACGGGCCCGCGGGAACAGCTCTTTGACCCAAGCAATTTCGGCGGGCTGTTCGCTGAGATGCGTTTGCATCAGACAAGCCGGGTTCTCAGACCAGAGCGCGCCAAGTGCAGCAAGCTGATCCGGTGTTGAAGTGGGCGAAAACCGCGGGGTAATCGCATATTGCGCGCGTCCCTTGCCATGCCATTTCGCGAGCAACGCCTTGCTGTCGTCATAAGCCGATTGCGCAGTATCGCGCAGGTCGTCAGGCGCGTTGCGGTCCATGCAGGTCTTGCCCGCAACTACAGCCATATTACGTCCGGCGGCGGCCTCAAAGAAAGCGTCAACGCCTTGCGGATGGATTGTGCAGAAGCTGGTCAATGTGGTCGTGCCATGCGCCAGCGCAAGGTCAAGAGCGCGGCCAGCGACATCGGCGGCATAGGCAGGATCGCCAAAACGCGCTTCTTCGGGGAAAGTATAGGTATTGAGCCAATCAATCAGCTGCTTGCCCCAACTCGCGATCATCCCGGTTTGCGGATAATGCATATGCGCATCTACAAACCCCGCAGTGATAAGCGCATCGCCGTAATCGGTAACAGCGGCTTGCGGGTTATCGGCACGCAGCTTTGCGCCATTGCCCACCGCGACGATCTTGCCGCCATGCACCAGGACACCTCCGGCACTGTCAAACTGGACGGTGTCCTGCCACGGTTCGGTCAGCGGATTGCCGTCAAAACCGACTGTCTGACCAAGAAGAAGATGTGTTGTCATAAGGGCACCATATGGATGCGCGCGAAGTTGGTAAATCGCCCAAATGCACGTTGTACGCCGTTGGTGATGGGCTATGGTGCCATCGACAGCAAAGGGTAGATCATGGCAAAGCCCGACAACATCAGTGAAGACGAAGCCTTCGGCATTACCGACCGGCTGGTGGGTGATGTCATGGCCGCAGTCAACGCAGGTAAAGGCGCCGTTGTCGGCAGCTTGCTTGATCCATTGCACCCTGCCGATGTCGCACACCTTCTTGAACAGATCGACGCCCGTGACCGGCGCGATTTGCTCACGGTCTGGCCCGGCGGGCTCGACGGCGAAGTCCTCTCAGAACTCGACGAAAGCCTGCGCGAGGAAGTGATTGAGTTGCTGGCACCGGCAGAGCTTGCGGATGCGGTGCGGGATCTGGAAAGCGACGATGTGGTCGACCTTGTTGAATACCTCGATGAGGAGCAGCAGGAGGCGGTGCTTGATGCGCTGGATGCCGGCGACCGGGTCGTCGTTGAACAGGCGCTTTCCTACCCCGAAGAATCCGCAGGCCGTCACATGCAGTCGGAGCTGGTACGCGCGCCCGAACACTGGACCGTGGGTGAGGCGATTGATTATTTGCGTTCCGACGTCTTGTTGCCCGAACAGTTTTATCACATCATTCTGGTCGACCCGCGCCTGAAAGCCACCGGCTACGTCACCCTCGGACGAATACTCAGCAGCCCGCGTCTCATGCCGCTGCGCAATATCACCGAAGACACGTTTCGCACATTCCATGTCACGCAAGACGTGGAAGAGGTGGCGCAAGCGATCAACCATTACCATATGATTACAGCCCCCGTGGTCGATGACGACGAACGGATCGTCGGCGTGATTACCATCGACGACGCGATGATGTTTCTCGAAGAAGAAGCAGAGGAAGACCTCTTGCGTCTTGCCGGGGTGGGGGACGGCAGCCTGTCGGACCGCGTGATTGAGACAACGCGGCAGCGGTTTCCATGGCTTGCAGTCAATCTGGTAACAGCCATCTTTGCCTCGCTCGTCATTTCACTGTTTGAGGAAACCATTGCCGGGCTGGTCGCGCTTGCGGTCTTGATGCCAATCGTGGCCTCAATGGGTGGCAACGCCGGCACGCAGTCGCTGACTGTGGCAGTGCGGGCTTTGGCCACCCGCGATCTGACCACGGCGAACGTCTGGCGGGTCATCAGAAAAGAAGTTCTGGTCGGTCTCATCAACGGATTGATCTTCGCAATAGTCATGGGTGTCGTTGGCGTGGTCTGGTTCGGCGCGCCGATGCTGGGCGTCGTAATCGCTGTGGCAATGGTTATCAACCTCGTGGTAGCTGGGTTCGCGGGCACTGTGATCCCTGTGATGCTTGAAAAAATGGGTGTTGACCCGGCGCTGGCGTCGGGGGCCTTTGTGACAACAGTTACGGATGTGGTTGGCTTTTTCGCGTTTTTGGGACTTGCTGCGATGTGGCTGCTGTAATGGACAAATCCGCCGCAAGGCAGGCCGCATTCTCGCGCCGCAAAGCCGTCCATCAACCACAGGCGGCAACCGCAGGCTACCTCAGCGAAGTGCTGGCAGGGTACCGAGGCGTGCCATTGGCGGGCTATATGGCGATGCGCACGGAGATCGATCCAACGCCCGCCATGGAAGAGGCCGCCGCACATGGACCGGTGGGCGTGCCTGTCATCATGGGGGCCGCCCAACCGCTCAAATTCCGGCTATGGGAGCCTGATTGCGCGCTCATAGATGGCGAATTCGGCGCAAGAATCCCTGAAAAAGGCGACTGGATGATCCCGCAAATCGTCATTGTGCCGCTGGTCGCTTTTGACAGAAATGGCGGACGGCTCGGCTACGGGGGTGGCTTTTACGACCGCACGCTCGAACAACTGCGCGCCGCGCGCGCCACAATGGCCATCGGATTCGCTTACGCCGCACAAGTGGACACAGACCTCCCGCTTGAGCCGACCGATCAGCCACTCGACATGATCGTGACAGAGCAGGGCATCATCACGCCCTAGCTTCTTTTGTTCAAAAATACCACGGGGGAGACGCCACAGGCGGCGGGGGCAGCGCCCCCTCAGGCCCTAGCTTTCCGCAAAGGCTGCCATCACCTCATCAGAGGCTTCAAAGTTCGCCGTCACACGCTGCACGTCGTCATCGTCTTCCAACGTATCGAGCAGCTTCATCAGCTTGGTCAGACCCTCTTCATCCACTTCCGTGGTCATATTGGGCTTCCAGATCAGCTTGGTCGACTGGCTTTCGCCCAATGCCGCTTCAAGCGCGTTGGCGACATCATTCAGATCAGTGTCGGCGCAATAGATGACGTGGCCATCTTCATCGCTTTGCACATCGTCCGCGCCAGCTTCAATCGCAGCCATCATCACGGTATCCGCGTCTGCTACATCGGCGGGATAGACGACTTCACCCGTGCGATCGAACATGAAGCCAACGGACCCGGTTTCACCCAAGTTGCCGCCGTTCTTGGAAAAGGTGGAACGGACGGTCGACGCGGTGCGGTTGCGGTTGTCGGTCATCGCTTCCACGATGACTGCAACACCATTGGGGCCATAACCCTCATAACGGATTTCATCATAGTTTTCCGCGTCACCGCCTTGGGATTTCTTGATCGCGCGATCAATCACATCCTTGGGCACAGAGCTGGATTTGGCTTCTTTGACAGCCAGACGCAGACGCGGGTTTTTATCAGGGTCCGGGTCACCCATTTTCGCAGCCACGGTGATTTCCTTGGCAAGCTTGGAAAACAGCTTGGAACGCAGCTTGTCCTGGCGCCCTTTACGGTGCTGAATATTCGCCCATTTGGAGTGGCCAGCCATGAAGAACCCTCATCTTTGGTAGTGTGAATTGGCGTCTCTATAAGGCATTGCGCCGCGCCCCCGCAACCCCGTGCTAGAGCGGCCAGATGAACGGGATTACAAAGGATACGACGGGTGCCAGCGACAAGTTCAAAGGGATGCCGAATTTCAAAAAGTCGGTGAATTTATATCCCCCCGGCCCATAGACAAGCGTATTGGTCTGGTAGCCGATCGGCGTGGCAAAGCTGGCGCTTGCGGCGATCATCACGGCGACAACCAAGGGGCGCGGATCAACACCAAGCGCAGAGGCGAGACCAATCGCAATCGGGGTCATCACAACCGCAACGGCATTGTTGGACACCAGCTCTGTCAGGATACTCGACAACATATAAACCGCCAGCACCACAAAGAACGACGGCAAGACCATCATCACCGGTGACAGTGTATCCGCGATGATCGACACAGCCCCCGATGATTGCAGTGCAGACCCCACCCCCAACATAGCGAATATCAGCGCGAGAAGGCGGCCATCAACATAGGAAAACGCCTCATCTGCGTCGATGCAGCCAGTGGCAAGCACCAAGGTCACCCCAAGCATCGCCAGCAACAGGATCGGCGCGACACCAAGGGCCGCCAGCGTGACCACGCCCAGCAACACCCCAATCGCAATCGGCGCACGATTGCGGCGATAGGCGCGTTGCGAGGGTGCTGACACGTCGCCAAGGTTCATGTCTTCCCCCAAGCGCTGTATATCGGCAGGCGCACCTTCCAAAAGCAGGGTATCGCCAACGCGTACCACGATATCGTCGATCTGCTTGCTGATGTTGGCGTCGCGCCGATGGACCGCTAAAGGATAAACCGCATAGCGGCGGCGCAAACGCATCGCCCCCATCTTGCGCCCGACCATCTTGCAGTTGGGCGTAATCAGCACTTCAACCGTGGTCGTCTCTACCGCCGACAACTGGTCAACCGGTCGCAGGTCCTTGCTTTCCTGCAAGGACAAAAGCTCTGCTACATCCGTGCGCAGCACCACACGGTCGCCGTGTTGCAAAGTGACATCCGCCAGATTGCGGCGCAGAGACTTGTCTCCGCGCAGCACATCAATCAACCGCACACCGTCGCGCTTGAACAAGCCAACGCTGCGGACCGCGTCGCCGACCAGATTGCTATCGGGCGGAATGACGACTTCGGAGAAGAACTTCTTCTTGGTGCGATCCGACAACATCGTCGCCATGCTGGCGCGATCAGGTAGCAATCGCGGCGCCATGAAATAGAGATAGGTAAACGTCCAGAGCACCACGACGATGCCGACCGGCATGATCTCCAAGATGCCGAAGGCTTCCATCCCGGAAGCCCTTGCGACACCATCGACAAGCAGGTTTGTTGAGGTCCCGAGCAAAGTCATCGTGCCACCCACGATGGCCGCATAACTCAATGGGATCAGCAGTTTCGAGGCAGAGGTGCCCAGACTGCGCGCCAACTGCACAAAAACGGGGATCATCACGACCACCAAAGGCGTGTTGTTCATAATCGCGCTTGCAAAGGCCACAAAGACCAAGCCGCCGCCAATGGCGCGGGCAGGGCTGATCTTGGCCTGCCGCTCTGCGATCTGGGTCATGGCATTCAGCGCGCCAGTGCGTACCAACGCACCCACGATGATAAACATCGCAGCAATCGTCCAAGGGGCAGGGTTGGCCAAGGCCATAACAGCCGCTTCATAAGGCAGCACGCCCGTGGCAAGCAGGATCGAGACACCGATCATCGCCACGACTTCTGTGGGGTAAACCTCGCGCAGGAACATGGCAAACATGACCACCACGACAGCCATCGTCAGTATCGCACCCTGCATTTGCGTCAGTTGAAACAAGTCACCCATGAGTGGGAGTGTCGCGCAGTGCGGGGCCTTGGGCAAGGCGCGGCTGCACCAGCATCAACCCCAGTCCCATAAAGACAAGTGCGGACCAAATCCAAAAACTGTAGCTTTCGCCCAGCAAGGTCATCGCCCAAAGCACGCCTGATCCCGTGACGATATAGCTGACTTGAACCGCAAAGACGGCCCCCGCACGTCCGATCAACCAGACGTAGCCGGAATAAACGAGGACGTGGATGACGCTGCTCAGCACCAATGTGAAATCCGCCAGAATGAACGGGGGTCGCAGCACAAAAAACTGCCCGGTACCGATCGCCAAAGGCAGTGAAATCAGCGCGCCAATCGCGGATGCGCCAAAGAGAACGGCAAAGGGATCAAGCCCAGCAGTTCCCCATTTCGCGACAATATTGCCCTCGCATGCATAGCAAAACGGCGCAACAAGCGCGAGTGGCAGGAAGGCAATCATCGCGCGCTCCGGCAGGCTGGCATCAGGCAAAGCGATCAAGGCCACGCCAATCAACCCCAACACCAGACCAAACAAGCGGCGCAGCGAAAAGCGATCGTTGCCAAGCGCAAGCGCAACGGAAAATGCCATCATCGGGATCGTCGCCAGCACAATCGACATGATGCCGGATGGTAGATGAAACGCGGCGCGAAAGCTCGTCATGTTGGGAATAACCGACCCAATCAAGGCGATCATCAACCAGACACCCAAGGTCCGGGCATTCACCGGCGCGCGGCGCAATTGCCGCCACCGCAGCGCGCCCAGCAGCACCGCGCCAATCAACATTTGCCAAAAGATCATACCGAAAGGCAGGTAGCCGGCAGTGACCGTGATCTTGGTGAGCGGCTGCGTCAGGCCCCAACCCGTACCCAAAAGCAGCAGGACGGCGGTCAACCGCCCGCGCTCAGAGATCATCAAGGGCCAGTCTGCGACAACCGCCCGCCTTGGCGGACCATCTCCACGCGGGTGGCTTTGCCGGTCAGGTTGTCAGTTTCGACATAGAGGCCCGACAGCGTGGCCTCTTCGACAGCGGGGGTGAAACGGGATTTTGGCATGCCTGTGATGAAGCGGCGCAAGGGTTCAGCCTTTTCCATCCCGATCACGGAATTATAGTCGCCGCACATGCCCGCGTCTGTCTGATATGCGGTGCCGCCGGGCAGGATCGTGGCGTCAGCGGTTGGGACGTGGGTATGGGTACCAACCACGATGCTGGCGCGGCTATCACAGAAGTGACCCATGGCCATTTTTTCGGACGTGGCCTCGCAATGGACATCGATCAGGCTCGCGCTGACCTGACCACCCATCGGGTATTGCCGCAAAAGCGCATCAAGAGCCGAGAACGGATCATCAAAGGCGCGCTTCATAAACACCTGGCCCAGTACCTGCGCCACAAGCACCTTGCGACCACCGGGGGCCGTGAAAATGCGGGCACCGACGCCGGGGGCGGCTTTGGAATAATTGAGCGGTCGAATTATCCGGCTCTCTTTTTCGATGAAAGAAAGCATATCCTTCTGGTCAAACGCATGATCGCCGAGCGTGACGACATCTGCACCGGCATCAAGCAGGATATTCGCATGATCCCCCGAGAGGCCCATGCCCGCCGTCGCATTTTCGCCGTTCACCACGACAAAATCCAGTTTCCACTCTGCGCGCAGGCGGGGCAGGTGGTTCACAATCGCCGAACGTCCCGCACGGCCCATCACGTCGCCAAGAAAGAGTATTTTCATGGACCCCGTGTTAGGCCCTCTGTGCGCATTCATCCAGCGGATTCTACGCGCTTGCACTCGGGTCCCTGTGGTGCCACGCATTGCAGATGGAAACTGCAAAGCATTCACGGCCCGTTGCCGGCATCTTCTGGATGGTGTTCACGGGCGTGATGTTTCTGGGTGTGACGGCGGTTGTGAAGCACATAGGAAGCGATGTGCCAGCCGCGCAGGCCGCATTTCTGCGCTATGTGCTGGGCCTCGTTTTTCTGCTTCCGATGATAAAGCCGATCCTGGCCGCGCATCTGACACCGCGGCAAAAGAAACTGTTCTGGGCTCGTGGCTTTGTCCATACGCTGGCCGTGATCTTGTGGTTTTTCGCGATGGCCCGCATCCCGATCGCGGAAGTGACGGCGATGAATTACCTCTCTCCTGTCTATGTTTCGCTGGGGGCCGCATTGTTCTTGGGCGAACGCCTGCCGCCGCGGAGATTGGCAGCCGTCATCTTGGCGTTGATCGGCGCGATTATTATCCTGCGCCCGGGTCTGCGTGCGGTTGAGATCGGTCACATCGCCATGCTGGTCACGGCCCTATGCTTTGCCGCGGGCTATCTGATCGCAAAGCAAATGTCTGGCGAGGTGTCAGCGCCTGTCGTCGTGGGCATGTTGTCGATCACCGTGACGGTGGGCCTGGCGCCTTTTGCAGCGGCGGTCTGGGTCACGCCGACGCTGGCGCAACTTGGCTGGCTGTTTCTGGTTGCTTGCTTTGCAACGGCAGGCCACTATTCCATGACGCTGGCATTCGCGGCAGCACCGTTGACAGTCACGCAGCCGGTGACATTTCTGCAATTGGTCTGGGCGGTCGTTTTGGGCGCAGTGGTTTTTGGAGAAGCCATCGACGGATGGGTGATCCTGGGTGGTGCGGTGATAATGGGGTCAGTGAGCTTCATCACATGGCGCGAGGCCCTGGCAAGGCGGCAAACAACGCCTGCGGTTGCCCAAACAAAGGTGTGATCTGCCCCTCGCGGGGCAAGCCTCCGGCGGGGATATTTCTACTCTGAAGAAGCCGGGGTGAGGCGCGCAATGAGCGAGCTCTGCGTGACAATGCCGACAGGTTTGCCGTTTTCGGTGACTTGCAGGGACGTGCTGTCGATGTCGTGCATGATGTCTTGGACAGGTGTTTCAACATCGATTGCAGGGCCGTCGGTGGTGCCTTGTGTCATCACATCGCGCGCTGTCAAAACGCCGAGCGGGTTCATATGGGCCACAAAATCCGCCACATATTCATTTGCCGGATTGGTAAAGATATCGCGCGGGGTGCCGCATTGGACAATCCGCCCGCCCTCCATGATCGCGATCCGATTGCCGAGTTTGAAGGCCTCGTCCAGATCGTGACTGACAAAGATGATCGTGCGACCGCGTTTCTGCTGAAGTTCCAGCAGTTCATCTTGCAGCCGTGTGCGGATCAGTGGGTCCAAGGCCGAAAACGGCTCATCCATGAGCAAAATGGGAGCGTCAGTTGCAAACGCGCGCGCAAGCCCCACCCGTTGTTGCATCCCGCCTGACAATTCGCCCACCAGCGCATCGGCACGGTCATCAAGGCCGACCATCTCCAATTCCTGATCGACCCGTTTGAGGCGTACGGTCTTTTCAAGCCCCGCCAGTTCCAGCCCGAGGCCGACGTTGTCGCGCACGGTGCGCCAAGGCAGCAAACCAAATTGTTGAAACACCATCGAGACGCATTCGCGGCGTACCCGTCGCAAATCGGTCGCACTGCTCTTGCCGACGCTACAATGCCAGTCGCGATCATGTATGCGGACCTCGCCGCGGATCACCGGGTTCAATCCATTGACCGCCCGCAGCAATGTGGATTTTCCTGAGCCCGACAACCCCATCAACACGAGGATTTCGCCCACCTCGACATTGAGTGAACAATTGTGAACGCCAAGGATCTGACCGGTTTTCTCGCGGATCTCGGGCCGCTCCAGCCCTTCGTCCATGAGCGGAAGCGCCATTTGGGGGCGTTCCCCGAATACGATGGAGACATTGTCGAATTCAACGGCGTTCATTGTCGACCTCTTTCGGGTTCAAACCTCAGGACCCCGACGTTTAATTCTCGGCCCACGTCTGTTGGATGGTTCCGCCCGTCGTTTACCACGACATCGGGCAAAAGCGGCGTATGCCCCGCAAGACAGGCCAGATTGATGCCGGCCTCTTGCGGGTTCGAGCGCCGATTGTGATGGGTATAGATACCGCACGTCTTGCAGAAATAATGCTCAGCGACCTTGGTGTTGAATTGATAGAGCGTCAGATTGTCCGCGCCTGCCGTATAAGTGATGTCGCCTTTCATGGCCGTCACTGCAACCGCTCCGCGCCGCAAGCACAGTGAGCAATCACAGCGCCGCGCGGAATTGATCCCATCGCTGAGCTTGACGGTGAACTGGACGGTCCCGCAATGGCAACTCCCCTTCACGGCATTCATTTCGAATTCACCCGCAACATCCGATCCAGCATGATGGCCACGACGACAATCACGAACCCGCTTTCAAAGCCCAGCGATGTGTTCACCGTGTTCAGCGCCCGGATCACAGGCACGCCAAGTCCGCTTGCGCCGACAAGGGCTGCAATCACAACCATCGAGAGCGACAGCATGATCGTCTGGTTCAGGCCCGCCATGATCTGGGGCAGGGCAGAGGGAAGTTCGACCTTGAATAGCACCTGCCGTTTGGTGGCGCCAAAGGCTTGGGCGGCCTCCAACAGCGGCGTCGGGGTCGAAGAGACCCCCAAATAGGTCAGACGGATCGGTGCAGGCAACACAAAGATGACTGTTGCGATCAATCCGGGCACCATGCCGATTCCAAAGAAAACGATGGCCGGGATCAGATAGACGAATGTCGGCAAGGTCTGCATCAGATCCAGCACCGGCACCATCGCACGGTAAAGACGCGGGCGGTGCGCGGCGGCAATGCCGATGGGCACCCCGATCCCCATGCAGACCACACAGGCCGACAACACCAGCGTTAGCGATTGCATGGTTTCTTCCCAATAATCCTGATTGAGGATGAACAAAAAGCCCACAACAACGAAAAACGGCGTTTTCCAGTTGCGTTGCAAAGCCCATGTCAGCGCCGCAAAAGCTGCGATGACAAAGAACGGATGTGGTGTCTCAAGCACCCAGAGGATGCCATCAATCAGCGCTTCCATCGTGTCTGACAGCCAATCGAAGAAAAAGCCCAGATTGTCATTGAGCAGATCAAAGATCGCTTCTGCCCAATCCCCAATCGGGATCTTATTGTCGGTAATCCACTGCATAGGGCACCTTCATTCATGGAGGTGGCAGGCCCCGACATCGGAGCCTGCCAATCGTGATTAAAGGCCCAGAGACGCTTTCACGGCAGCGACGGCATCGCCACCATCTTCGGTGGTCACACCGTCAAGCCACGCCATGAAGGCATCAGGATTTGCCGTCAGCCAAGCCGAGGCCGCATCAGCGGGGTCTTCGCCATCATTCAGGATCGCCCCCATGATCTCATTTTCCATCGCCAGCGAGAACGCCAGATTGCTCAGCAGCGCGCCGACATTTGGGCAGTTTTCAACATAGTCTGCGGATGTGTTGGTAAACACGGTCGCACCACCAAGGTTCGGCCCAAACCAATCATCCCCGCCCTCTAGGTAGGACATGTCGAAGTTGGCGTTCATTGGGTGTGGCTCCCAACCAAGAAAGACGATCGGTTCTTCCCGGCGCGAGGCGCGGTCAACCTGCGCCAGCATGCCTTGCTCAGAGCTTTCAACAACTTCAAAGTCGTTGAGACCAAAAGCACCATCGGCAATCATATCCATAATCAGGCGGTTGCCGTCGTTGCCGGGCTCAATACCATAGATTTTGCCATCCAGCGCATCTGCGTTGGCGGCAATATCTGCGAAATTCGCAATGCCCATGTCAGCTGCGGCCTGATTGACGGCCAGCGTATATTTCGCCCCCTCAAGGTTGGCGCGCACAGTGTCGACTGTGCCAGCGTCACGGTATGGCGCGATATCGGCTTCCATCGTGGGCATCCAGTTGCCAAGGAAGACGTCAACGTCTCCTTCGGCAAGCGAGATATAGGTCACAGGAACGGACAGGACTTTGATATCGGTTTCATAACCCAACGCCTCAAGCACGACAGATGTGGCAGCGGTCGTTGCCGTAATATCCGTCCAGCCGACATCCGAGAATGTGACAGAACCACACTCTGCAAAAGCAGGTGCAGCTGCGACAACGGCCATCGCCGATATTGTTACTTTCAGTTTCATTTCGGTCTCCCTTGTTTTTCTTGATTGACGGATCAATAAAGAATGATTTAGCTGCTCAGGTCTAGCCCCATGAGGAAATTATGCCCAAGCTTGGAATGGAGCCTATCCGCCGCGCGGCTTTAGTGAAAGCCACGATTGACGAAATCGGTGCGGTTGGCAATCTGGATGTGACTGTCAGCAATATTGCCAAGCGCGCGGGCATGTCCGCGGCTTTGGCGCATCACTATTTTGGTGGCAAGGATCAGATTTTTCTGGCAGCGATGCGCCATACCCTTGCAATTTACGCAGCCGAAGTTCGCAATGCGCTGAAAGGCGCGAAAGGCCACCGCGCCCGGCTGGAGGCCGTCATCCGCGCCAGTTTCGCCTCCTCCAATTTCCAGCCGGAAGTCATCGCGGCATGGCTCAACTTCTATGTGTTGGCGCAAACCTCACCCGATGCGCACCGCCTTCTGCGGATATATCAGCGGCGTTTGCACAGCAATCTGCTCAATGACCTGCGCCCGCTGGTTGGACCAAATGCGGATGGCAGTGCGACACGTATCGCGGCCTTGATAGATGGTCTCTACCTGCGGCAAGGCCTGTCACATGCGCAGGCCGGATACTCCGACGCGACAGCTCGGGCGCTGGCATTGTTGCACATCGAACTCGGGGGGCGCCCTCAATGAGCAAGCCGAACATACTTATCATCATGGTCGACCAGTTGAACGGCACGTTCTTCCCCGACGGCCCTGCCGAATGGCTCCATGCACCCAACCTGAAAGCCTTGGCTGCGCGCTCCACGCGCTTTGCCAATAGCTATACGGCCTCTCCGCTTTGCGCGCCGGGGCGGGCGTCTTTGATGTCGGGCCTCTTGCCATCACGCACGGGTGTCTATGACAATGCGGCGGAATTCGCGTCATCGATCCCGACCTATGCGCACCATCTGCGCAGAGCGGGCTATCAAACCTGTCTTTCGGGCAAGATGCATTTCGTCGGCCCCGATCAACTTCACGGTTTCGAAGAACGGCTGACCACGGATATCTACCCGCCCGACTTCGGTTGGACCCCTGACTATCGCAAACCGGGAGAGCGGATCGACTGGTGGTACCACAACATGGGCTCGGTGACGGGCGCAGGCGTGGCGGAAATCACCAACCAAATGGAATACGACGATGAGGTTTGCTATAACGCGACCCGCAAGCTCTATGATCTGTCGCGCGGGCATGATGGGCGGCCTTGGTGCCTGACAGTCAGCTTCACCCACCCGCATGACCCTTACGTGGCGCGCAGGAAATACTGGGATCTCTATAATGATTGTGCGCACCTCATGCCAGAGGTCGGCCCGATCCCCTACGCCGATCAGGACGCGCATTCGCAACGCATTCTGGATGCCAACGATCGGGACAACTTCAACATCACAGAAGACCACATCAAACGGGCGCGGCAGGCCTATTTCGCCAACATCTCCTATCTCGATGACAAGATCGGCGAAGTGCTGCAGGCCCTGAAAGATACACGGCAAGAGGCGACGATCCTGTTTGTGTCCGACCACGGCGATATGTTGGGCGAACGCGGGCTCTGGTTCAAAATGTCCTTCTATGAAGGGTCCGCGCGGGTGCCTTTGATGATCGCAAGCCCTCAGATGAAACCCGGCCTCATCGACACCCCCGTCAGCAATATCGACGTGGCCCCAACGCTCTGCGAACTGGCGGGCATCGACATGTCCGAAGTGGCACCCTGGACGACCGGCGAAAGCCTCGTTTCTCTGGGTCAAGGTGGAACTCGCGACACGCCGGTGGCTATGGAATACGCCGCCGAAGGCAGCTATGCGCCGCTTGTGTGCTTGCGCTACGGCAAATGGAAATATACCCGCTGCGCCTTGGACCCAGACCAACTTTTCGATCTGGACGCCGACCCACAAGAACTGACCAATCTGGCAGAGACGCCTGCCCGCCAAGGCACGTTGAGCCAATTGCGCGCCAAATCCGAAGCACGCTGGGATCTGGCGCAATTCGATGCCGCTGTCAGGCAGTCACAAGCCTGCCGCTGGATCGTCTATGAAGCCCTGCGCAACGGCAACTATTTTCCTTGGGACTATCAGCCGCTGCAAAAAGCGTCCGAACGCTACATGCGTAACCACATGGATCTCAATGTGCTGGAAGAAAGCCAACGCTTCCCGCGCGGCGAATAAGCCCTTCATCTTGACAAGAAAACTCCCGCCGGAGGCTCCGGAGGGATCAACAAATCAAAGGCCACGACTATGCAAGCTGACTACGTAATCATCGGCGCAGGCTCTGCCGGATGCGCCATCGCCTACCGTCTGGCCGAGGCTGGCAAGCAAGTCCTGATCGTCGAATATGGCGGCAGCGACGCAGGGCCACTGATCCAGATGCCCGCAGCGTTGTCCTATCCAATGAATATGAGCCTTTATGACTGGGGCATGAAATCGGAACCAGAACCGCATCTGGGCGGGCGCGAACTGGTCACGCCGCGCGGCAAGGTCATTGGCGGGTCATCTTCAATCAACGGGATGATCTACGTGCGGGGGCACGCCTGTGATTATGATTATTGGGCGGAAAGCGGGGCGCATGGGTGGGCCTATGCGGAT
>NZ_JBELFI010000053.1:0-15997 GCF_042093035.1 Yoonia sp. | reverse complement strand
TATTTTGCCTATCTGCGGCATCCCTTTGCGATGTCATCCGCGGATCTTGCACCTCTCCTGGTGAAGGAGGCCGGCGTTTTGCTGCTGCCCGGAACGATGTTTATGCCCGATGATATTCCAGGCGGTGAAAGCCAATTGCGCATCGCTTTTGCCAACATTGACCGCGCTGGCATAACAACCCTCTTCAACAGGCTGTCATCGTTGTCGCTCTGACCCTTGCACACCCCCCGAAGGGCGCTTATTCATGCCGCGATAATCGGGTGGAGCGATCAGGCCAATGGCACAGAAGAACAGCAAACGATACGGTGCATGGATCATTGTCGGCATCCTCCTTCTGGGACTTGCCGGTTTCGGCACAGGCGGTCTCAACGGGACTGTGCGGACGATCGGCACGGTGGGTGACAAAGAGGTTAGCGTAACCTCTTACCAACGCGCCTTGAATGAGCAGATCCGGGCACTTTCTGCCCAGTTCGGCCAGCAGGTCACATTCCAGCAGGCGCAGAGCTTTGGCATCGACAGGGTCGCTTTGAGCCAAGTCGTGCTTCTGCGCACTTTGGACAATGAGGCCGACAATCTCGGCGTTTCCGTCGGTGACGCGCGCGTCTTTGAACGGCTTCAGGCCATTCCCCAATTCCAAGGCGCGGGCGGCTTCAACCGGGACGCCTACCGCGTCGCTTTGCAGCAGTCGGGCCAGACAGCCATCGAATTTGAAAACAGCCTGCGCGAAGAAACATCACGCACGCTGCTTCAGGGCGCTGTGGTCAGCGGATTGCCTGATGCGGCGGCCTATGCCGACACGCTGATCCAGTTCACCAGCGAAACCCGCGCCCTGACTTGGGCAAGTGTGGATGTTGACACGCTCACAGCGCCTGTGCCCGGCGCCACAGATGCGGATCTACGCGCCTTTTACGATGAAAACGCGGATCAATTCACCGCGCCGGAAACCCGCAACATTACCTATACCTGGCTGACCCCGGCGATGATTATCGACAACATGGTGGTTTCCGACGAAGCCGTTGCACAATTGTATCAGGACCGCATCGCGCAATTCGTCCAACCTGAGCGCCGCCTGGTCGAACGTTTGGTCTATTTCGATGAAGCCCGCGCCGCGGATGCCCTTGCACGTGTCAACACCGGGGAGGTGACGTTTGAAGACCTGGTCGCAGAACGCGGTCTGACGCTCAACGATATTGATATGGGTGATGTCGATCAGGATACCTTGGGTCCAGCGGGTGATCCGGTCTTTGCTGCCGTTCCGGGTGATGTCGTTGGTCCTTACAACTCGACACTTGGTCCCGCACTCTTTCGTGTGAACGCGATGCTCGCGGCACAAGAGACAACGCTCGATGACGCGGCGGGCAATTTGCGTGATGAATTAGCCGCACAAGCAGCGCGCGCATATATCAACGACAATGCCGACCCGATTGTTGATCTTATAGCTGGTGGCGCCACAATGGCTGACATTGCTGAGCGCACCGATATGCAGCTCGGCACAATCGCATTTACCGCAGATACGACCGATGGCATCGCCGCCTACGACGCGTTCCGTAGTGAGGCCGCGGCCGTTCAAGAGGGTCAGTTTCCAGAGATTTTTGATCTCTCCGACGGCGGCGTCTTTGCAATGACGCTTGATAGTATCACCCCGCCTACCCTGCGCCCGTTTGAGGATATCCGGGAGGACGTGCGCGCCGCATGGGACGCACAGGCCCGCCAAAACGCGGTGATGGCGCAGGCCCAGGAACTGGCGGAGACAATCCTGCCCTTGACCAGCTTCGACACGCTGGGCCTTGCGCCGCAAAGTGAGACCGCCCTGAGCCGCCGCTCCTTCATTGAAGGCACGCCACCGGACTTCAATACGCAACTATTTGAAATGACCATGGGCGAAACCCGTGTGCTGGATGCCGGAGATCGCGCGATTATCGTGCGTCTCGACGGGATTGCACCGCCTGACCTGTCCGACCCGTCGGTGATTGCCCAACGTGACGCTTTGGCGGAAAATGCGGCAGCCGGGATCGCACAGGACATCTTTGATGCCTATGCCACGACCCTTCAGCAGCAGACAGAGACCCGTATCAACCAAGCGACGATCAACGCGGTCAACGCCCAATTCCAATAGGCTGATTTATGGCGCTTCTGCCCGACTACGACACTTTCGCAGCCCAGTTTGAGGCTGGCGCGAATCAGGCCGTCTATACCCGTATCGCGGCTGATCTGGATACGCCTGTATCACTGATGCTCAAGCTGTCGGGGGCGGGCAAAAACGCTTTCATGCTCGAGAGCGTGACCGGAGGGGAAGTACGCGGGCGTTATTCAATCGTCGGGATGAACCCTGATCTGATCTGGGAATGCCGCGGCACCACATCCCGCGTGAACCGCAATGCGCGGTTTGATGAAACCGCCTATGAGACATTGACCCAAGAACCACTTACCGCCTTGCGTGCGCTCTTGGCGGAAAGTCGGATTGATTTGCCGGTTGATTTGCCTGCCGCCTCTGCGGGACTGTTTGGCTATCTGGGCTATGACATGATCCGATTGGTCGAACATCTGCCCGACGTGAACCCCGACCCGCTTGGCCTGCCCGACGCGATGATGTTACGCCCCTCTGTGGTGGCCGTGCTGGATGGCGTCAAAGGCGACGTGATCCTCGTGTCGCCCGCCTACGTGAATGCGGGCCTGTCCGCACGCGCGGCCTATGCGCAAGCGGCAGAGCGTGTGATCGACGCCCAACGCGCCCTTGAGCGCCCGTTGCCGTCAGAGGCGCGCGCCTTGGCTGATCCAGCGGCAGTCGCGCCACCACAATCGAATTTTGCGCATCAGGCCTATCTGGATGCGGTCGAGACGGCCAAGGACTATATCAAGGCAGGTGATATTTTTCAGGTCGTGCCGTCACAGCGCTGGACGCAGGCTTTCCACGAACCACCCTTCGCGCTTTATCGCTCATTGCGCCGCACCAACCCGTCGCCTTTCATGTTCTTTTTCAATTTCGGCGGTTTTCAGGTAATCGGCGCCAGCCCCGAAATCCTGGTCCGCGTCTTTGGTAAGGAAGTCACCATCCGTCCGATTGCAGGCACCCGCCCCCGTGGGGCAACCCCCGAGGAAGACAACGCAAACGAGGCCGATCTGATGGCCGACCAGAAAGAACTGGCCGAACATCTGATGCTGCTTGATCTGGGCCGCAACGACACTGGTAAGGTCAGCAAGATCGGCACTGTGCGCCCAACCGAGCAATTCATCGTGGAGCGATACAGCCACGTCATGCACATCGTCTCAAACGTGGTGGGTGAATTGGCGGACGACCAAGATGCTCTCAGCGCGTTCTTTGCCGGTATGCCCGCTGGCACCGTGTCAGGTGCGCCAAAGGTCCGCGCGATGGAGATCATCGACGAGCTTGAGCCAGAAAAGCGCGGCGTCTACGGCGGTGGTTGCGGCTATTTTAGCGCAAATGGCGATATGGATATGTGCATCGCGCTGCGTACTGCGGTGCTAAAGGACGAAAAGCTTTATATTCAAGCCGGTGGCGGTGTAGTCTATGACAGCGACCCGGAGGCGGAATACCAGGAAACAGTCCATAAATCGAACGCCATCCGCAAAGCGGCGGCAGATGCGACCATGTTCCGGGGCAGCGGGAACTAGCTTTATTCGGTGATTGTCGGGAGTGAAGACACAGGTGCCTCTGCGTCCGTTGGGTCCGCATCCGCTTCAGTTGCCGGAATAGGTGGAACCAACAAAGCGGAGACAGGCGCAAGCAAGACACCTTCACGTTCTGCGTTCAGCGCCCAGACACTGAGCACTTCCAATGTCAAAGGTTGCAGCCGCCCGACAACAACGACGCCGCCGCTCTGACGTGCGGTAAAGGCCGCCCGATCAAGGGTGCGCGACATCGTATTGACGCTCTCCCCATTCCGGTCCAGGTCCCGCCAAATCTGCGCCACAGGCACAGCGTTGCGTTCAGCCTCGCGCACGAGCGCGCCAAGGCCGCGTTCTTGTGTCACAAAGCCATAGCCATCGTTGGCCAGAATGCTCATGACCTGCTGTGCGGCCTTTCGGTCATTGCGCAGCACCCCTTCGCCGTCACTATAAAGAAAGGCCGCTTCTGGCAGGATCTCCTTCGCGGCGGCATACGCCACCTCAACATCGCTTGGCTGCACACCCAATGGCAAAGGCACTTGCATGGCGATTTCCATGCCCGCCTCGCGGTAGGCCTCAGACCAAAGTGTGGCATCCGCGCGCAAAGCGTCTATCACAATGGTGGATTTGAACCCGCTCTCAAAAACCTGCAGCGGGCCGTTTAGCAGGGAGCCGTCATCAATCAAGACGACGCCAACAATGGGCAAATTGTTCGGATTTTCGAAATTAGCGGCAAAGCCATTCAAAGCAGAGGTTGGTGGCGCGTCAACAATGACCTGTTCGCCTTCGGCGACAACGCCCGGCTCTTGTGTGGATGGCTCATCCTGCTCGAGAATGTTACCGCCACCTATGCCGATCTGGATATCTGTCTCCTCCGTATCGGCCTGGGCTCCGTCGCCTGCATCTAGTGTTGGCGCATCCGTTGCTTCTGGCGTGTCAGGCAAAATCTGCGGCAGCCGGCGCTGAACCAGTCCGCCGTTGTCGTTCGCATCAGCCTGAACACGCACAATCAAGTCGTCAAACTGCGGGCGCGTCGGTGCCTTTGCTATGGCCTGCGGTTTCACTTGCTGCGCTATTTGGGCGGCTGCAGGCACCGTCGCAAGCAAGGGTGCTGCGGGCAAAGCGGGTTGGGCAATGATAGTGGGCGTACTGGAAACAACGCCATCATGCAAACCAACGTCGGGCCAATCGGGTGACGTGCCTGCAGGTGCCGTTCCCATGGCGGGATCAAAACTGGCCATCACGACAGGCGCGACGCTGTTAAGGAGCGGCGATGCTTGGTCTTGCGGCGCGATTGGGACTACAACGCTTGTCGCAACAACGGGCGCAGTACTGGTCGCATTTTGCGCCGCAGCGTCAGGCGCAACGGCTGCTACCTGTATTGCCCAATCGCTGCGATCGGGAATTTCCGTCATGACTGACGCAAAGCTCAGCCCGGATGTGCTGAGCAATAATGCCCAAAGTCCACCTGCAAAACTTGCCCGCAGCATATCAACAACCCCTTGCTTCGACCTTGACGCCCATATGCGTCCTAGCCCATGTATACCCTTGTTATACGCGGCTCTTGCTGGGTTGCGGTAGCCCTTTTTTCTACCTGCGCGGGATTTCACCATGCTGCTTTTGATCGATAACTACGACAGCTTTACCTACAACCTTGTTCACTACCTTGGTGAATTGGGTGCAGATGTTGTTGTAAAGCGCAATGATGCGCTCAATGTCCAAGAAGCTATGGCGATGCGGCCCGAGGCCATTTTACTCTCGCCCGGCCCCTGCGACCCGTCACAGGCCGGTATTTGCCTGTCCTTGGTCCATGCCGCGGCTGAGACTAAAATGCCACTCATGGGTGTCTGCCTTGGTCATCAGGCCATTGGAGAAGCCTTTGGCGGCAAAGTCGTGCGCTGCCATGAGATCGTTCACGGCAAGATGGGTATCATGCATCACACCGGAAAAGGGCTGTTCGCAGGCCTGCCGAGCCCGTTTGACGCCACCCGCTACCATTCGTTGATCGTGGAGCGTGAAACCCTGCCAGATAGCCTTGAGATTACCGCTGAGCTGGAGGACGGCACGATCATGGGCCTGCAGCACCGCGAACTGCCGATCCACGGCGTGCAGTTTCACCCTGAAAGCATCCGGTCAGAGCATGGCCATAAACTCCTGAAGAATTTCCTCGATATGACAAAGGTTCCCGCATGAGCGATGCAATGAAGCCCCTGATCTACGCAGCCTCAGAAGGGCCACTTTCGCGCGCGCAAGCTGAAGAGGCGTTCAATCTGCTTTTTGAAGGGGCGGCGACGCCTGCACAAATTGGCGGTTTCCTGATGGCTTTGCGGGCGCGCGGTGAAGCTGTTTCAGAATATGCTGCCGCCGCGCACGTCATGCGCGCCCACTGCATTCCCGTCAAAGCCCCCGAGGGCGCGATGGATATCGTCGGCACAGGTGGCGACGGCAAACATACGCTCAATATCTCGACGGCGACGGCCTTTGTTGTGGCGGGTGCAGGCGTGCCTGTCGCCAAACATGGCAACCGCAACCTGTCGTCCAAGTCCGGTACGGCAGACGTGCAAGGCGCGCTCGGCATAAATGTGATGGTCGGGCCAGAGGTCGTCGAACAGGCCATCGCTGAGGCAGGCATTGGCTTTATGATGGCCCCGATGCATCACCCAGCGATGAAGCATGTCGGCCCCATTCGCGTTGATTTGGGATCAAAAACGATCTTTAACATACTGGGTCCATTGACTAATCCCGCTGGCGTGAAGCGGCAACTGACTGGTGCTTTTGCCCCAGACCTGATTTTCCCAATGGCCGAAACACTGCAACAGCTTGGCACCGAAAAAGCGTGGTTGGTGCATGGCAGCGATGGCACGGATGAGATTACAATCTGCGGTCCAACGGCCGTGGCAGCCTTGGAAAACGGCAGCGTGACGTCAAAGGAAATCCACCCCGAAGACGCTGGCCTTCCCGTCCATAGTTTCCGTGACATCCTGGGCGGTTCGCCCGAAGAAAACGCCAAAGAGATGATGGCGCTACTTGATGGTGTCAAAGGCGCCTACCGGGATGCTGTGCTGCTCAATGCGGCGGCGGCATTGGTCGTTGCAGACAAAGCCGACACACTGACCGCCGGCGTCGAAATCGCACGCGACAGCATCGACAGCGGCAAGGCAAAGCAAGCGGTGGAAATACTGGCGCGGATCACCTCTGCCGCATGATCTTTGATCTGGCAGGGTTGGAGGGCTGGGACGACCTGCCCTTTTTCGCCGACGATCTGCCGCAACTCGCCGCGCAGGTCGGCGATGATATCTTGCCACCATCCGCCTTGACTTTCGCGGCCCTGCGCAAGTGCAAACCCGCAGACACGCGCGTCATCATATTAGGCCAAGACCCGTATCATACGGCTGGTAAAGCAGATGGACTCGCATTTTCCATCCCTGATGACTTTGGCGGCAGGCTCGATAGTCTTGGAAATATCTTCAAGGAAATTCAGACGGATACGGGCAAAACACGCACCAAGACGGGTCTCGTAGACTGGGCCGATCAAGGGGTGTTGCTGCTGAACACCGCCCTGACCGTTGCGCCGGGCAAGCCCAAAGCACACAGCAAACTGGGGTGGTCTGCACTGGTCCATCAAGTGCTTGCGCGGCTCAACGACCGCCCGCGGGCCTTCATCCTTTGGGGTGGTCCGGCGCAAGCCTTTGCGCCGCGATTGGCAGCGCATCACCTGATCCACACGTCCGCACACCCGTCCCCGCTTTCTGCCCATCGCGGGTTTTTTGGATCGCGCCCATTTTCAAAGGTGAACCACTGGCTTATTGAACAGGGCCAAGAGCCAATCAACTGGGCGGACCCATGAGCGATATTCTGCAAAAGATCAAAACCTACAAACTGCAAGAGGTCGCCGCCCGCAAAGCCGCCGTGCCAGTGTCCGAAGTGGAGGCCCGCGCCAAAGACGCACCCGCAACACGCGGTTTCGCCGCAAAACTGTCCGACGCCACCCGCGAAGGCTATGGCTTGATCGCAGAGATCAAGAAAGCCAGCCCGTCGAAGGGATTGATCCGTGCCGATTTCGACCCGCCCGCGCTGGCACAAGCCTATGCCACTGGCGGGGCCACCTGCCTATCCGTCCTGACCGACGGCCCCTCCTTCCAAGGCGACGACAGTTACCTGACCGCCGCCCGCGCTGCCGTTGATCTGCCCGCGCTGCGCAAAGACTTCATGTACGACACATATCAAGTGATCGAAGCCCGCGCGCTGCACGCCGATTGCATCCTCATCATTCTGGCCAGCGTCAGCGATGCCCAGGCCCAGGAATTGGAGGAAGCTGCCATCGCATGGGGCATGGACGTACTGCTTGAAGTCCATGATGCCGCGGAACTGGAGCGGGCCTGCCTGCTCAAATCCCCGCTCATGGGGATCAACAACCGCAACCTCAAGACCTTTGAAACGACATTGGATACCACGCGGGCTCTCTCCAAAATGGTGCCCTCTGACCGAATGATCGTCTGCGAAAGTGGGCTGAACACGCCGGCAGAGCTGGCCGACATGGCCCGCTATGGCGCCCGCACCTTCCTGATCGGAGAAAGCCTGATGCGACAGGACGATGTGGAATCGGCCACCCGGGCCCTGCTTGCCAATCCCGCAAGAGGTGGCATGTGATGGCAGGCTTGTCCCACTTCGATGCCGACGGTCAGGCGCATATGGTCGATGTCTCTGACAAGCCCGTCACGGCGCGAACCGCCATCGCCGAGGGCTACATCAAGATGTCAACTGACACGCTGGCCTTGATTGCCGAAGGTCGTGCCGAAAAGGGCGATGTGCTGGGGATCGCGCGGATTGCTGGCATCACGGGCGCGAAGAAGACGGCGGATCTGATCCCGCTTTGCCACCCGCTGCCGATCACAAAAGTTGCCCTTGATTTGGTCATAGACCCGCAGTTGCCCGGCGTGCGCATCACCGCGACCGTGAAAACTGGCGGACAAACGGGGGTCGAAATGGAAGCGCTCACCGCTGTCAGCACAGCGGCACTTACGGTCTATGACATGGTAAAGGCGGTCCAAAAGGACATGAAAATCGGCGGCGTGCGGCTGACGTTCAAAGACGGTGGAAAATCCGGCAGGTTCACGAACCCATGATCTCTGTTGATGCGGCGCTGGCGAAACTTTTTGCATTGGTGCAACCATTGCCATCTGAAATCGTCCCACTGCGCCAAGCCAATGGCCGGGTTCTCGCGGCTAATGTGACTGCGCTGCGCGATCAACCACCATTTGCCGCCTCAGCAATGGATGGCTATGCGGTCAAAGGGGCCACGATTGGCCCCGGCAAGACCTACAAGGTGATCGGAGAAGCCGCCGCGGGCCATCGCTGGACCGGCACCGTCGGCGCGGATCAGGCACTGCGTATCTTTACCGGCGCGCCCCTGCCGCGCGGCACCGATCACGTTGTCATACAGGAAAACGTGGCGCGTATCGGCGATGACATCACCCTCAACGACGACGCCAATGACACCGCTTATGTCCGCCCCGCCGGTGCCGACTTCAAAGCGGGTGACACCTTCAAAGCGCCGCGCCTCCTGCGCCCGTCCGACATCGCTCTTTTGGCCGCCATGAACATCCCCCAGGTTTCCGTCGCGCGGCGCCCGAATGTGGCGATCATCGCGACTGGGGATGAGTTGGTCCAACCGGGAGAAAGACCCGCAGACGACCAGATTATCGCCTCCAACAGCTACGGTCTTGCGGCATTGGTGAAAGACCTCGGGGCCGAGGCACGGCTGCTGCCGATAGCGCGCGATACGGTCCCGTCACTGGAGCTTGCGTTCGATTTGGCCGCCGATGCAGACCTCATTGTGACAATCGGCGGCGCCTCTGTGGGCGATCACGACTTGGTGGGTCAGGTCGCGCAAGACAAAGGCATGGCGCGGTCCTTTTACAAAGTTGCCATGCGGCCGGGAAAACCGCTGATGGCCGGAAAACTTGGGCAAGCGGCAATGATCGGACTTCCCGGTAACCCGGTTTCCGCAATGGTCTGCGGGCATGTCTTTCTCGCACCCGTCATTCGCAAAATGCTGGGTCAAGGCGCAGCCCCCGCGCCGCGCCAAACAGCCCCACTTGCCGCACCCATCACCGCCAACGGGCCGCGCGAACACTATATGCGCGCGCGATTGGACGCAGACGGCGTGACCGTCTTTGGCCGTCAGGACAGTGCTCTCCTTACTGTTCTGGCTGACGCCAACTGCCTCGCCCTGCGCCCAATCCACGATCCCGCGCGCAACGCGGGCGATCTGGTCGAGATCATCCGCCTTTAGCCCGCCGGCCTACTTCTTAATCCCAGATAAACTTCCGCCGGAGGCATCAATGACGGCCGCAACGCGCATCAGCACAGTTGACACAAAACAAGAACATGCATAGAACATATGCAAAACGTCATAACGGAGCCGGATATGCTCACGAACAAACAACGCGATCTTTTGAACTTCATTCACCAGCGTGTGCAGCGCGACGGGGTGCCGCCCAGTTTCGATGAAATGAAGGAAGCGCTGGACCTGCGATCAAAGTCCGGCATTCACCGTCTGATAACAGCGCTGGAAGAACGGGGGTTCATCCGCCGTCTGGCGCATCGCGCGCGCGCGCTTGAGATTGTCAAACTGCCCGACGCAATGCAGATCAAAACAGGGTTTACCCCTCGTGTCATCGACGGCGACAAGCCTGACAGCACGCCTGCGACGGCCATGCCGGTTGATAACGGCGCGGTTGAATTACCGATGATGGGCCGCATCGCTGCCGGTGTCCCGATTGAGGCGATCAGCGAAGCGTCGCGCAATGTCTCGGTCCCGCAGTCCATGCTCGGGGCTGGCGATCACTATGCGCTGGAAGTGAAGGGCGATTCGATGATTGACGCCGGAATCAACGATGGCGACGTCGTCGTGATCCGCGAAACCACGGTGGCCGACAATGGCGATATCGTTGTTGCCCTTGTCGAAGGGCATGAGGCGACGCTGAAGCGGTTCCGTCGCAACGGTGGCTCCATCGCGCTGGAAGCTGCAAACCCCGCTTATGAAACACGCGTGTTCCGCGACGATCAGGTCAAAGTGCAAGGGCGGCTGGTTGGTTTGATCCGAACGTATTAGGGGTCTCTCATATCTGATAATCGGGTCGCTTCGGCGGCCCTTTTTATCGGATCGCGCGACAGGATAATCGGCTCCCCCCGTGGCCCTTGGCGCGCATTCCAAGGGCGCGCGCCGGCTATGAAATGCGCCGTTACGATTTCCAGATCTCCTTCCGGATTGACATCTACCGCGAGCGATCCTGTCTCTCGCAAGGCGGACACGTCATAGACCAAACAAGGACGGCGCTGACCGTCGGCCTGATTCAGGATCAGGACATCCGCTCCGCCGCAGCCACGCAAGGCAGCCAGCGCCGTCTTGCCCGAAACCTGCATGACGCGCCAATCCGCCAAATCCGCGGCGGACCACCTTTGCCCTCGCGCCAGGCCAGCCCGGTCCGCTGCAATCACTTGCTCCACTGGCCAACCATCATTCTCGAGCCATATGCCCGCAACAAACCCGGCGCCGCGCGGCCTTGAAAGGACCCGCCCCTGCGGCGTTTGCAATCCCATCAAGCTGCCGGTGTCCGCGATGAGCAATTGCGGGCGTGTTGCCCCGCTCCATAAAAGAAAAGCAGCGCCTACGGCTGCCACTCCCGCAAGACGCGCCCTGCCTTTGATGAGAACGGCCCAGATCAACCCCAATGCCAACAGCGGCACAACCCACGTGCCCGGAGCCACAACAAAACGCAACGCCCCGTCCCAGCCGGCCACCTCATCCGCCACGAACAATATCCAGCGCAGCCCCTGCCCCATGACCCACAATCCGGCATCCCAAAATCCAAACGGCGCAAGGCATATCGCCAAGACAGCCGCGGGCATGACAAGCAAACCCATCAGTGGCACACTCAGCAGGTTTGCAATCAACCCGTAGTGGGCGATCTGGTTGAAGGCAGCTGCGGCAAAAGGCGCCGTGGCCAAGCCCGCAACCAACGATGACAACACGACCGACCAGATCGGGCGCGACCATTTGGGCAGGCGGCTCAGGTCAAGTTTGCGAAGCCCCGCAAAGGCGGCGACCAATGCGGTTGTGGCGGCAAATGACATCTGAAAACCCGGCCCCATCAAAGCCTCCGGGTTCCGGATCAGCACCAGCGTCGCCGCAATCGCGACGGCCCGCAATGTAAAAGCGCGCCGGTCCAGCAGCACCGCGACCAACACGGCCGTCACCATAATGAAAGCCCGCTCTGTCGCGACATTGCTTCCTGACAGAAGCAAATATAGCAAACCGGCTATCAAAGCGCAGATGGCTGCAATTTTCTTGCTTGGCCAGCGTAAGGCCAGCGCTGGAACCAAGGCCAAGCCATAGCGCACAGTCGCGAAGACAAAGCCCGTCAAAAGCCCCATATGCAACCCCGATATTGCAAGCAGATGTGCCAGATTTGCGGCACGCAAGTCGGCCAGGACCGGTTGTCGCAATCCCGATCTGTCGCCAGTAATGATCGCGGCAGCCACACCGCCCGCATCACCCGGCAGGGCCTCTTGCACGGCTTCTGATAGAGCCATGCGCCATGAAAATAGGCGGGTTGCAAAGGTGATGGAGGCAGGCTCCGCCCAACGCAGAACAGGCGCGCGCGTGTAGCCCACCGCCCCCAATCGCTGAAACCAAGCGTGCCGCTGGAAATTAAAGCCGCCCGGTTCCGCAGGCCCCGCTGGAGGCGACAGAAACCCAGTCATCATCAGCGTATCACCCGGTTGAAACCTCTCAATCACCTGTTCGGCATGCAGCGACACGCGGACCCGCGCCGGTGTCCGCTCAGGCGACATACGCGCCAGCACCACCTGATCCAGCGTCATCCGCACGGCATCGCTTGATGACCGGTCAAGGCCAATCAACCGCCCCTGGATCGGGCCATAGTAGCGATAACTCAGGACGGGCTCAGCCACGCTGACCACGCGGTATTTGGCAAGTCCTGCACCTGTCAAAACCAACATCGCCGCAAGGAACAGAGGCGCAAATCCCGCGGACACCAACCGCGCGGCAGCCAGAAACAACAGCGAAGCCAACACACCCAGCACCACCTCGACGCCTCCCGGCTCATAACCAAGCGAGAAATAAAGCCCGATCCCGATCCCAAGACATACTGGCACCCAGCAAAACATTTGGTCGCGCTGGGCCATCACTGCGTTTTCAAGCCCGTCGCGCACTTGTCCTTCACCCCGCAGTCTCATATTGCCTTTATCAATCCGGAAGTTACCGGAAAGCTGGTTAGCAAAAGGTTAATGTCCCATGTCTGTTGTCACGCGCTTCGCCCCTTCGCCAACTGGCGCCCTGCACATTGGCGGCGCACGCACAGCTTTGTTTAACTGGCTTTATGCCCGAGGTCGGGGCGGAAAATTTCTGCTGCGGATCGAAGACACCGACAAGGCACGCTCGACCGAAGCAAACCGTCAAGCAATCCTTGACGGGTTGACCTGGCTTGGACTTGACTGGGATGGCGCGCCCGCCAGTCAGGCGGCCAATGCTGCGCGCCATGCAGAGGTCGCCTATGAACTGCTGGCTGCGGGCAAAGCCTACAAGTGTTTCAGCACCTCCGATGAAATCGAAGCCTTCCGTGAAAAGGCGCGCGCAGAGAAGACCTCGACGCTGTTCCGCTCGCCCTGGCGTGATGTGTCTGAGGCAAGCCACCCCAATGCGCCCTTTGTGGTGCGCATCAAGGCCCCGCGCGACGGCCAGACGACGTTGCATGATGCGGTGCAGGGCGATGTCACCTGGTCAAATGACCAACTCGACGACATGATATTGCTGCGCTCCGACGGATCTGCTGTCTATATGTTGGCGGTCGTGGTCGATGACCATGATATGGGCGTGACCCATGTGATCCGCGGCGACGACCACCTTGCCAACGCATTTCGGCAGAACCTGATTTATGAGGCGATGGGCTGGGATAAGCCGACACTGGCGCATATTCCGCTAATTTTCGGGCCTGACGGCAAAAAATTGTCGAAACGTCACGGTGCGACCGGAGCGCAAGAATATCAGGCTTTGGGCTATCCTGCTGCGGGTATGCGTAACTATCTGACCCGTCTGGGCTGGAGCCACGGCGATGATGAGTTTTTCAGCGATGCCAAGGCGCGTGAATGGTTCGATCTGGGCGGCATTGGCAAATCGCCAGCGCGGTTCGACTTCAAAAAACTGGAAAATATCTGTGGCCAGCATATCGCGGTGGCCGATGATGCTGCACTGCATCAAGAATTGCAGGCATTTCTTGTCGCCACGGGTCAACCTGCTCTGACTGACGCACAAAGCGAAGGAATTATGAGTGCCATGTACTGTCTGAAAGAACGCGCAAAGACATTCCCGGAACTCATTGATAAAGCGGCATTTATACTCAACGCGCGACCAATCGTCCCGGATGAGAAATCTGCGACACTTTTGACTGATGTATCCCGTGGTATACTGAAGGAATTGACGCCGCAGCTGCAAAATGCTAGCTGGTCCCGTGACAGCCTTGAGGGGATTGTTGCATCCACTGCCGAAGCTCATGACATGAAACTAGGCAAATTGGCGGGGCCGCTGCGGGCGGCGCTGGCAGGGCGCGCGGTCTCTCCAAGCATGTTCGATATGATGCTTGTGCTTGGGCGTGATGAAACCATCGCCCGCCTGCAGGATGCAAGCACCTGACACCATTCCTGTATCGGGATGGGTTGCAGGAAACCAACACCGCCCCTGCACCCTTCCAGGGCGCAGGTCAAAAAGGGGAAATGATATGGCCGAGAATACTGACACCGCAAAGCTGACGCTCAAGGGCAAAACATATGACCTGCCCGTGCATTCCCCAACCGGTGGCCCTGATGTCATCGATATCCGCAAGCTTTATGGGCAGGCGGATGTCTTTACCTACGATCCTGGTTTTACCTCCACCGCCGCCTGTGACAGCACCATCACATTCATCGACGGCGAAGAGGGCATCCTTTTGCACCGCGGCTACCCGATCGACCAGTTGGCAGGAAAATCGCACTATCTGGAAGTTTGCTATCTGCTGCTTTACGGGGAATTGCCCGCTGCGACGGAGCTGGAAAAATTCGAATCTCTCGTGACCAATCACACGATGATCCATGAGCAGATGCATAACTTCTTCCGCGGTTTTCGCCGCGACGCACACCCGATGGCCACGATGGTGGGTGTTGTCGGTGCGATGTCAGCGTTCTACCACGACAGCACTGATATTGCGGACCCGCACCAGCGCGAAGTTGCCACGATCCGGCTGATCGCGAAAATGCCAACGGTTGCGGCGATGGCCTATAAGTATTCGATCGGTCAGCCGTTTGTATATCCGCGCAATGATCTCGATTATGCGGCGAACTTCCTGCACATGTGTTTTGCCGTGCCTGCGCAAGAATACCACGTGAACCCGATCCTATCGCGTGCAATGGACCGTATTTTTACGCTTCACGCCGATCATGAACAAAACGCCTCAACATCGACAGTGCGTCTGGCGTCCTCGTCCGGGGCCAACCCGTTCGCTTGTATCGCGGCGGGGATTGCCTGTCTCTGGGGTCCGGCACATGGCGGTGCGAACCAGGCCTGCCTTGAGATGCTCAAGGAAATCGGCACCGTTGACCGCATTCCTGAATTTATCGCCCGCGCCAAGGATAAGAACGACCCATACCGGCTGATGGGCTTTGGCCACCGTGTTTACAAAAACTTCGATCCACGGGCGACCGTGATGAAGGAAAGTGCGGATGAAGTGCTTGAACTGCTCGGGATTGAAAACAACCCGGTCTTGCAGGTCGCAAAAGAACTTGAGCGTCAGGCGTTGGACGATCCGTATTTTGCAGATAAGAAGCTGTTCCCGAATGTGGACTTCTATTCTGGCATCATCCTTGAGGCGATGGGATTCCCGACCTCAATGTTTACGCCGATCTTTGCATTGGCGCGGACCGTTGGCTGGATTTCACAGTGGTCCGAGCAATTGGCTGATCCGCAGCTCAAAATCGGGCGTCCACGTCAGTTGTATCTGGGTGAGATGCAGCGGGACTACGTGGACATCGAAAAGCGCTAAGACACCAAAGGCCGCCCTGGAGGCGGCCTTTTTAGTTTCTGTGCCCATGCTCCCCTATCGACCTTCGTAGACTGCTTTTCTCTTTTCCAGAAATGCGACAACGCCCTCCTGGAAATCGCGTGTCTTGCCACATGCACCTTGCAGTTTCGCTTCCAGAGCCAGTTGCGCGTCCAGTGAATTCTCAAATGAGCCGCGAATAGCCGCCTTCAGTTCACGATAAGCCACCGTTGGCCCCTGCGCCAAATGCGCGGCACGCGTATTCACATGGTCAT
>NZ_JBELFI010000052.1:0-16770 GCF_042093035.1 Yoonia sp. | reverse complement strand
GCGATTATGATTTGCGTGCCGCGCGATGAAAAGAACCTTGAAGACGTGGAACGTCTGGTCAAGCAAACCATTCCGCGTCTCGACAGCCCAATGGGCAGGGCGAATGCGGATGCGGTGCCTGCCGAAAAGACAGCGCTGGTGGAAGCCTCCGAAGACAAGCCGAAGCGAACGCGCAATCGGCGCAAGAGGGACGAGCCAGCGAAGGTGGAAACTGACGCCAAACCGGACGCGCCTATTGTGGAAAAGCCAGTCGAAAGGCCAGTTGAGGCGCAAAAGCCCAAGCAAGACGACAAGCCCCGTCAAGAGCGCAATCGCGGTGGCCGTGGACGTGGCAATGACCGCCGTGACAACGGCCCGAAGATCGTGGGCATGGGCGACGACACGCCCGCATTTATCGCAATGAGCTTTGCAGATCGGGCGAAGGGGTAGGCACTCCATTTTCTGCAAACACCGCCCGGTTCGCCGGACATCGCCCGACCTCCCCCAGGAGGGCGATCTTTCTGCGTTGCAACTCCTGTCAAGTCTTCACTTTTTTGCGATGCAGCGGCAAACAGCGACCTCGTCACGCCCTCCAGGTCGGGCGACGCCCTCTGTCGGGACAGAAGCCACTACCCCAAACGGCTTACAATCACCGTCACTTCCGGTTTTTTCCCGATCTCACCCTGCGCCGCGCGCCGTGCAATCGTCTTGAGCTCTTTTTCAAGCTTCACATCATCCCGCAATGTCTTTGAATTCGCGCGGTTGATAAACTGGCTAAGATCTTCTTCGACAACCTCGACCAAAGCCGCATTGCTGCTGCCGGTCTCGGCCAGACCGTTGGTTTCGACCCATGGATCACCAAGCGGTTCGTCGTTTTCATCGATAATCAGCGTTATAATCAAATGCCCGTTCAGCGCCATGCGAATCCGGTCGCGCACCACGCCATCGAGCGCACCCACCTGTACCGACCCGTCAAGATATGTCCGTCCGGTTTCGATATATTCCGCGACGGTCGGCTGGTTGCCTGAAAGATCAATCATCATCCCGTTCACGGCAACAACGCCAGTCAAACCAGAGGTATTGCCCAGCTTCACATGCGCGCGCAGATGGCGATGTTCACCATGCATCGGCACAAGGATTTGTGGTTTGACGATCTGGTGCAGACGCTCCAGATCAGGACCGTTCGCGTGGCCTGAAACGTGGTACTTGCCGCCCGCATCATCAATGACATCAACGCCCAATTCGGACAGTTGGTTCATGATACGGATCACGCCGCGCTCATTGCCGGGAATCGTTTTGGAGGAGAAAAGGAAAGTATCCCCTTCCTTCAGTTTTAGTCCCAGATACGAGCCTTGCGATAGCTGGGCAGAGGCCGCGCGTCGCTCCCCCTGACTGCCTGTAACCAGCAGCATCACATGCTCACGCGGCATGTTCAGCGCGTCCTCAGGCGACACAACTGGCGGAAACCCTTTGAGAATGCCGACTTCGGTTGCCGCTTCAACCATCCTCCGCATCGCACGCCCCAGCAAAACGACAGACCTATCAGCCTTTTGCGCCGCAATCGCCAGCGTCTTCAGGCGGGCAATGTTGGAAGCAAAAGTGGTCGCCACAACCATGCCCTCCGCCTCTTTCATCATTTCGGTGATCGCATCACCAATCGTCGCCTCTGACCGACCCGGCTCGCGCGAAAACACGTTCGTGCTGTCACAGATCAGGGCCTTGACGCCACCCTTGGACACCTCTTCCCAGAGCGCCTCATTCCACGGGTCACCGACAACAGGGGTTTCATCAATTTTGAAGTCACCAGAGTGCAACACGCGGCCTTCAGGCGTATCGATCAAAAGCCCCGCGCTTTCAGGGATCGAGTGGCTGATTGGCAGGTATGACACCTCCAGCGGGCCGCATTTGATAACATGCGGATAAACATCAACGACAGTCACCACGCTTTCGGGCTGGCCATGTTCGGCCAGTTTGCGGCGCGCGATATTGGCAGTGAAAGGGCGCGCATAAACCGGCGCACCAAGCCGTTCCCAATAGTGGCCGATAGCGCCAACATGGTCCTCATGCGCGTGCGTGATGAAGATCCCGTCAATCTGCGCCTTGCGTTCTTCCAGCCACGTGATGTCCGGCAGGATCAGGTCAACGCCCGGCGTGCCGTCCATATCGGGAAAGGTCACGCCCAGATCGACCACGATCAACCGCTCTTTGCCCGCAGGTCCGTAGCCGTAGACATAGGCATTCATGCCAATTTCGCCAGCGCCCCCAAGAGGCAGATATATCAGGCGGTCGGTCATGCATTGTCCTTATTATATTGATGGATCACGGTCAGACCGTGGATTGTCAGATCATCTTCAAAAGCGTCAAAAAGTGGTTCGGCCTGCTGGAACAATGGCGCCAACCCCCCGGTGGAGATCACCTGCATCGGCACGCCGCGTTCGGCCTTGATCCGCGCGCATATCTCACGGACCAGCCCGATGTAACCCCAAAAGACGCCCGATTGCATACAAGCCACAGTATTGGTGCCGATCACCGCCTGCGGCTTCGAAATATCGACATGCGGCAAGGCAGCGGCGGCGGTGTGTAGCGCCTCAAGCGAGAGATTCACGCCGGGCGCAATCACACCACCAACATAGGCGCCATCAGATGCCACGACATCAAATGTGGTCGCGGTGCCAAAATCGACCACGATCAAGTCCCCGCCGTGGCGGTCAAAAGCACCAGCGGCATTCACCAGCCGATCCGGGCCCACCTGCGTGCCTGCATCAACACGCGGGTTTGCGGGTAGCAAGCAATCAGACTTGCCCACGACCAGCGGGCGACAGTTGTAGTAGCGGTCCGCAAAGACCCGCAGATTAAACACGACCCGCGGCACGGTTGAGCTGATGATGACCTCATCAATGTCCACCGCGACATTCTGGAACCGCATGAGCGTCGACAACCAGACATAATATTGGTCGGCCGTGCGCTGCCATTCGGTACTGGTCCGCCATGTCGCGATGAATGCTTTACCATCCCAGATGGAAAAAACGGTGTTGGTGTTGCCGCAGTCGATTGCCAATAACATGGGCTGGCCTCCCCCTATTTAGAAATATACGTCCGCTGCCGGGATCGCGCGTGGGCCTGTCCCGGTTATCAGCACTAGATTGCCGTCGCGATCAATGCTGTCGAAAATCCCTGTGATCTCCTCGCGGCCCGTGCTGGCGGTGATGACCTCACCCAATCGCGCCGCTTTGTGCATCCAGTCTTCACGGATCCGGTCAAATCCAAGGCGCAACAACTTGGCCTCTTGCGTTGCATAGGCATCCGCCAATGTCGCCAGGAAATCAAGCGGAGCGACCTCCCATCCGCCTTCCTCCCTCAGGCTGGTTGGCGCAAAGCTGGCGTCCGTGACCCCATCGGGGGTGTGGCGCAAATTCACCCCGATCCCGATGGATAGCCAATCTACGAAGGGGCCGCGCCCACTGCTTTCCAGCAGGATGCCCGCAACTTTGCCACCACAGAGCAGTACATCGTTCGGCCATTTCAGGCTCAGCTTTTCCGCAGGCACATAGATCGACAACGCATGATAGAGCGCGTTTGCTGCTAGAAATGACCGTTTTGCCGCCTCTGCCGCTGTGGCTTCGGGACGAAAGATCAGGGTGGCGTTCAAATTGCCCTTCGGCACGATCCAAGGGCGCCCACGCCGCCCACGGGCGGCAGTCTGGGTCTTGGCTACGATCCATGTGGGCCGTTCGATATCAGGGGCGCGGCGCGCGGCCTCTGCCATGGTGCTGTCAACGGTGTCCAGCACGACGCGGGCATAGCCTTCCGGCCAATGCCCATGTGCGTTGTCGTCAGTTGACAAGCGTTGCCGCAGCTGCCGCCGCAATCGGTTCAATCCCGAAGAGGTTCACAACACCCAACACCATCACCGCCGCAGACCCCATCAGAAGGGTCCATAAGACAGGGTTCATCTTGCTGTCCATCGGCTCCGCCTCTTCACCGAAGTACATGAAATACACGATGCGGATGTAGTAGAAAGCACCGATCACCGAGGCGATCACACCCGCTACGGCCAACCACGCCAAGCCACCGTCATAGGCAGCGCGCAGCACATAGAATTTGCCAAAGAAGCCAACCATCGGCGGAACACCTGCAAGGCTGAACATCAAAATCAGCATCGCCAAGGACCGCAAAGGCTGCTGTTTGGAGAACTGACGCATCGCGCGAATATCTGTGACCGGTCGCCCGTCACGCTCCATCGACAGGATAAAGGCGAAGGTGCCGATATTCATCGTCACATAGATCGCCATATAGATCAGCATCGCTTGCACACCAAAGGCCGTCCCGGCGGCCAGCCCCATCAGCGCAAAACCCATATGCGCAATCGACGAATAGGCCATCAGGCGCTTGATATCGGTCTGGCCGATTGCCGCAATCGCGCCAAGGAACATGGACACCACCGACAAGAAGGCCACGATCTGCTGCCAGTCGCCGACGATATTGCCAAAAGCGTCATGCACAACGCGCGCAAAGAGTGCCATCGCGGCAACCTTGGGGGCGGTTGCAAAGAAGGCCGTCACTGGGGTGGGCGAGCCTTCATAGACGTCCGGCGTCCACATGTGGAACGGTGCAGCGGATACTTTGAAAGCAAAGCCAGCCAGCAAGAACACCAGCCCAAACAGCAGGCCCAGCGATGCGCCATCTGCGGTCGCCTCGATAATGCCGGAAAAAAGCGTTGTTCCGGCATAGCCATAGGTCAAGGACGCGCCATAAAGCAGCAGACCAGAGGACAGCGCGCCAAGAACGAAGTATTTCAGTCCGGCCTCAGTTGATTTCACGCTATCACGACGTAGCGATGCCACCACGTAAAGCGCCAGCGATTGCAGCTCCAACCCCATGTAAAGCGCCATCAGATCGCCTGCGGAAACCATGACCATCATACCGACCACGGCCAAAGCCAACAAAATCGGGTATTCGAATTTCAGCAGGCCGCGTCGCTGCATGTATCGCTCGGACATCAGCAGAACTGCGGCCGCCGACACAAGGATCACGACCTTGGCAAAACGCCCAAACCCATCGTCAATGAACATGCCACCGAAGGCCACGTTCGTACCTTGCCCGTTCACACCGATCCAAATGGCCAGCACAACAAAGAGGCTTGAGGTGATCCAGGTCAGCAAGGACGCCATGGCGTCCTTGGTGGTGTAGACCACGGCCATCAATGCGCCCATGGCGTAGACCGCCAGCACGATCTCGGGCATCAGGATTTGAATATCAGCGCCAATCATCACGGGGGGCTTCCTTAATTCGATGCAAACTGCGTGGCGGCCTCAAAGGTCGCCAGCGCGGTTTCGTAGTTTCCGACCAGCGCATTCACGCTCGGGCCGATCATATCGAGAACAAGTGCAGGGTAGACGCCCAGCAACAGGGTCATGGCGACAAGCGGGGCAAAGATCATCCGTTCGCGCTTGGTCATATCAGTGATCGACTTGAGGCTTTCCTTAATCAAATCGCCCATAACGACACGACGGTAGAGCCAAAGCGCATAGGCCGCAGACAGGATCACACCGGATGTCGCAAAGACTGCGACCCAGGTATTGACCTGGAAGATGCCAACCAGCGTCAGGAATTCTCCGACAAAACCGGACGTGCCGGGTAATCCCACATTTGCCATCGTGAAGAAGCCGAAGATCAGCGCGTAATGCGGCATCCGGCTCACCAGACCACCGTAGGCGTCAATCTCACGTGTGTGCATCCGGTCGTAGATCACGCCGACACAAAGGAACAACGCACCCGAGATAAAGCCGTGGCTGACCATCTGGAAAATCGCACCGTCGATCCCCTGCTGGTTCACCGCAAAAATACCCAAGGTCACATACCCCATATGCGCAACAGAGGAGTAGGCGATCAGTTTCTTCATGTCCTTTTGCACCATCGCCACAAGCGAGGTGTAGACAATCGCAATCGCAGACAGCCACAAGACCAATGGTGCCATGACATCGGAGCCGACAGGGAACATCGGCAGGCTGAAGCGCAGGAAGCCATAGCCGCCCATCTTCAACAAGATCGCAGCCAACACGACCGACCCCGCCGTTGGCGCCTGTACGTGGGCGTCCGGCAGCCATGTATGGACCGGCCACATCGGCAATTTCACGGCAAAGCTCGCAAAGAACGCAAGCCACAGCAGCGTTTGCATCCCGCCGACGATTTGTATGCCCAGCACGCTGAAGTCTTCGGTGCCGAAACTATAGGTCATCAGCGTCGGGATATCCGTGGTGCCCGCGTCGACAAACATCGCCACGATCGCCACCAGCATCAAAACGGACCCAAGGAAGGTATAAAGGAAAAACTTGAAAGACGCATAAATCCGGTTCTTGCCGCCCCAGATACCGATAATGAGGAACATCGGGATCAATCCTGCCTCAAAGAACAGGTAGAACAGCACCAGATCAAGCGCCATGAACACGCCAAGCATCAGTGTTTCAAGCAAAAGGAAGGCGATCATATATTCTTTGACGCGCGTCTTCACATCCCAGCAGGCCGCAATCACGAGCGGCATCAGGAAGGTTGTCAGCATCACGAACAGGATCGAAATCCCGTCAACGCCCATCTTGTATTGCAGACCCAGCAGCCAGTCGCGATCCTCCACCATCTGGAAGCCGGTATCGGCGGGGTTGAAATTGCCCCAGATAAACAGCGATGTCAGAAAGGTGACCCCTGAGGTGACCAGCGCCACCCATTTGGCGTTGCGCTGTGCGGCCTCATCATCGCCGCGCAGAAACAGCGCCAGAATGACAGCGCCCAGCAGCGGCAGGAAGGTGGTGAGCGAAAGAATATTGCCCATTAGTTTGCCCCCCCGAACAGCGTCATCCAGGTCAAAAAGACTGCAATACCCAGCACCATCGCGAAGGCATAGCTAAAGATGTACCCAGACTGCGCGCGACCGGCGAGCTTGGTGAAGAATGGAATAATCCCCATGGCAAGCCCGTTGATGCCACCGTCAATGATCTGGGTATCCCCGCGCTTCCACAGGAACCGGCCAATCGCCATTGCCGGGCGCACGAGGAGGAAATCAAAGATCTCATCAAAGTACCATTTGTTCAGCAGGAACTGATACAAAGGGGCTTGCTGCCTGGCCAGCCTTTCGGGCCAATCGGGACGCCGGATATACATTTGATACGCCAGACCCAATCCGGCCAGCATTGCCAGGAAGGGCGAAAGCCTGACCCAGACGGGGACTGCATGCGCCTCGTTCAGGATATTGTTATCAGGGCTGCTATGGATCGCGCCCTCACCGGGCGCACCAACGAGAGCGTATTCCGGCTTCTCTTCTTTGGCGTCCTTGCCTGCGCCTTCGCCCGAAGACGGGCTTGCGGCGTAGTCTTCGCTGTGTTCAGAGGCTTGCGCATAAGGCACACCAAAGAATTTGCCGACTTTCGCGTTCGACCCAAAGAAGGGGCCGTATCCAACCATCCCGCTAAAGACAGCGCCCACCGCAAGCGCGTAAAGCGGGACCAGCATTACATTCGGGCTTTCATGGGCATGGTCATGGGTATGGGCGTTGCCGCGTGGTTTGCCGTAGAACGTCAGGAACATCAGACGCCAGCTATAAAAGCTCGTCATCAATGCCGCGATCACCAGCATCCAGAAGGCATAGCCACCCATTGTCCCTGCATAGGCGCTCTCGATGATTGCATCCTTGGAGACAAAACCGGAGAAGCCAATCGGGAAGCCGACATAAAGCAGCGGAATACCCACGCCCGTGATTGCAAGCGTGCCGATCATCATCATCCAGAAGGTCTTTGGGATCTTATGGCGCAGCCCCCCATAGTGACGCATATCCTGCTCGTGGTGCATCGAATGGATTACGGAACCCGCACCAAGAAACAACATCGCCTTGAAGAACGCATGTGTCAGCAGGTGGAACATCGCGACCGAATACACGCCCAAGCCCGCAGCGACGAACATGTAACCCAATTGCGAGCAGGTGGAATACGCAATCACGCGTTTGATGTCGGTTTGCACTAGGGCAACAGAGGCTGCAAAGAATGCCGTTGAAGCACCAATGAAGACAATGAAACTGGTCGTCGCCTCCGCATATTCCATCAGCGGCGACATGCGCGACACAAGGAATACCCCGGCGGTGACCATTGTCGCGGCATGGATCAGCGCCGACACAGGCGTCGGGCCTTCCATCGCGTCAGGCAACCAGGTGTGCAGGAACAATTGCGCGGATTTTCCCATCGCGCCGACAAACAACAGGAACGCAATCAGGTTGATTGTATTCCAGTCGGTCCACAGGAAGGTGATCGTATGGTCTTGCAGATCAGGGATCGCTGCAAAGATGTCGGTAAAGTTGATGCTATCTGTCACCAGATAAAGCGCAAAAATACCCAAAGCGAAGCCGAAGTCACCCACCCGGTTGACCACAAACGCCTTGATCGCCGCAGCGCCCGCGGAGGACTTGCGGTAATAAAAGCCAATCAGCAGATATGAGGCAACGCCAACGCCTTCCCAGCCAAAGAACATCTGCACAAGGTTATCCGCTGTCACCAGCATCAACATCGCGAATGTAAAGAACGACAGATAGGCAAAGAACCGAGGACGATAGCTTTCGTCCTCGCTGAAGTTCTCGTCATGGGCCATATAACCGAAGGAATACAGGTGAACGAGTGCGGAAACGGTCGTGATGACGATCAACATGATCGTGGTCAGCCGGTCGATGCGAATGGCCCAATCGGTCGAGAGCGTGCCGCTTTCGATCCAGCGCAGGATGCTGACGGTATAGGTGCCATTTGTTTGCGCACTCGGATCAAATGTCAGAAAGACGATCCATGACAACAAGGCGGACAGGAACAAGAAACTGGTCGCCGTCCACTGCGCGGCAGTTTCCCCCATGAGTTTCCAGCCGAACCCGCAAAGAATGGCACCAACGAGCGGGGCAAATAGGATAATGGTTTCCATGTGATTAGCCCTTCATCACGTTGACGTCTTCAACGTCGATGGTTCCGCGGTTGCGGAAGAAACAAACAAGAATTGCAAGGCCGATCGCGGCCTCCGCAGCGGCGACTGTCAGCACAAACAAGGTAAAGACCTGCCCGACCAAATCGCCGAGGAAGCTTGAGAACGCAACCAGGTTGATATTCACCGCGAGCAGCATCAATTCGATGCTCATCAGCAGAATAATCACGTTCTTCCGGTTCAGGAATAATCCGAAGATCCCGATGACAAACAGGGCCGCCGCCACCGTGAGATAATGTTCAAGTCCGATCATACGTGTCATCCTTTTGAGGCATCCTGCGCCCCGATGTCTTATGCCTCAGCCCGCGAGCTGAAATTCTGTCTTATCGCCACGCATAGCGGGGTAGGCCGCTGCGCAGGCGCATGTTTCATTGGTCAATGTGAGCCGTTCGATATCGCGCGCGATAAATTCAAGATCCGCCGCGATCCGTTCAAAAGTTGCAAAGGCCCGCGCGCCTGACTGATGGCGCTCAAGCACTTCAAGCGCATCATCGGTCCGGTCAAATGCTGCACGACGACCCATGTTTTCCTCAGCCATACGAAACTTCAAAGCTTCGCCACTGGCGCATTCCACCAATGTCATGCCTTTGGCCGTGCCTTCCTGCGACCACCAGTCAAGCCACATCACGCGACCCTCACCCAGATCGACATGGCGGATTTCTCCGCCATGACTGGGATAGGTCGTGCGCTTGCAATCGGCCAAGGTCAGGGCTTGTCCCTGACTGGCAATCAGCGTCGCAGCAGTTGATATGATGGCGAAGCACCGCATGTGCTGTTACAGACCCTGCCCTGGCTTGACGTCTTTGAGTTCCATCGCCTTGGCCGGATCACGGTACATCTGCGCAAGCACGTTTTGGCGCTTGATATCCACGCGGTGGCGCAAAGTCAGGACAATCGCACCGATCATCGCAACCAGCAGGATCAGCCCTGCGAGCTGGAACAGAAGGATATACTGGTCATAGATCAGCAGCCCCAAAGCGCGGGTGTTATCAAGCTCACCCGTGGGGGCAGCGATACGTGTCTCAACCCCGTCGGCAAAGCCCCAGACCCCCAATGCCAAGGCCAATTGCATCAGCACAACAACACCGATCAGCAGTCCGAGTGGCAGGTATTTGGTCATTTCCGCCTTCAATTCCGCGAAATCGACGTCCAGCATCATGACCACGAACAAAAACAGCACGGCAACCGCGCCCACATAGACGATAATCAACAGCATCGCGACAAATTCAGCGCCCAAGGTCACGAACAGGCCAGCAGAGGACAGGAACGCAAGGATCAGCCAAAGGACCGAATGCACCGGGTTGCGGCTGACAACGGTCATCAGACCACCCGTGACAGTCGTGACCGCAAAGAGGTAAAATATGAACGCGAAGACGGTCATGCGCTTTCGTCCTTTTCCAATACTTCATTTGCCAGTTCCATGGCTTTCGTCATGGCAGGCACGCCGGCGAACATGCCCATCTGGGCAATCGCCTCTGCGATTTCTTGTTTTGTGGCCTCAGCCTCGATCAGGTGGCGGACCGTCAGGCGAATTTGCGCCTCTGCCTGCGCGCCCAGCACGGTCAGTCCGGCGAGCGTCAGTAACAGCCGCGTCTTGGCATCAAGCCCGTCGGGGTTCAGCCCGTTGCCAAAGAACATCTCCATGGTTTCTTTGGGCATTGTTGGCCACATCGCCTCAAACCCCTTTGGCGTAAAGGCATCCATGTCGATATTCATCGACTTGGCCCAGTCCTGGCTCATCTTCATCATGGCTTCAAAAGGGTTTTGATCGGTCATCGGTACGGCGCATCCAGTTCAAGGTTGCGGGCAATCTCCGATTCCCAACGGTCGCCATTTTCCAGCAACTTTTCTTTGTCATAATAAAGCTCTTCGCGGGTCTCGGTGCTGAACTCAAAATTCGGCCCCTCGACAATCGCATCCACAGGGCAAGCTTCCTGACAAAAACCGCAATAGATGCATTTGGTCATGTCGATGTCATAGCGCGTGGTGCGACGCGACCCATCATCGCGGGGTTCGGCATCAATTGTGATGGCCTGCGCAGGGCAAACCGCTTCGCAGAGTTTACATGCGATGCACCGCTCTTCGCCGTTGGGATAACGGCGCAATGCGTGCTCCCCCCGGAAACGCGGGGAAAGAGGGCCTTTTTCGTGGGGGTAGTTCAGTGTCGCCTTGGGTGCGAAGAAGTACTTCATGCCAAGGCTGAAGCCTTTCCAGAAGTCCTGCAAAAGAAAGTATTTGGCCGCGCGGTTGTAATCGATCTGCGTCATTGATTAAGCTCCCACTGCCCAGCGCGCCCAAAAGCCGCCGAGAACTTCGTATTTCGCCAAAAACGACACCAGAACGACCCAAGCCAGCGACATTGGCAGGAAGACCTTCCAACCAATGCGCATCAACTGGTCATAGCGGTAGCGCGGGGTGATGGCCTTCACCATCGAGAACATGAAGAACACCAGCGCCATTTTCAAAATCATCCACAAGATGCCGTCTGGCAAACCCGGAATTGGCGACAGCCAGCCACCAAAGAACAGCAGCGCGATCAAGGCACACATGAGTACGACGGCCATCAATTCGCCGATCATGAACAACAGGAACGGCGTGGAGGAGTATTCAACCTGATAGCCCGCCACCAATTCCGATTCCGCTTCGGGCAGATCGAAAGGTGGTCTGTTTGTTTCCGCCAGTGCGCTGATAAAGAACAGGAACAGCATCGGAAAATGCGCCACCCAGAACCAGTTGAAAAGCCCTGCGTTGCCATCTTGTGCGGCAACAATGTCGCCAAAATTCATCGACCCGGAAGAGATAATCACACCGATGATAATCAGGCCAATCGACACCTCATAGGAAATCATCTGCGCAGCAGACCGCAAAGACCCAAGGAAAGGATACTTTGAGTTCGACGCCCAACCACCCATTATGACGCCATAAACCTCTAGTGAGCCGATCGCGAAAATATAGAGGATCGCCACGTTGATATCGGCCAGAACCCAGCCGTCGTTGAACGGGATCACCGACCATGACACTACAGCCAGGACAAATGCGATCATCGGGGCGAGGAAGAAAACGAACCTATCCGCACCAGCAGGCACGACGATTTCCTTAACGATGTATTTCAGGAAGTCCGCAAAGGATTGCAGCAACCCAAACGCACCGACCACATTGGGACCTCTGCGCATCTGCACCGCAGCCCAGACCTTGCGGTCAGCATACATCAGGAAAGCAAGTGCCAGCAAAAGCGGGATCAGGATCAGCAGGCTTTGGCCCAAAATCAGCAGGACAATCCCAAGGTTGGTGTTGGTGAAGAATTCAACCATTGTCGTCGTCCTTATTCCGCAGCCAACGGCGCGGATTTACGTGCCTTTGCATTCGCGCTCAGCTCTGCCATCAGGCTGGAGGCGCGGGCAATGGGGTTGGTCAGATAGAAATCCTTGATGGCAGTGCGGAAGGGCGCATCGCCCAATTTGCCCAAAGGCAATGGCTGCCATGCGTTTTCAGCCACGTCATCAATGTCACCCAGATGCGGATGGGCCGCAACGATTGCCTGACGCAGTTGCGCCATGCTGTCAAAGGGAAGCGTCGCTCCCATCTCAGCCGACAAGGCCCGTAGAATCGCCCAGTTTTCCTTGGCGTCGCCTGGCGGGAAGCTGGCGCGCAGTGCCAATTGCGGACGGCCTTCGGTGTTCACAAAGAGCCCGTTTTCCTCAGTGTATGCGGCAGATGGAAGAATGATATCGGCGCGGTGGGCGCCGCGATCACCGTGGCTGCCTTGATAAATCACAAAGGCGCCGGCAGCGATATCCACCTCATCCGCACCGAGGTTATACACCACCTCTGCACCATCCATTGCGGACGCAATGCCACCATCTGTGACCGCACCCACATCCATCGCACCGACGCGACCCGCCGCCGAGTGTAGCACCATCAGCTTCGATTCGGTGATTTCGGCGAATTTCATGGCATGTGCCAGAACTGCCTCGCCATCCGCTTCGTTCAGACCACCCATGCCGACAATGACGAGTGTTTTCTTGCCGATTGCATCACCGTCGTGGCTATCAGCCATCTTTGCCAAAGTCGCGCGGTCGGTGCCCAAATGGAAATAATCATATGTCAGATCAACCGTTTCACCCACGACTCCGATCTTTGCACCCTTCGACCAGGCTTTGCGCAAACGGGCATTCAAAACAGGCGCCTCGTTGCGTGGATCCGCGCCGATCAGCATAATCGCCTCGGCGTCATCAATATCCTCTATCGATGCGGTCCCGACGTAGCCAGAGCGGTTGCCAACTGGCAGTTTCGCGCCATCGGTCCGGCATTCGACGCGCCCGCCCTGCCCTTCGATCATTTGCTTGAGCGCGTAGGCCGCCTCAACCGGGGCCAGATCACCAACCAGACCGGCCAGCTTTTTGCCCTTCATGGCGGCGGCGGCAGCAGTCAGCGCTTCTGGCCAGCTTGCTTTGCGCAGCTTGCCGTTTTCGCGAATGTAGGGCGTATCCAGACGCTGCTTGCGCAGACCGTCCCAGACGAAACGCGTCTTGTCGGAAATCCATTCCTCATTCACGCCGTCATGGTTGCGCGGCAAAAAGCGCATGACTTCGCGGCCCTTGGTATCGACGCGGATATTGGACCCAAGCGCGTCCATCACGTCGATGGATTCGGTCTTGGTCAGTTCCCAGGGGCGGGCCGTGAATGCGTAAGGCTTGGACACCAACGCACCCACCGGGCACAAATCAATGATGTTGCCCTGCATGTTCGAATCGAGCGTTTCGCCAAGGTAAGACGTGATCTCTGCATCCTCGCCACGCCCTGTTTGGCCCATTTGGTGAATGCCCGCGACCTCAGTCGTGAAGCGCACGCAGCGGGTGCAGGAAATGCAGCGGGTCATATGAGTTTCAACAAGCGGGCCAAGATCGAGATCCTCGGTCGCGCGCTTGGGCTCACGGAAGCGGCTGAAGTCGACGCCGTAGGCCATGGCTTGGTCTTGCAGATCGCATTCGCCGCCTTGGTCGCAAATCGGGCAATCCAGCGGATGGTTGATGAGCAGGAATTCCATCACACCTTCGCGGGCCTTTTTGACCATGGGCGAATTGGTTTTCACGACAGGGGGCTGGCCTTCCGGTCCGGGGCGCAAATCCTTCACCTGCATCGCACAGGAAGCGGCAGGTTTTGGCGGACCACCGACAACTTCCACCAGACACATCCGGCAGTTGCCCGCGATCGAAAGCCGTTCATGGTAGCAGAAGCGGGGGATTTCGATCCCGGCCTCTTCACAGGCCTGGATCAGGGTCATAGCCCCATCAACTTCGACCTCATTCCCATCAATGACGACTTTGCGTAGATTAGACATGGCGTGCCTTATGTGTTCCCTATCGCACCGGTCCCCTTAGAGAGAACAATACGTTGGCTCAGGTTCTAACGCGCCATGTCCTCCAACGCCAGTCAGATTGACAAAAAAACCTCCAATTTTTGATCTGTTAGGCGCAGTTTAACGCAGCAACCAACCGACGCGGGTCTTTGCATCAATCTGGTCTTGGCCAACTGCGCAATAGGTCTCTTCCTCGCCTTCAACAACGCCCAGAGCCGCCAAGTTACCGCGCGCGATTTCCTCAAGCCGGTCTTTTTCGGCGCGATCATCGATATATGCCTCAATTTCAGCGTCGGAATAGCCAAGGTCCTTTGCATGGCGTTTGAGTGAATTGAGGTAACCCAAGCCGCGAAAGAGCCGCGCACTCAGGTCGCCGCATTTGTCAGAAAGCTCATAGGCCATGCCAACCCAGATGATCCCGTCGCGCACAATGGCCACATCACGCAAAGGCGTTTGCGCGTGCCCCGGCGCGACTGCAAAAAGCAATGCGGCGGACGCGCTGCAAAAGAGCTTGGCGAGTTTCATTGAAGGTCTCCAGACGAAACGGAAAACGGTTTGCGGTAATGCGTCTCACATCGCCTTTGACGCCACGATATTCAATATCAGCGTTTGGCATTGCGCAATTGCGACGCCCGAATGTACGGCAATTGGCGCGCAATCTTGTGGGTCTGCCGGATGATCCATCCGCATCATCATACGCCACAAGTCGAAAACACTGGCGGCACAAAAAAGGCGCCAGCCTCGCTGCCGCCCTTCAACAATCCGCCAAACAGCAGATTAACTGACCACCGGTACCAGCATCGCGCTCAATGGCGACCCTTCGAGAGCTTCCGCGTCGCCAGCACCGCAAAGATCGTCTTGATCCGGATCGACGCCGTGTTTTGCAGCAAAGCTGCGCCTGGAAACATCCGTCTCCAACTCAATCGCGTCTCGCAATCCATTGGCAGAAAGTGACCCGCGTCCATATTCATTGCGTGCCCGGTTCAATGCCTGATCCAAATCTGCGTCATAGTCATAACGGACGCAGTTTACAGCAACCGTGTTGGCAAGTGTCAGGGTCGCGTAATACTGCGGTGAGGGCATCGTGAAAAGTTGTTGAACGGCGGGATCATCAAAAGAGCGCGTCACGCCAGGTTGCACGCAAGCAGCAAGCGTCATTGCAGCACCAACCATCAATCCACGTTTCATCATTCCGCAGCCATCCCCGCCAAGCGTTTGTCCTTGATGCGGTCCTCGATCTCATCGCGGAAGTTCTTGATAAGTCCCTGGATCGGCCAAGCCGCCGCATCGCCCAATGCACAAATTGTATGGCCTTCGACCTGTTTTGTCACGTCAAGCAGCATGTCGATCTCTTCCACCGATGCGTCACCTTCAACCAGGCGCTTCATCACGCGCATCATCCAGCCCGTCCCTTCACGGCAAGGCGTACATTGCCCGCAGCTTTCATGCTTGTAGAATTTGGACAAACGCCAGATCGCCTTAATCATGTCAGTCGAGTTATCCATGACGATCACCGCAGCGGTCCCCAGAGATGACCCCTTTTCCTTCAGCGCATCAAAATCCATCACCGCATCGCGCATGTTTTCGCCGCGCACACAGGGCACAGATGACCCGCCCGGAATAACCGCCTTGAGGTTCTCCCAACCGCCACGAATACCACCGCAATGCTTTTCGACAAGCTCCTCAAAGGAGATCGACATTTCCTCCTCCACGACGCATGGATTATTGACATGGCCGGAGATCGCAAACAGTTTCGTGCCCGCGTTGTTTGGACGGCCCATGCTTGCAAACCAGCCACCGCCCCGGCGCAGGATCGTTGGCACAACGGCGATTGATTCCACATTGTTCACCGTCGTCGGGCAGCCATAAAGACCCGCACCCGCTGGGAATGGCGGCTTCATGCGCGGCATACCCTTCTTGCCCTCAAGGCTTTCAAGAAGTGCTGTTTCTTCACCGCAGATATAAGCGCCCGCGCCGTGGGTCAGGTAAATATCAAAATCCCAACCGGATTTGGCGGCATTCTTGCCGACAAGGCCGGCGGCATAGCATTCGTCAATCGCGGCCTGCAGCGCCTCTTTTTCGCGGATGTATTCACCGCGGATGTAGATGTAGCAGGCATTCGCGTTCATCGCGAAAGACGCGATCAGACAGCCTTCGATCAGCGTATGCGGATCGTGGCGCATGATTTCGCGGTCTTTACATGTACCGGGTTCGGATTCATCCGCGTTCACGACCAGATAAGCTGGACGCCCGTCGCTTTCCTTGGGCATGAACGACCACTTCAATCCGGTCGGAAAACCCGCCCCACCCCGACCGCGCAGGCCAGAGGCTTTCATCTCATTGATGATCCAGTCACGGCCCTTTTTGATGATATCTGACGTCCCATCCCAATGGCCACGCGATTGCGCGCCTTTGAAGATCGGAAGAGC
>NZ_JBELFI010000051.1:0-16838 GCF_042093035.1 Yoonia sp. | reverse complement strand
GATTTCGATGCCGTTGCGAACCTGAATTTCAAGGGCGCCTATTTTCTCACTCGGGCTGTCGCGCGCGGGTTGATTGCGGCAGGCAAACCGGGAAGCCTGATAAACATCACCAGCCAGATGGCGCTGGTCGGTGGCATTGATCGGGCGGTCTATTGCGGCACCAAACATGCCGTCGAGGGCTTTACCAAAGCCATGGCAATCGAATGGGGCAAGCAGGGTATCCGGGTAAATACGCTCGGCCCGACATTCATTCGCACGCCTTTGACAGAGCAGACATTCAAGAACCCCGAACGCGTTGCATGGATCATGGACAAGATCAAACTGGGCCGGATCGGTGAGGTGACCGATATAATGGGTCCTGTTGTCTATCTGGCATCTGACGCGTCCGGTTTAATGACCGGGGCGCACCTGTCGCTTGATGGGGGTTGGACGGCGGACTGATGGAAAAAGTGACCTCCCTGCAAGTGGCGCGTCGCGCCGGTGTCAGCCAGTCTGCGGTCAGCCGTGTGTTTACGCCCGGCGCCTCTGCCAGCGCGCGCACGGTGGAGCGGGTCAAGCAAGCAGCAGCGGAGCTAGGTTACCGCCCAAATATGATGGCGCGCGCGATGATTACGGGCAAAAGCCGGATCATCGGGCTCGTCGTGGCGTATCTCGACAATCAGTTTTACCCGCTGGCACTACAGCTGCTGTCAAACGCTTTGCAGACCAAAGGCTCTCACATTCTCGTCTTTACCGCCTCCAACAGCCAAGGGGCCGCCGAAGAAGTGATGCAAGAGCTGCTGGATTATCAAGTCGATGGGATCATTACGGCATCCGTGGGCATGACGAATGATCTTACGGCGCGCTGTGCTGCGGCAGGTATTCCGGTTGTGATGTTCAACCGTGGGCAGGAAGGCGACGACATTTCTGCTGTGACATCGGCCAACAAGGCGGGTGGCAAGGCCGTGGCGGAATTTCTGCTGGCCTGCGGGCATCAAGAGATCGCACATATCAGCGGCTGGTCCGGCTCCTCAACCGGGCGCGACCGTAAGGAAGGCTTTATAGAGGCCCTTGCGATTGCCGGAAAGAAGCCGCAGATCATTGACGGGATGTTTGACCGCGACACTGCGGCAGAGGCGACACGCACGTTGATGCGCCGCGATCCCCCGCCTGACGCAATCTTTGTGGGAAACGACCATATGGCGTTTGCAGTTCTGGACACATTGCGCCAGGAATTGGGGCTGCGCGTCCCCGATGATGTGGCCGTGATTGGCTATGATGATGTTCCGCTCGCGGCATGGCCTGCTTACAACCTTACGACGATGCGGCAGCCTGTGAACCGCATGGTTGAAGCAACTGTCGAGATACTTCTTACCCGCATTGACGACCCCGCAACGCCCGCGCGCCGGATTGAAATCGAAGGCCCGCTGATCGCACGCGGCACCACCAAAGGACCAGAAACATGAAGGGATTTTCCAACCGCTGGAAAGGTTTCCCCGACTATATCATCGGGATCACCAAGGAGATCTGGGAGGACCGGGGCGTCGGAACCCTCAACCATTACTACGCGCCCGATATTCCCGTCCGCTCACCCATGGGGATCCAGACCGGCAACCAAGCGGTAATTGCCGCAACCATGGCGACTATCAATGAATTCCCTGACCGTGAGCTTTTGGGCGAAGATGTGATCTGGTCCGGGGATGAAAACACTGGGTTTTTGTCATCGCATCGCTTGCTGACCAAAGCGACGCATTCGCGCGATGGGCAATTTGGACCGGCGACCGGGAAACATTGGCAGGTCTATGTCATTGCAGACTGCGCGGCCAAAGAGGACACAATCTATGACGAATGGCTGGTGCGCGATTACGGCGGCATCGTGCGGCAACTCGGGCTGGACCCGCGTGCCTATGCCGCAGATCTGATTGCCCGCGAAGGTGGGCCAGACAACGCCGCGAAGCCATTTACACCAGCGAATGACGTCGATGGTGGCTATCATGGCACCGGCAATGACAATGCTTGGGGACAACGCTACGCCGATACGCTGAACCGGATCATGACCCATGATTTCACGCATATTCGCGACAGTTACGACCGGGCCTGCATCGGTGAATACGCAGGCGCAAAGCGGGCTACAGGCTGGGATGGGATATTGGAATTCTGGATCGGGCTACGTTCGTCTTTCCCACATGCTGAGTTCAAAATCCACCACCAGATCGGCATGGACGCCGACATGCTGTCACCACGCGCCGCGATCCGCTGGTCGCTGGATGGCGCACATGCCGGGTGGGGCAGTTTTGGCGCGCCAACGGGCGTACATGTCCACGTCATGGGCATCTGCCACGCAGAGTTCGGCCCCTACGGCCCCGATGGCATCGGATTGCGCCGAGAATTCGCGCTTTATGATGAAATTGCGATCTGGAAGCAGATTTTGATGCAGTCGCAACACTAGTTTTATTCGAAATACCCAAAGGATCAAGTCAATGACCCCCGCTGAAATGGAAGCCCGTATCGTTCGCTATGGTGATTTGCAGCCCTGCAAAACTGCCTTCATCGACGCCCATACGCCCGGTTCCAATCAAAAGGAAAACTTCACGATCATCGGCGGCGGCGTATCAGAAAGCCCTGACCAGCATGTCCATATCGGCATTCCGCACGGATTTAACATTGGCGCCGCAGGCCAACCGCCCAAATGCCGCAACTCGCTTCATGACCACCACACCGCGGAAGTCTTCTTTGTTCTCAAAGGCCGCTGGCGGTTCTTCTGGGGGCGTTGGGGCAATGCCGGTGAAGTCGTTTTGGAAGAAGGGGATATCTTCAACATTCCGACAGGTATTTTCCGTGGTTTTGAAAACATCGGAACAGACTATGGAATGATTATGGCGGTGCTGGGCGGAGATGACGCTGGCGGCGGCGTGATGTGGGCCCCTCAGGTGATCGAGGATGCGGCGGATCATGGTTTGGTCCTTGGCGAGGACGGTAAGCTCTACGACACCCAACGCCAACAGAAGCTGCCCGCGGGTATGAAGCCGATGGCCGTGATGTCAGATGCGGAACTGGCGAAGCGGCCAGAGCTGACGACCGCGCAGGTCTTGCCAAATCATGTGGCGCGCTATTGGGACCTTTATGCGCTGGCGGACAAGAAGCCTGCCAAGGTTGTCGGGGCATCCGGTGTTTTGCGGGACAAACCGGGGTTCGAGATTGACTTCATCACACGCGGATCATCGACTGAGGCCAAACACAGCCACCCTTACCCGTCGGTCCTGATGCCGATGCGCGGCCACTGGCGGGTAAATTGGGATGGTGGATCAGCCACACTTGCCCCGGGAGACACGATGTCAGTCCCCGAAAACCTGCCTCATAGTGCCGTGCCGTCAATGACGGGTGAAGCAAGTCTCTATCATGTCGTCGCGACAGGCGATCCCGCCGGGGCGACTTGGCAAAGCGAGACGTGATCGGCCGACCGGTCGGCGCATATCTCGTGCCCAACCGGAGCTACAAATCAAACGTGTAAGGAGCGCGCCATGTCCAGAGTTCTAACAACCCATGTAGGGTCGCTGCCGCGCACCCAAGAGGTCGTGGATTTCATTTTCGCGCGGGAACATGGCAAAGAGTATGACGCCGACGCATTTGATACGGCGATGACTTCGGCAGTGTCAGAGACCGTTGGCAAGCAGGTGGCTGCAGGTGTCGATATCGTCAGCGATGGCGAAACGTCAAAGATCAGCTACGCGACCTATGTGAAGGATCGCTATACCGGCTTTGACGGCGATAGCCCGCGCAATGCGCCGGCTGATCTCAAGCAATTTCCCAGTTATCTCAAGCGGTTGGCGGATGATGGTGGCACCCCCCAATACGCGCGGCCCATGTGCGTCGGTGCGGTCAAATCCAAAGGTCAGGGCGAGTTGGAAAAAGACATCGCCAACCTGAAGGCCGCCATGGCTTTGCATGGGGCGGAACGCGGGTTCATGAACGCCGCCTCACCCGGCGTGATCTCGCTTTTCTTGCAAAACGATCACTACAAATCACGCGAGGCCTATTTGGCCGCACTGGCGGACGCGATGAAGGCGGAATATGAAACCATCGTGGCGTCAGGCCTCGATTTGCAACTCGACTGCCCGGACCTGGCCCTTTCACGTCATATGCTGTTCAACGATCTGTCAGATGATGAATTCCTCAAGATCGCAGCAAGCCATGTTGAGGCATTGAACCATGCGCTCTCAGATATCCCTGCCGAAAAAGTACGGGTCCATATTTGCTGGGGCAACTATGAAGGCCCGCATGTCTGCGACATTCCGATGTCGAAGATGTTCGACACGCTGATGTCGACCAAGGCGCGCTTTGTCTTGTTTGAGACGTCGAACCCGCGTCACGGTCATGAATGGGCTGTGTTCCGCGACCGGGCTGCGGATATTCCGGACGAAAAGGTGCTGGTGCCGGGGGTCGTGGATACGACAACAAACTTTGTCGAACACCCAGATCTGGTTGCTGAAAGGATTGGGCGTTTCGTCAAGATTGTCGGCGCGGATCGGGTGATTGCTGGTTCTGACTGTGGTTTTGGAACCTTTGCTGGCTTCGGCGCAGTTGATCCTGAAATCGCCTACGCAAAACTCGGGGCACTGGCGGCAGGGGCGGCCCAAGCAAGCGAAGGGTTGGACGAGACCGGTTTTTGAGCCATGTAGCTGAGAAAGCCTCAAGAGATATTTCATGCTGAACCCCGTAACACCCGCATTTGAACAAGCCCTACGTGACGTGCTGCCACCCGCTGCTTTCAAGGAAGACAGGGCGCCATATCTTTCGGAGCCGCGCGGGCGCTGGGCCGGGCATGGGATTGTTGTCGCACCGGCAAATACAAAACAGGTCAGTACGATTGTGCGCGCCTGCGCGGCGGCGCGGGTCGGGATCGTGCCCTATAGCGGTGGCACCGGGCTTGTTGGTGGGCAACTGATGCAGGATGGGCCCGCCCCTGTCGTGTTGTCATTGGAACGGATGAACAGGATCCGCGCGATCTACCCTTCTGAGAACGTCTTGGTGTGCGACGCAGGCGCGATCCTTGCCACCGTACAACAGGCGGCCGCTGACGTTGATCGGTTGTTCCCGCTGTCTCTGGCGTCAGAAGGGTCGGCACGGATCGGTGGATTGCTGTCAACAAATGCGGGCGGCGTAAACGTGCTGCGCTACGGAAATGCGCGTGCGCAATGCCTGGGGCTTGAAGTGGTCCGGCCCGACGGCTCTGTCTGGAACGGGCTGACGCGATTGCGCAAAGACAACACCGGCTATGATCTGCGCAATCTGATGATCGGCGCGGAAGGCACGCTGGGGATTATCACGGGTGCGGCATTGAAGCTGATGCCGCGTCCGGTTGGGGTTGGGGCCGCAATGATGGCTGTGACATCGCCATCAGCCGCGCTGGAGCTATTGACCTTGGCAGGTGAACGGATCGGGGAAGGTATATCGGCGTTTGAAATCATGCACCGACAGGGTTTTGATTTTCTGGCAGAAGTTGGACCGGATGTGCAGTCGCCCTTTGCGACGCCGCCGGAATGGACCATTCTGGTCGACGTCGGTTTGCCAGCGGGACTAAGCCCGGAGGCGGCGCTTGAAGATCTGTTTGAAGCCGGTTTTGAAGCTGGTCTCGTCACCGACGGCGCGATCGCACAAAGTCAGGCGCAGCGCTTGGCGTTCTGGCAGATCCGCGAAACAATTCCGGAAGCGAATCGGCGGATTGGGTCCGTCAGCTCGCACGATATATCCGTCCCGCTCAGCGTGATCCCACAGTTCATTGAACGCGGCAAACAGATGCTGGCAGAAATTGGCGATTTCCGGATCAATTGCTTTGGCCATTTGGGCGACGGAAATTTGCATTACAATGTCTTCCCAACCCAAGGCAAAGCGCGCGCGGATTACGGAGCCGAGAGACCTGAAGTCAAACGCGTCGTGCATGATCTGGTACACGCGATGCAAGGGTCAGTCAGCGCAGAACATGGCATTGGCCGGCTGAAAGTTGCTGATCTGGAAAAATATGGCGATCCTGCAAAACTCGCGATGTTGCGGGCAATCAAGACTGCGTTGGACCCATTGGGGATTATGAACCCCGGCGCGGTTCTGCGCGAAATCTCGGAGCCTCCGGCGGAAGTTTATGGGGAATAAGAAGTTGTTAACCACGGGGCGCTAGTCTTGCGTTGCGCTGTGGACTGAAGAGTTATGCAGCGTGGATTGAGAAGTCGCCCGACCCTGAACCTTCACCCGGTTGGTCTGTAGCGGACAACGGTGGTCGGGCGCGCTTTTTTGTCATTTCTTAATCCCTCAAAAACTTCCCCCGGAGGGTCAGTCGCCTGCAAAGGCGCAGAGCGCGTGGACGTTCATTCCCATCCGCTCAAGTTTGGCCCGCCCGCCAATATCGGGCAGGTCGATAACGAATGCGCAACCGATGACTTCCGCGCCCATGCGCTCTATGAGTTTTATCCCTGCCTCTGCCGTGCCGCCCGTCGCCAAAAGATCGTCAACCAACAGCACTTTTTCGCCCGGTTGCAATGCGTCGTTATGCACTTCCATCGTGGCCGTGCCGTATTCCAGTGTGTAGTCCTGTGCGATCGTTTTGCCCGGAAGTTTCCCTTTTTTGCGGATTGGCACAAAACCCAATGAGAGTTGGTGTGCAATCGCACCCCCAAGGATGAAGCCGCGCGCTTCCAGCCCGACGACTTTGTCAATTGGCTGGCCCGCATAGGGGTGCAGCAATTGATCGATCGCGATCCGAAATCCACGTGGGTCCCCAAACAGCGTTGTCACGTCCCGAAACATGATCCCTTCGTGCGGGAAATCGGGAATGGTGCGGATATAGTCTTGGACAGCTTTCATCAGTTCTCTTTCTCAAGGATGCGGCCAGCAACAGCGTCGAGCCTTGCCAACATCGCGGGATCGCGTTTTTCCGGGGTGGTCATTATGGCGTTGTCGAGGGCGCGGTCGCAGCCATGGAGGCAGGGCGGGCGATCTAGGTCCAATAGCGCGGGCAGTCGCCCGACCAGATCCTGCGCTTTGGTTCCGTTGCCCTTCAGTGTCTGTATCACATCGCTGACATCCACTGCGCTATGGTCGGGGTGCCAACTGTCGTAGTCAGTCACCATCGCGATGGAGGCGTAGCAAATTTCGGCTTCGCGCGCCAATTTCGCCTCTGGCATATTGGTCATTCCGATCACGTCACAGCCCCATCCACGGTACATATTGCTTTCGCCCTGCGATGAGAATTGCGGGCCTTCCATCACAAGATAGGTGCCGCCGCGATGGATGATGATCCCCGCATCCTCGCCTGCCTTTGCGCATTGCTCGGAAAGTCTTGCGCAGGTCGGGTGTGCCACGCTCACATGCGCCACACAGCCGGTCCCGAAAAAGGACTTTTCGCGTGCAAAGGTCCGGTCAATGAATTGGTCCACGATCACGAAATCGCCGGGTGCCATTTCTTCCCGGAATGAGCCACAAGCGCTGACGCTGATGATATCCGTGACACCCAATCGTTTCATCGCATCAATATTGGCGCGGTAAGGCACTGTCGTTGGTGAATGGATATGTCCACGCCCATGACGCGGCAAAAAGGCCATTTCCACCCCGGATAACTGCCCCGTCAGTATGGCATCAGACGGTTTGCCCCAAGGGCTTTCAACCGTGATCCAATTGGGGTCTTTCAGCCCGTCCATCTGGTAGATGCCAGAGCCGCCTATGATTCCGATTTTTCGTTGCATATCGCCGCTTTCCTTGTCGTTGCTGGCAGACTGGTCCGGTTCGTTTCAAATGTGAAGCCCACAACACTGAGCAGCTATGCCGCAACTCAGGGGTGACAAGTCGATTTTGCTGCGATAGGTGGACGCAAACAATCCCCCGCTTTGACTGGAACTTTCATGGCCCGCGCACTTTTGGCGAGTTTCGCTGACAATCTTAAACTGACCGACCCTGATGCCCCGCTGACACCGCGTCAGTGGAAGGTCGAGATCCTGTCGGGTCTCACGGTCGCTCTGGCATTGGTGCCCGAAGCGGTGGCGTTCGCCTTTGTTGCAGGCGTTGAGCCGCTGGTTGGCCTCTATGCTGCATTCATCGTGGGCATGATTACGGCCGTATTCGGAGGCCGCCCGGGTATGATTTCAGGCGCGACCGGCGCTTTGGCCGTTGTCATGGTCAGCCTTGTTGCAGTGCATGGCGTCGAATACCTCTTTGCCACCGTTGTCCTGATGGGATTGATCCAGATTTTTGTTGGCATCATGCGCTGGGGCAAATTCATCCGCCTGGTGCCGCATCCGGTGATGCTGGGCTTTGTAAATGGCCTTGCCATCGTGATTTTCCTTGCGCAACTGGGGCAGTTTCAAGTGCCCGGATCGGCGACTGCCGGTGGGCATGGCCTGGCCAATGGTGAATGGCTTTCTGGCGGTCCGCTCATCTTGATGCTGGGTTTGGTCGCACTCACGATGGCGATCATATGGGCGATGCCCAAGATAACGAACGCGGTGCCCGCTCCGCTTGCAGGAATTGGCATCTTGGCGGCGCTGGTTATTGGTTTTGGGCTTGATGTCCCCCTTGTCGGCGATCTTGCCAGCATCGAGGGTGGCCTGCCGGCGTTCCATATACCAATGGTGCCGCTCACTTGGGAAACTTTTGAAATTATCCTGCCATATGCCCTTATCCTTGCGGCGATTGGCCTGATCGAGAGCCTTTTGACGCTGAACCTTGTTGGTGAAATGACCGGCAGGCGCGGCGGCGCAAGTCAGGAATGTCTGGCACAGGGTGCCGCAAACACGGTCACTGGTTTCTTTGGCGGCATGGGCGGTTGTGCGATGATTGGTCAGTCCATGATTAACGTCAAATCCGGTGGTCGCACGCGTGTCGCGGGTATCGCGGCTGCGTTGTTCCTGCTGGCCTTTATTCTGTTTGCAAGCGGCCTGATTGAGCAAATTCCGCTGGCGGCACTGGTCGGCGTGATGTTCATGGTCGTGATCGGCACCTTCGCCTGGAATTCCCTGCGCATCTTGCGCAAAGTGCCGCGCACAGATGCTTTTGTGACGATCCTTGTAACCATCGTGACCGTTGCCACCGATCTTGCGACCGCCGTTGTGGTCGGTGTGATCGTCTCGGCGCTCGCCTACGCATGGAGCAACGCGACACGGATCCATGCCATCAAACGTGAAAGCCGCACCGAGGCCGGCGCGCAGGTCTATGAAATCCAGGGCCCTTTGTTCTTTGGGTCAGCCGATGGTTTTCTTGAGATATTTGACATCGCCAACGATCCTGACGTGGTGATTGTCGATTTCGCCAATAGCCGGGTGGCCGACCAGTCCGCGCTCCAGGCGATTGAGGCCCTCGCCCAGAGGTATGTCGATGCGGGCAAAGTCATCCAACTGCGCCACCTTAGCCGTGATTGTCATCAATTGCTGTCAAAGGCCGGGCATTTGATGGTCGATAGCGATGATGACCCCGACTATGAATTGGCGGTCGATTATAGCGTCAAGACCGGCATCATTGGCGGGCATTAATCGTCAGGACGGTTCAGGCTGAAGACCTCGCGTACCACCGCATAGTCGCGGTAACCCATCCTTGCGAGAGGTTGATAGCGTGTCACATCGAACCTGCCGTCAACAATGCAGTCGTCGCGCATATGCACACCAATGACTTCGCCAAAGACGACGAAGTTGGCCGCGCCCGGCAGTGTGACGATTTGTGTGAGCTTACACTCCAGCGTTGCGGGTGCGCCCGATACGCGCGGGCAGTCAATGGTGGAACAAGCCGCTTTCTCCAGCCCGGCAAGCGCGAATTCATCCACATCCCGATCCCACGACCCTGATGTCGTGTTCATCACATCCCGCGCGGCGTATTCCACGACATTGATCGCAAAGACGCCCGTGTCTCGAATATTGGCCACGCTGTCTTTGGTATCGCCCCGGTCCTCTTTCGCGCTTGTTGATGCGAACATCACCTGCGGCGGCTCGTAGGCGACCGCATTGAAGAATGAGTAGGGCGCAAGGTTATCGCGGCCATCGCTGCCGCGTGTGCCGATCCAAGCAATCGGGCGTGGTGTTACGATTGCATTGAAAGGGTTGTGGGGCAGGCCGTGGCCATTTTCAGGTCTATAGAACATCGCGCAGCCTTTTCGTTTTGTTTGTCAGATTGTAGCGTGCAATCAGCCCGCGGCCAGACGAAAGACGACATGCAGCAATCGGCACTTACCCTGGCCCCAGAGGTCGCGCAAGACTGGTGGGAAGTCGAGGCTCTCTATGACCTGTGCTTTGCGCCGGGGCGGTCGGCGTTGTCGTCCTACCGGCTGCGCGAAGGGGTCGCACCCATCGCAGAGCTTTGCCTGACGGCCCGCGACAATGACGGCATCCTTGCGGGGGCTGTCCGGAACTGGCCGGTACGGGTTGGTACACAGAATGCGGTCCTGCTTGGCCCAATCGCCGTCCACCCGACGCGTCAGGGTGAAGGCGTGGCATCTCTTTTAATGCAAGCCTGCCTGATGCGTGCGGCGGCGACGGGATGGGAGCGGATCATGTTGGTCGGTGACGCGCCCTATTATGGCCGCTTTGGGTTTGAGGTCTTGAAAGACGTGCAGATGCCGCCCCCCACAAATCCCCAGCGCGTCTTGGGATACGCATTGCGAGCAGCGGCCTGGGAGGGCGTACACGGGACTGTCACGGCGGTGCGTGATTGAAATCTGCGTCTTGCCTGCCCAACTAGAGTGGATGGATGACACATCGCAGACCCTAAACGAGATCAACCCCGTCCTTCCCCCGGCGCCGTTGGACGACGCGGCCCGCATGGAAATCCGGCGACTTGCCGCGCGGCAACGCAAAGCCAACGGGGTCTTGATGAAGGCGATCAACTTCGTTGGTGGGCAGGTTGAAGATGGGATGAACAAACTTCCCGGCGGTACGCGGCAGCAGATCGACGCGCTGGCACGCGCTGCGTTGCGCCAGAGCTTTGATGTGGCTCATAAATCCCGGCGGGGCATGGGCCGCGATCTGGGATCGGACCGGATGCACAAGATCATCGGCACGTTGAGTGGTGCGTTGGGTGGTTTCGGAGGGCTTCCGACGGCCATCGCAGAACTGCCGGTCGCGACCACCGTTATTTTTCGCGCAGTCCACCATGTGGCGGTGGAATATGGCGAAGACCCTGACGCGGAGGCCACGCGTCTGGAATGTCTGGCGGTGTTCGGTGCCGGCGGGCCGGGCGGTGATAATGACGGTGTGAATACCGCGTTTATCAGCGCAAGGCTCAGTATCTCGGGCGCTGCCGTCAACGGTGTGATCCGCACCGTTGCGCCCCGTTTTGCAGCTCTACTGTCACAGAAGCTGGCGACCCAGGCGGTACCCGTGCTGGGAGCAGCAGCGGGGGCAGGGACCAATTATGCTTTCGTGGATTACTATGTCGCGATGGCCCATGTGCATTTCGGGCTGCGCAAGCTGGCCCGCGCGCATGGTGAACAAAGCGTCACGGACTATTTTCATCTGGTGATATCTGAGAGCGGTGGCGCCTAGACCTGATACACCAGCCAATCGGCCACTGCCCGGCGCACGGATTGTTCCCCTTCGGCGATAGCATCATCCATCACGGATTTCACCTCTGTCAGGTCGACGCGGCGCAGCAGGTGTTTGACAGGACCAACCGAGGCAGGGCGCATTGACAGCGTTCTTATCCCGAGTGCTGCAAAGCACAAAGCTTCAACCGGCCTGCCTGCGTCTTCACCACAAAACGACAGCGGCGTGCCCACCGTATCGCAGCGCGCGACGATTTTTTCCAGCAATGACAGGAAGCTCACGTCGAGCGTATCATAGCGTTTACGCACCCGTTCGTTCTCGCGGTCGGCAGCAAAGAAGAACTGCTTGAGGTCATTGCCCCCGATCGAGATGAAATCGACCGCTTCAAAAAAGGCATCAGGTGCAAACGCCAGCGAGGGGGTCTCAAGCATCGCACCGACACGGAGCGTTTCGGGCAATTTGTGGCCCAGCTTCGTTTCACGGGCGATGGCTTTGTCCATTTCGGCGCGCGCCGTGCGATATTCGCTGAACTGCGTGATAAACGGGAACATCACGTCCAAAGGCTGTCCGTCTGCGGCACGCAGAAGCGCCTGCAACTGCATCCGAAGCACGCCCGGCTTATCAAGGCCGACCCTGATCGCGCGCCACCCCATCGCTGGGTTCGGCTCATCATTCGCCTTCATGTACGGCAACACCTTGTCAGACCCGATATCAAGCGTGCGGAAGGCTACGCGTTTGCCGTTTGCCGCTTTCAGTACCCGCGAGTAAAGCGCTGAAAGCTCAGCCCGACGGGGCATTTGGTTGCGGATCAGGAATTGCAGCTCGGTACGAAACAAGCCGACGCCTTCAGCGCCCGATCCGTGCAGTGAAGGCAGGTCTGCAATCAGGCCCGCGTTCATTTGCAGCGATGTCGTTGTGCCACATTTCGAGGTCGCGGCCAGATCACGGATTGATGCGTAGCGTTCCTGTGCCCGCGTTTGCATCGCGAGCTTGTCACGAAACGCGGACTGTACGGTTTCGTCGGGCCGTAAATGCGCGATACCCTGTTCGCCATCGACAAGGATCGGATCGCCATTCAGCGCCTCACGGGTTACACCCTTTGCATTGATAATCAACGGGATCGCCCACGCGCGCGCAACGATGGTTGCGTGACTGCCGACAGAGCCTTCCTCGAGAACGATCCCTTTGATTTGCTTGCCATATTCCAGCAACTCACCGGGGCCGATATTGCGGGCGACAAGGATCGGGTTCTCCGGCATGTCGGCGCGTGCTTCGGCACCTTGCCCTGTCAAAATACGCAAAAGCCGGTTTGAAAGATCGTCCAGATCCGACAGCCGCTCACGCAGGTAGGGGTCCTTGGACTTCGACAGCCGCGCGCGTGCGAGTGACTGCTCTTTTTCCACAGCGGCTTCGGCAGAAAGACCGTTATCGACGTCTGCTTCCATGCGGCGCAGCCAACTGGTTGAGTTGGCAAACATCCGGTAAGCCTCAAGTACCTGCGCCTGATCGTTGTCGATCGCATGTGCCGTCACCAACATATCATCAACACCATCACGCAACTGTTTGATCGCGTTGGCAAGGCGTGCGCGCTCCGTTTCGGGGTCGTCCGAGATCGGATTGGTAACCACGACACGGGGCTCATGCAGATAGACCAGCCCTTCGGTCGCCCCTTCCTGCGCCACAGACCCGTGCAGCATCACCGATTGCTGGTGGCGTGCAGACAAGGCGGCGCCTTCCCCGACAAAGGCGCCAAGTTCCGTCATTTCGGCAATGACCATGGCGACAATCTCAAGGGCGTAAACTTCATCCGGCGTGTATTCGCGAGCGGCCTTGGACTGGACAACCAACACGCCCAGCACTTCTCCCAGACGCTGGATGGGCACGCCGCAGAAACTGGAAAACCGTTCCTCGCCGGTTTCCGGCATGTAGCGGAAACCTTTGGAGGCGGGCGCATTGGCGGTGTTGATAACGGCGCGGCTTTTCGCTGTGCGACCGACAAGCCCTTCGCCAAGGCGCATTCGCGTCTGGTGGACCGCTTCGGCCTGCAAGCCTTTCGTGGCGCAAAGCTCAAGCGTTTCTGCGTCGCGGAACAGGTAGATCGAACATACCTCTGTCCCCATCGAATCCGCGATAAGTTGCACAACAGCATCAAGGCGCGCCTGACCTTCACTGTCAGCGGCCAATGCTTCGCGCAACCTGCCCAGCAGCTTACGACTTTCGGATTCCAATCGTTGCGGCATTTGCCCCTCGCGCAGGGCGGGCTTGCCGGATGGGTGGCTTAGCCCGCTTTTTCCAACTCAAAGGCATCATGCAGGGCTTGCACGGCAAGTTCCATGTATTTTCGGTCAATCAGCACGGAAATCTTGATCTCGGAGGTTGTAATGACCTTAATGTTTACACCTTCAGCAGAAAGCACACGGAACATCTTGGCCGCCACGCCTGTATGACTGCGCATCCCGATGCCGACGACGCTCACTTTGGCAACGCCTTCATCTGCGACCAGATCATGGTAGTTGATCTCTCCGCTGTCCTTGGCCGCCTGCATCGCCTTTTCCGCGCGCAACACCTGATCGACGGGACAGGAGAACGTCATGTCAGTGCGTCCTTCCTCTGAAATGTTTTGCACGATCATATCGACGTTCACACCCGCATCTGACAAAGGCCCAAAGATGGCGGCCGCAATTCCGGGGCGGTCGGCGACCGAGATCAGGGTCATTTTTGCTTCATCACGGGAATAAGCGACACCAGCGACAACATTGGATTCCATAATTTCCTCCTCATCGCAGACCAGCGTTCCCGCCTTGTCTGATGGTTCTTCAAAAGATGACAGCACGCGCAGGCGCACCTTATAGCGCATCGCCAATTCGACTGACCGGGTTTGCAAGACTTTCGCGCCCAAAGACGCCAGTTCGAGCATTTCCTCAAACGATATCTTGTCGAGCTTGCGCGCCTTGCTGGTGATCCGCGGGTCGGTGGTATAGACCCCGTCCACGTCGGTGTAGATATCACAGCGCTCCGCCCCGAACGCCGCCGCAAAGGCCACAGCCGTCGTATCGGACCCGCCACGACCCAGCGTTGTGATGCGTCCTTCGGCGCTCAGGCCTTGAAAGCCTGCAACCACGGCGACTTTCATGCCTTCGCTGAATTTGGCGTTGATGTTCCCGGTCGGGATATCCTCGATCCGCGCGCTGGAATGGGCAGAGGTCGTCTTGACCGGCACTTGCCAGCCCTGCCAACTGCGCGCGGGAATATCCATTTCCTGCAACCGCAGCGCCATCAGGCCCGCAGTCACGTTTTCACCCGACGACACGATCGCATCATATTCGCGCGCGTCATAAAGTGGTGAGGTGTCATTCACCCAGCCCACCAATTCGTTCGTTTTGCCCGACATCGCAGAGACAATGACGATCACGTCATAGCCATTCGCCACTTCCAGCGCGATGCGTTTTGCTGCGCGGGCGATCCGGTCGAGATTGGCGACTGATGTGCCGCCAAATTTCATCACGAGCGTTGGCATGGGGTATCCTAGGAAAACTGCATTTCGTCTAGGCGCTTCCTTTAAAGCCGCTTTTGCCTAAGGGCAATCGGTTAGTAGGGGTGCGGGCGTCCGTCCCACGTCTCAAAACAGCCGGTGGTTTCGACTGACAGCGCATCAAAACGGGCCATCAGACCGGTCGCACTTTCCGCCATTGAAATATCGGCATGGCCACCGCCCATATCGGTCCGTACCCAGCCGGGGTGGGAAACGCCAACGGCAAAGCCTTCAGGTGCAAGATCAACAGACAGGTTCCGCCCAAGGTTCAGAACAGCCGCTTTGCTGGCGCAATAAATATAGCCGCCACCCGGCGCGAATGTCTGCGAGCCCATCTGCGACCCGATGATCGCAATCTTTGGGGCGTCGCTCAGGCGCAAGTTGGCGAGCATCGACTGGATCGTCATGAAAACGCCCGTCACATTGGCGGCAAAAGTGGCTTCCCACATCGCAGACGGGTAGCCGCTTTCAAGCTTCTGGCCTTTATCGAAATTGACCCCCGCATTGCAGATGAGCAGATCGACGGCTTGGCCCTCCATCCGTGTGGCCAAGGCGCATTGCGATGCAGCATCGGTGACATCAAGTTGCAGCATCGCGCGGTCTTCAGTGTCGCGGCGGGTGCCGAAGGTCGTCTCACCACGCGCTGAATAGCCGTCAAAAAGCGCCTTTCCGATGCCGCGATTGGCACCTGTAATCAGTGTCGTCATGGCATCATCTTTCGCGGGTCAGTTGGTTTTCTTGCGCGGCATGAAAGGCAGCGGGACGACGGGGACGCCGTCATCAACGAGTTTTCGGGCCTCTTGCAGGTTGGCCTGCCCATAGATCGACCGCTCCGGCGTCACACCGTCATGCATATCACGGGCTTCCTTGGCAAAACCTTCGCCAACATAGTCGGAATTCTTCTCAACCTCTGCACGGATTGCGGCAATAGCGGCCTCATTGGGTTTGGGTGCCATGATTTGCGATGAGGTGCTGACCGCGGGCGCCATAATTGTCTTGGTGACCCCTGCCGATCCGCAGCGCGTGCATGTTACCATCCCGGCATTGACCAGCTTGTCGAATGCCGCGCCGGATTGAAACCAGCTTTCAAATTCATGGTCATGGTCGCATTTGAGGTGGAAGCGGATCATTGAGGCCTTCGCGCTTGTGAACAGACCAAAAGTAAGCCTTTCACATCCGCTTGCAAGACCTGTTTAGCGACCGAGGTTTGTGGGATTGAAATTTGCAACGATCAGTTTCAATGCAGGCTCTGACAGTTTTTTTGCAGCTTTCTTCAAGCTGAACCACTTGCGCCGACGCTGATGCATTTCGGGGTAGCTGCTGTGCACATGCGTGACGTGCAACGGGTAGACCAAGGTCACAATTGGCGCGTTTCCAACCTTTTCCGGCTTGCTGTGGCTGTAAACGCCAAGGCAGATATCAATGGCCTCTCCGCGCAGTCCGGCTTCTTCATAGGCCTCCGTTGCGGCTGCATTTGCCGGTGTCTGCTTGTGCATTGGCCAGCCTTTGGGAATGATCCAGCGTTTGCGCGCGCGACTTGTAATCAGGCAAACCTGGACCTTGTCGTTCTTGACGCGCCAGCACAAGGCCGCGAATTGCGCACGCGCATCGGTTTTCCGACCGCTTCGGAGTTTCAGCGGAAGCTGTCGTGTCGTCCGTTTCGCCATGTTCACCATCTTAAAAAGGGCTACATAACCCCTATGAAAGAGGTTACGCAGAGCGCCCAAGAACGGGCAACCCCTGTCCCGCGATTTATCGGGTCCGAAATTTACCGCAACTCCAGCTATGGGGCCTGGCACCCGTTGCGGGTGCCG
>NZ_JBELFI010000050.1:1829-16868 GCF_042093035.1 Yoonia sp. | reverse complement strand
ATGATGCAGCGCAGTAGCAGAATTTTTTCGAACGAAGACGCGAGACGGCTGGCTGACCGGCGGCTGCCCCGGCTTGTCTTTGATTTTGTCGAAGGGGCTTCTGGGCGCGAAGTCGGCACGGCGCGCAATGTCTCTCAGTTCGATAATGTCATGCTGCAACCCCGTGTGATGACAGATGTCGCACAGTCTTCTCTGGCCACGACTTTGATGGGGCAGTCCTATAAAGTGCCATTTGGGATCGCCCCTATGGGGATGTGCAATCTTGTGCATCCAATGGCCGACGCGTCGATTGCAAGTGCCTCAAAGGCCATGGATTTCCCCATGTGCCTGTCCTCCGCCGCCTCCACCTCAATTGAAGATATGGCGCGCATGGCGGGACTGCATGCTTGGTTCCAGCTCTATTTTGGCGGTTCTCAAGAGGCATCTCTTGCCATGGTCGAACGTGCCCAAATTGCCGGATATGAAACGCTGATCTTGACGGTGGATGTGCCGCAGGTTTCTCGCAGGGTGCGCGATCTGCGCAATGGCTTCACGGTTCCCTTTGCCATGACGCCCCGCGCATTCTGGGACTTTGCCACCCACCCAAGCTGGTCTCTAAGCACGCTGGCTGCAGGCGCGCCGCGCCCGATGAACTTTACCGATAGTAAAGGCAGCAACACCTTTGATCGCGGGGCAAGCCGGTCTGGTGCAGACTGGGCGTTTCTGGAGCGGTTGCGGGGCAAATGGCCGGGCAAGCTGATTGTCAAAGGTGTGACATCTGCGGCGGATGCACTCCGCATCCGCAGTTTGGGGGCCGACGCAATCTATGTCTCGAACCATGGCGGCCGGCAGTTGGACAGCGTTCCCCCCGCGATCCGGCTTTTGCCACTGATCCGTGCCGCTGTTGGTCCCGAATTCCCGCTGTTGTTCGACAGTGGCATTCGCAATGGTGAAGACATCATCAAGGCGCTCGCCCTTGGTGCTGATTTTGTGATGATTGGGCGCCCTGCCCTCTTCGCTTTGGGGGCCGAAGGCGCGGCCGGTCTGAACGCGCTTCTGAGCTGCTTTGCGACAGATATCAGTGTTGTAATGGCGCAATTGGGCATCACTTCGATTGACCAGCTTGGACCCGATGTCATTTTCCAAGACGCGAGTCACGCGCACGTTGATGCGGAAACGAAAACACAGGCGGCCTTGCGGCTCGCCGCCAAAACCTGAAGTAGGACATATCCAATGACGGATACCAAAATGATCAGAGGCGGCGCTTTGCTGGCCCGCGCCCTCAAAGAAAAAGGGGTGGACCATGTGTTCACGCTAGCCGGTGGCTTTTGCAATCCTGCGCTTGAAGGATTCATGGAATGTCAGATGCCGGTCATCAACACCCCTCATGAACAAATCGCAGGGCATTTGGCGGATGGTCACGCCCGCATCACCCGCAAACCCGTCGTTTGCCTTGTCGGTCCCGAAGGCTTTGCCAACGCCGTGCCCGCGATGCTGGAGGCAGGCGGCGAACGCAGCCCGGTCATTTTTGTCACCGGATCATCAACGCTCAAACGTCAGGGTGCGGGCGGTTTCAAAGAGATCGACGATGTCGCCATTGCGGCCCCCTTGGTCAAGTATTCCGCCCAGATCACCGATGGCGAACGGATCAGCGAGTTTGTAAACCGCGCATGGACCGCCGCAACAACCGGCTACCCCGGCCCTGTCCATATCTCATTGCCGGTGGACATCATGTTCTCATCCTTCGCGCCCGATGCGGGACTGGACGAGCGCCCGTTCAACCGCACGGATCGCCCTGCCCCGCGTGCATGGCCTGACCCTACCGCCTTAGGCGTGGTTTTGGAGAAGGTGAAAAACGCAAAACGTCCCGTTATCATCGGTGGTCATGGCGTCTGGTGGTCCAAGTCCGAGGAGAAGCTGGAACAGGTCGGTAAAGCCCTGCGCTTACCGATTTTCAACGTTCCTTATCATTCCAAACTGCTTGGCGAAGAATGTGAGGCCTATATGGGCCTTGCGGATTTTCACCAGTATCACCCGTCGAAACCCGCCATTCACGAGGCTGATTTGGTCCTGATGATCGGGGGGCGTCTGGACAATCAAATGAACTTTGGCAATCCGCCGTTTTTCATTAAGGATCAAACACTGGTCTGCATCAACGGCAGCCACGAAGAATTAGAATACAATCAAGCTGCCGACGAGGTGCTGCTCTGCGATCCCGGCGCCTTCCTTGAGGCCTTGAGCGGCGTGGGCAAAATGTGGCCTGAATGGTTTGATCTGCAACGGACCCGCCGAGCTGCTTGGGTGGATGAATGGTACGCCCATATCGAAGCCGAAAGTGCCAAGCACGGCAAGATGCACCCTCTGCAACTGTCACTGGACGTACAGGAGCAAATGGGCGAAAACGACTGGCTGATCTTTGACGGCGGCAACACTCATTTCTGGTCAGAGATTGCGGTTAACATGGCCGGATGGCGCGGGCAGAAACTGGGTGGGATCATGCACCCCGGCAATTACTCTTTGCTTGGGGTTGGAGTGTCCTTTGGCGTCTCTGCCAAGGCGCTGCATCCAAATCGCAATGTGGTAGTGATCTCCGGCGATGGCGCGTTTCTGTCTGGTGGCTTGTCGATTGAATCCGCCTTTCAGGACAATCTGCCCATCACCATCGTGATCGACAACAATGGCGGTCTGGACTGTATCTCGCAGCAACAAGAACGCCTGTTTACGAACGGCAAACACTTTGCCACCGATTTCCGCGATATTCCGTTCCACGCGATGTGCGAAGGTCTAGGTGGGCATGGTGAATTGGTGGAAACACGCGACCAACTTGCCCCCGCCTTGCAACGGGCGATGGCCAGCGGCAAAACTGCCCTTGTGAATGTCAAATGTCGCGGTGTGATTAGCCCGATTGTGGCCGCAACATCAGATAAACGGGACAAGGCTTCGATTGAATAATGGCAACTCTTACTTCGCATACGCTCAATGGCACTGATGGCACCCATGCGGGCGAGATTCCTGTGACATTGACGAACCTGACCACAAGCACCGTGACCTTTACCGCGCAGATGGATGAAGGCGGCCGGCTATCAGAAAACATCGACGCCAAACACATTGATCCTGACGCCATGTATGAATTAATCTTTGACACTGCCCGCTATTGGGCCGCCCGCAACATGCCCGCTGCGGTCACGCAAATCGCGCTGCGCTTTGCCATGACAGACCCCGAAGGCGCATATCATATGCCGATTATCTTGAACCCCAATTCCTATTCGATGTGGACCTCACGCTGATGGACGGCCTGAACATGTCGCGGCGCATCCGCCGCACGCCTTATACCGACCGTGTCGAACAGAACGGTGTGAGGGGCTTTTCCGTCGTCAATCACATGCTGCTGCCCAAGGCATTCCAGCCCACGGTGGAAGAGGATTACTGGCACCTGCGCGAACACGTCCAGATTTGGGATGTCTCCTGCCAGCGTCAGGTCCAGATTGCGGGGCCGGATGCTGCTGCTCTTGTACAATGGATGACACCGCGCAATATCGCCCACGCCAAGATCGGTGATTGTTTTTACATTCCGATCATCGACGCACAGGGTGGCATGATCAATGATCCCGTCATGTTGAAACTGGCAGAGGACCGGTTCTGGCTGTCCATCGCGGACAGTGACGTTTTGCTTTATGCGATGGGTCTTGCCTTGGGGCGTGGTCTGGATGTCGCGGTGAGCGAACCTGATGTATCGCCACTGGCTGTGCAAGGTCCAAAGGCCGAAAATCTGCTGGCAGAGCTTTTCGGCGCGCATATCCGCGATATCGGCTTTTTCAAATACGGCTGGATCAACTTTCAGGGCACCAGACAGTTGATCGCCCGCTCGGGCTATTCCCGCCAAGGCGGGTTCGAGATATATCTGGAGGCGGGGCATCTGGGAACGGCACTCTGGGACGCCATCTGGGACGCAGGTCAAGCCCATAACATAACCCCCGGTTGCCCCAACCTGATAGAGCGGATTGAAGGCGGCCTTTTGTCATACGGCAATGAGTTCACGCGCGAGAACAACCCGTTTGAGATTGGGCATGGCAAGTTTTGCGTGACCGATGGCTCAATTGACTACATCGGGCGCAAGGCGTTGCAGGACATTGCGGCAAAGGGTGTGACGCGTGAAATTCGCGGTATAACCTTTGACGGTAGTCCCTGTCCCACCTGTTCCAAACCATGGCCAGTGATGGTTGGTGATACGCGCGTGGGTCAGATTACCTCTGCCATCTGGTCCCCGCGCCTGAAATGTAATGTTGGGCAATCCATGATAGATCGTGCTTTTTGGGATTCAGGTCAGGCGGTAACAGTTCAAGTCCAAGATGGCAGCGTTTCAAACGGCATCGTGACCACGCTGCCAATGTGCTGAGCCTAGGCGTCGGGATATCCATCATAAACATACTGCTCGGTCGACACGTCGCCATGCCAGACATAGGCCGATAAGAACGCCACTTCTCCAGTCTTGTTGGCATGGGGCATCATCGAAGGATGATAGGATCGCCCGCCCGGTCCAAGGATTTCGTAGGCTGCCGCACCCCGTTTCCAGAAGGCTTGCCCTGCAAACATGACAAACACCTCTTCGGCGGGGTGGCTCCGTATGCCATATTCGAAATTCGGCAACATGCCATAGAGCCCCAACCGGACCTTCTCTGACTTGACCAGACCGTCGGGGCCCAACAATTCTACATTCACCTTCGGCAGGCTATGCGCGATGTAAAGCGGATCAGAAGATGTTTGCGGAGGTGCCCAAGGCAGTGGAGTTTGCCCAATAACGCTGCAGACGGGATGTGCGTCAGGGTGTGACATAACGGTCGTGAACGGCTCTGTTAGTGGATGCACATCATAAGTGGTTTGCGTTGCAAAATCAGCTGTGCGAAGCGCGTCTTGCGCTTGTTTCTCAATATCTTCTGGACCATCAAAACTGGCCGCGAGGACTTCGAACAATGTTGGCAAATCCATCAGCCACCTCACTTATTCAGTCGAAAAATCAATACACCTAAGTCTCGGTTGTGTAAAGTTACTGCCGCCCCGCGCAACATGCGCCACCAATTGCACTATTGATTCGTGACGAGAGCCTCCCAGGTACGGGCGGGCAAACGCAAGACAGACGTCTGCGCCCGATGTATCTGTTCGCGCTCGCCACAAACTTCAACCCGGTCAAACCCTAGTGCAGGTGGGCAGTTACGCAATTCATCCAAGATGGCTTCTGCAGCGTTTTGAAGAGAACCCTTCGCGCGATATAGTCCCGTGTCCACCATCAGAATAAATGTATTGCACTCAAGTGTTGCCGGACCCAACATCGCGTCACAAATCAGCTCGCCCATGGTGGCAAGACCGTAACCCAGAACGCCACCCTTTGGTAAGATCGCGCCGCCATTGAAGTAGTCCGCTGGATCTGTCGATGGGTTGCCACTGCTGTCCACAATCGATCCCTCAGTCAGCGTCGCACCTGCACGCTGTGCCGCATAAATCCACCCGCCAGCAACTTGGCCTGTCGCGCAGTCCAGAACGACAGGACCCTGCGCGCCTCCCGGAATACCCAGACACCACGGGTTTATTGGCAGTACCGCTTTGCTTCCACCGTATGGGGCGACCATACGCCAACGCTCACGCGCGCCACCGCCGCAAGCGATGAACAGACATCCCGCATCTGCCGCTCTTTCGGCAAAGGCACCCAACCGCCCAGTATGGCCTATGTTGCGTACCGCAAGGGCGGCAACACCAAGTTTTCGCGCCGCGTCGATCCCTGCGTCAGTGGCCGCGTTCATCGCAATAATGCCAATCCCGCCAGCCCCATCAACGTCCACAGTTGCACTGGAGCCAGAGGTCACGTTCGGAATCACATTGGCAACAAGATAGCCGCGTCTGAATTCATCCGCATACTGAAGGGCGCGCATAATGCCATGAGATTCTACATCGCATAGTTACGCATCCATCAGATGATCGACAATCGCTTCTGCATATTTGGCATCGCAGCCATTTGCCCTTAGAACCTGCACCGCCTGTGCGTGGGCCTGCGCGATGGGCACGGACACGCGCGCCTCTGCCAAGCGCAGCTTGCTCAAGCGCGTTGTCCCGCTGCACCTTCGGCTTGAGCCGTTGTGAGATCCGCAATCGAATGGTGGCACCTAATTGCATGGCCCTGTGTGCCATGTCGCCAAGGCGGCGTATCAGTGTCACAAATCCGTCCGATCTTGCGCGGACAACGGCGTTGGAACGGGCACCCCTGCGCGGGTGGTGACAGCTCTACCACATCATCAGCGCTAAGCGTCGGGGCCGTGTCAGGGTCAGGTTCCAGCACCGCACCCAGCAAAACTTCGGTATACGGATGCGAGGGCGTAGCATAGACATCAGCCGACGGCCCCAATTCACAAAGCCGCCCCTGATAGAGCACCGCGACACGGTCAGACAAGGCGCGCACCACAGCAAGGTCATGGCTGACGAACACGTAGGTCGTGCCTTGGGTCGCCTTGAGATCATTCAACAAATCTAGGACGGCAGCCTGCACCGATACATCCAGCGCCGATGTCACTTCGTCACAGAGCACCAGATCAGGCTCAGCCGCAAAGGCACGCGCAATTGCAACCCGTTGCTTTTCCCCGCCAGAAAGCTGGCTGGGCAAACGATCCAGATAGTGCGCACCAAGGCGGACCCGATCAAGGATGTCCGCAGACCGCTGATGCAGTGCCTCGCCGGTCAGGCCAAAGTATAGCTTCAGCGGTTGTTCGAGGATTTGGGCGATGGTCTGGCGTGGATTGAGACTGTCATCGGGGTTCTGGAAAATCAGCTGAATTTTACGCAGATGATCCGGGCTGCGGTGTTCAACCTCAGGCGCAAGTGCTTGTCCTCCAGCGACTGTGATCTTGCCGGCCGATGGCGGCAACAACCCCGCAATCGCTTTGAGAATTGTTGATTTACCTGAGCCGCTTTCCCCCACAAGGCCCAGTGTTTCGCCTTTGGCCACCGTGATTTCGATCCCGTCAACTGTAGGAACGCCGGCGCTGTCGCGGCCCAGCACTTTGTCAAACAAACCGGGCCGGCGATAACTGATCGCAAGGTCATCCAGATGAAGGGCTGAGGGTGACGCCCCATCAAGGCTGGCGGGGATTGCACCGCTTCCGGTCAATGACAATTGATGCGCTTCTTGATAGTGAAAACACCGCACCGCCTCGCCGCTTGGCAGACGCTCAAGATCGGGGCGGCTGGTCCGACACCCGTCTTGCGCCAGGGCACATCGATCAACAAAGGAACACCCCTGCCCCGCCTCACCCGGTGCTGGGGGCCGCCCGTCCAACGCAACTGGCAGCCGCGGATCGCTCAGCCGCGGGATCGAGGCCAGCAGGCCGCGCGCGTAAGGGTGGATCGGCGCCTTGAGCACCTGACGTGTGGAACCTTCCAGCACCACCTCGCCCGCATACATCACCACAACGCGGTCACAGACCCGCGCAATCGCCCCCAGATCGTGGCTGACATAGACCATGGCCATGTTGCGATCTCGGGCAATATCGCGTAGCAATTCGAGAATATGCGCCTGTGTCGTGACATCCAACCCAGTGGTTGGTTCGTCCAATAACAGCGCCGTCGGTTCACCGGCCAATGCCATCGCGATAGCCGCGCGTTGTTGTTGCCCGCCAGACAGCTCATGTGGAAAGCGGGTCATAATTGCGGCTGGGTCTGGTAGGCGCACCTGCCCCAACAGCTCAATCGCTTTGGCAGAATATTGCGCCTCGGGGACGTCCGCGTGCAGGCGCAACGCCTCAACCAGTTGCGCGCCAATCCGCAAAGTTGGCGTCAAAGACTGTCCGGAATTCTGTGGGATCAGGGCCAATTCGCCGCCTCGGATCTGCTCCAGCTCGGTGCGTGTGCGGGCGAACATGTCTTGGCCCTGAAAGGCGACAGACCCCTCCATCAGCCGCAGCCCGCGTTTGAGGTATCCCATCGCAGCCAAGGCAAGTGTCGATTTTCCCGACCCGCTTTCCCCAACGATGCCAATGCTCTCGCCAGCATTCACCTTCAGGTCAATGTTGCGCAGCACCGGCAGGGTCGCGCCGGTCTTGCCAGTGAACCCGACAGAAATGTTGCGGATATCTATCAACGGTCCGGTCATACTGGCGCCTTTTGTGCACGGTCAATCCCTAGGGCCTTGGCCAAAGCGTCTGCTGTCAGATTGATCCCGATAATGAGCGAGGACAATGCAATGACCGGCCCCAGAACGCCCCAAGGCGCGAACGACATAAATCCGCGGGCATCCGCAATCATTAACCCCCAATCAGGTGTTGGCGGAGACACACCAAATCCGAGGAACGACAGTGACGAGAACGCCAGCAACATCCACGACCAGCGCATCGCGCCCTCAACCATCAGCGTGTCCAGCACGTTGGGCAGTAGCTCATGCCGGATGATGGTCATACGGCTGTGCCCCCGGGCGCGGGCTGCCGAGACGAAGTCGCGCGCCACAACATCATGCGTTGCAGCACGTGCGATGCGGATCACCGGAATGCCGTAGAAGAACGCGAGCGTCGGGATCAGCACTTCGACGCCTGTGCCAAACGTCACAATCAGGACCAGCATTTTCAGGATCCATGGCAGCGACAGGAAGGCATCGACAACACGCATCAGCACTTCGTCTATGCGCCCTCCAATGAGGCCAAACAGAATTCCAACAAAGCCGCCCCATGTGACCGCGATGGGCGTCGCGATGCCTGTGACCAAAAGCGCCTCGCGCCCGCCAAGGAGGACACGGGTAAAGACATCGCGACCCAGATGATCGGTGCCCAGCCAGTGGGTCGCCTCTGGCCCGGTCAGCATCATCGCTGAATTCATCGCCTTGTAGTCATACGGCACAATCCATGGGCTGACCAATGCCAGCACTACATGGAAAACCACCAAGAAAAGGCCAATCGCACCTGATGGGCGCGAGACGACATCGCGCAGGACTGACAAAGTCCGCATCAAACGGGTGTTTTGTGCAGGGGCTGACGTGACGGTCATCCGCGCCTCATGTGCAAGGTGCGCAAACGCGGATTGGCGAACATGGTCAGTATGTCTGCAGACAGGTTCACACAGACATAGACCGTCGCGACGATCAGCGCGATTGCTTGGACAACGGGTAAATCGCGGTCAGATATGGCGTCGATCATCATACGGCCCAGTCCGGGGTAATTGAACACAACTTCGATCACGACCACCCCGCCCAAAAGCCAAGCTATCGTCAAAGCGACAACATTGATCGCGGGCAAAAGCGCATTCGGCAAAGCGTGCCGGAAAACGATGCGCCAATACGGCACACCTTTGAGGGTCGCCATCTGGATATAGTCGCCTGCCATGACCTCGATCACTGAAGACCGCACCATGCGCAGGATATGCGCGATCATCACCATGGTCAGCACCAAAACAGGCAGGATAATTTCGGGGAAAAACTCGGATGCCGGCGCGCTGGCAGAGGTCAGCACAATGCCTGGCAACCACCCCAGCCAGACCGAAAAGATAAGGATCAGAACCGTCGCAGAGACGAATTCAGGGATCGTCATGGCGAAAATTGCCAACGTGGAAACGGCCAAATCAACCGGGCGGTCGCGCCACAGGCCTGTGACAACACCAAGGAAAATCGCCAAAGGCACACCCAGCGCCAACGAACATGCGGCCAGCAACAGTGAATTGCCCAGCCGGTCGCCGACCAGTTCGGCAATGCTCTTTTCGCCATTGGCAGAGATACCCAGATCACCGCGCGCGGCACTTGTGGCCCAGTCAAAATACCGTTCTGCTGCGGGACGGTTCAGGCCTTGCGCCTCGCGGCAATTCTCCAGCAGTTTGCCTTGGGCTTCGCGTTCAAGGAACGCTGTGCAACTGTCGCCTGGCAGCATTTCGACACCGGCGAAAATGATCATCGAGACGATCCAGACCGTGACAAGCCCTAGGAACAATCGGCGGAGCAGCATTGCCAGCATGGGTCAATATCCGTTTGTTGGAGAGACGAAGGGCATGGGAATATCCGCACGCCCTCCTCCGATTCAGCAATGAACTGTCAAGTTACTCAACCGTGATCATGTGCCAGCGCACGGCGTCGTTCTTGACCTCGTCAAGGCTTGACACCCGCGACGATACGCCAATCAGCTTGGTCACTGTGTAGGGGATCAACGTGCCAGCAGTCTCCAGCAGGTGCTCTTGGGCTGCCACATAGATCGCCTTGCGTTTGTCGAAATCCAACTCACGACGGGCGTCACCCAACATCGCGTCCAGCTTTTCATCTTTGTAGTAGCTTTCGTTCCACTTCGCAGTCGACAGGTAGATCTCGTGCAGCGCCTGATCTGCGGGGCGTTCATTCCAGCGGGTCGCAGCCACGTCTTTCTTCATCCAAACCTCGGACCAGTAGCCATCGGTCGGGGCCTGCACCACGTTCACACGAATGCCCGCAGCGGCAGCCTGTTCCTTATAAGCGACGGCCAAGGTGGGCCATGTGGGCTCTAGCGTCGCAACATGCACGTCAATGTCGATGCCATCAGGATAGCCAGCCTCGGCCAACAGCGCCTTGGCCTTTTCGATGTCCTGCGGACAGCTGAGGGCAGCGCGATACTGGTCGTTAGGCTCAACTGGTGTGTCACAGGCGACGACACCTTCGCCGCCCAACACCAATGCCACCAATTCTTCGCGGTCCGCCGCCATGCGAACGGCCTGACGGACGCGAATGTCGCTGAACGGTTCCACATCTGTGCGGAACACAAGGCCGCGCCAGTTGCCAGTTGGAATCACCTGAACGTTGAACTTGTCAGAACCTTTCAGCATGACCTGTTGCTGGGCAGTAATCCCCCGCTCCATGTCGATCTGACCGCCCAAGAGCGCCTGCAAACGGGCTTGACCGTCAGCAATGCCAATGACCTCCATCCGCGCCACACCGGGCGCACCCTCCCAATAGTCGGGATTTGCAACAAGGGTTGTGGTGCCTTCCGCATCAAATTTCTCGACCTTGAAGGGGCCAGTTCCGTTGCCGGTCATCGCAATCGTATCGCCCGACCCCTCGTTCAGCATCCGCAACCGGTAATCCATCAGTTGCAACGGCATGTCGGCAAAAGGCGTATCCAGCGTGATCTGCACGGTCATACCGTCCAGCGCCTTCACCTCTGTGATCATTTTCACCGCAGACCGCGCCGGGCTGTCGCTTTCGGGATCCAGCACGCGGTTCAGCGAGTACACGACATCCGCCGCTTCAAAGGTGGACCCATCGTGGAACGTCACACCGTCGCGCAGTTTGAACGTCCAGACAGTTGCGTCCTCGTTGGCTTCCCAGCTTGTTGCCAGATCAGCTTGCGGTTTGCCATCGAGACCCGGACGCACAAGGCGGCTCATGATCTTTTCGGTGATCTGAAACACCCGCCCCTTCGAGATCGGATCAAGGCTCGATTGCGCGCCAAAGCCAAGCTCGTGCGCCTGACGAAACGTGCCGCTTGGCTCTGCTGCGGCAAGTCCAGCGGACAGTGCAATCGCTGATGCCATGGTAACAAGTTTTTTCATAAATCTTCCTCCCAATGTCGCGGAACGATTGATGCGCTCTCGCTTTAACAAGATGTTCCTCCCCGCAGTCACAAATCGACAAACACAAATTGGCTTATTGATGGATATGAAAAACCTTATCTATGACCGATTTGGGAACTGCATCTTCCCCCATAGTTTCCCTTTGACATGCGCATAACAAATACAGTTACTTGAGGGGTCCATTTGAAAACAACATGAAAGGAATCGGCGTGCGCGGCATCAACATCACCGCAATAGGTGGCGGCGGCTTTACCCATGAGACCCACCCGATGCTTGACGACTTTTGCCTGAGGCAGGCGGGTCAAACAAAACTGCGATTAGGGTTTATCGGAACGGCCAGCAACGACGACCCGCTTAAGGTCGAGCGTTTTAACGCCCGTTTTGACGGTGAAACCGCCAGCCATGTTCACCTACCGATGACATTGGATGCACAATCACTTGCGGACAAACTGAACGCACTCGACATGATTTATGTGGGCGGCGGCGATACCGAAAAAATGGTTGCCCTCTGGCGTAGCAACAGGTGGGACCGCGTCTTGTGTGATGCGGCGCGGCGCGGGCTTCCCGTGGCCGGAGTAAGTGCAGGCGCCGTCTGCTGGTTCGACCGCTTCTTGTTTCGCTCCGGCAGTGGCCCCATGCGCCCGCTGAAAGGCTTGGGGCTGATCAAGGGCGGCGCCTGCCCGCACTATTCAACGGAAACAGACAGACAACCGGCGCTACTCCGCGCGGTTGCGGGGCGCACCATGCCTGACACGGTTGCAATAGACGACGGAGTCGCAGTGGTTTTTGACGCATCCGGTCCGGTAGACCTATGCAGTGCAGAGCCTGATGCGTCAGCCTATCATATAAAACGTGCAGCCGATGCCACGGTCACACAGACCCGTCTTTCCTTATGACGCCCCGGCCTGGTCCAGAAGCCAGCGTATGACCGACGCGACTTCTGGCGTGCGCTCACTGCTGGGTTTAGCAAGCAAATAAAAGGACCGTGTCGGTTTCAACTCAATGTCAAAGGGTTTGACCAGTTTGCCAGCTTTCAACTCCTGATCAACAAAGGGAAATATCCCCAAGGACACCCCTTGCCCTTCAAGCGCGGCCTGCATCACCATATTTGTATCCGTAATGGTGATTTCTTCTTTCAGCGTCAGACCTGCGCAACCCGCTAGGGTAAGCCATGCCGCCCATTCGGACCGGTCGCGTTGGTGAATGATCGAGTAGCGCGCCAAGTTTTTAGGGCTTTTCAAACCGCCCCGTTCGGCCATCAACGCTTTGCTCAAAACAGGCGCATAAGTGATGTCCATCAGGTGGTAGTTTTGTAGACCTGACCAGCTTCCTTCACCCCAATCTACCGCCAGATGCGTCCCCATCATGACGGCATCGGTGATGCGCGGGCTTTCATGCAAGATCAGTTCGATGTTGGGCAGATCGCTGCGAAATTGCGCAAGGCGCGGCACCAGCCAACGGGTGCCGAAAATTGGCCCGACAGCAAGGGTCACTGTCTTGCGAGTGCTTTGGCCGAACGCTTCGACCTCAGCCCTGATATCATCAAACGCTTTGGTCAAAACGCGGCTCAAGGATCGCCCCTCGTCGGTCAGTACAACGGCCCGCGTCTTGCGGATGAACAGCTTGCAGCGCCAATCTCGCTCCAACTCGCGAATTTGATTGCTCACGGTTGTCGCACTGACGCAAAGCTCATCAGCGGCGTCCTTGAAGCTGAGCCGCCTCGCTGCAACCTCGAAGGTACGCAAGGCTGTCAGTGGCAATTTCCTTGGCGTGCGTCGCATATGTAACCCGTCCTATAACCATAATTATCTTTATTTATGGTCGCCAGACAAGTTGTTTGTCGACAAACCTTGCGACAGCGAGAGTGCAGAGGTCACAAACACACAGGTTCCATGGATCACACATCTGACATTGTACCGCGCAGACGCACCGGAGGTCGGCGTAAATCCGGGGACCCGCAAGCCACGCAGGGCGCACCCCGCGCAGCACCAATTGCCGGTCGCCTCAATCCGCTGGACGATGAGGGACTTGCGCGCATTCATGCAGCCTCACTCGACATCCTTGATCGGGTCGGAATGAGCGAGGCACCACAGGTTGTGGTTGATGCCGTCACAGCACGCGGTGGCAGGCTGACCTCGGACGGTCGGTTGCTGTTTCCACGTGTGCTTGTCACCCAAGCGCTTGAGGGATTTCGCCGTGGGTTTCAGCTTTTTGGCAGGGCAGAAAGTCAGGATCTGGACCTTACAGGGGCAAAGGTTCATGCGGGCTCTGGCGGGGCCTCACCCAGTATCGTGGACATGTCGGACGGCACCTACCGCGCCGCAACGCTGGCCGATCTTTATGACGCTGCGCGGCTTGTGGACAAGCTTGAACACGTGCAATTTTTCTCGCGCTCGATGATTGCAGGCGATATGCTGACCACACATGCGCTGGACGTAAACACCGCCTTCGCATCTTTGGCGGGAACGTCAAAACACGTGATGGTCAGCGCCAGCCACCCGGCGCACGTCAGCGACATCGCGCAAATGTGCTATGCGATTGCCGGGTCAGAACAGGCATTCCGCGAAAAGCCGTTCCTGTCCCTCAATATCAACCACGCTGTCCCGCCACTGCGCTTTGACGCCGACGCCTGCGAGGTCATGGCCGCCGCTGTGCAGTCAGGAATTCCAGTGATGGTGAACACCTTCGGGCAGATGGGTGCGTCCAGTCCTGTCACCATTGCAGGCTGTCTGGCGCAGACCAATGCAGAAACTTTGGCTGGTATGCTGTTTGCCTGGACCCTCGACCCAGACGTGCGCGCGATCTATGGTGCGCGCCCAATGGTGACGGACCTGCGATCAGGCGGCATGGCGGGTGGCAGCGGCGAGCAAGCGATCCTGACTGCAGCGGCCACCCAAATTGCTCGCTTCTATGATCTGCCCAATTCAACAATTGCAGGCGCGACAGACAGCAAGCTGCCGGACGCGCAATCGGGGTTTGAAAAGGCCTTGTCGGTAACACTTGCCGCCCAAGCCGGGGCCAACCTGATCACTCAGGCCGCCGGCACGCAGGCCGGCCTGATGGCCACCTCTTTGGAGGCTTACGTCATCGACAACGATATGCTAGGCGCGATCTTGCAAGCTGCGGGTTCCATCGAAGTGAGCAAAACAACCTTATCGACGGAAACGATCGCCCAGATTGTCCACGCTGAGGGCCATTTTCTTGGCCACGCCGACACGTATGCGCGCATGAAATCAGATTTTGTATACCCCAGCCATGCCGACCGGCAGGCTCCCGAGGCATGGCTTTCCAGTGGGGCGCCAAACATCAACACCTCAGCGCGCAAGACTGTGACAGACACGCTTGCCCGCCACTTTCCACGGCATATAAGTGCAGAAATTGAACAAGACTTGCGGGCGCGTTTCGATATCCGCCTGCCTGCCACAAGGATGACAGCTCCATGAAAATCGCAGTGATCGGCGCAGGTGCCATGGGTTCCATCTATGCGGCCTTGCTGGCGGACGC
>NZ_JBELFI010000050.1:0-1729 GCF_042093035.1 Yoonia sp. | reverse complement strand
GATCGATTGAAGCGCGTCGAGGCTGTCTGGCAGGGGGCAGGTTTCAACGCCAAGGCGTTCGAAAACATTACCCAGTTGATCTGGGAAAAGTTTCTGTGCAACGTGACCTTCAGCGCACCCTGCACAACCTTCAACGTCAAGGTCGGCGAGTTGATGGATCATCCCGACCAATGGCAGATTGCCATTGGTGCGATGCTCGAGGCCTATACGATTGCGCAGGCCAAAGGAGTGCCATTATCATTTGATGATCCAGTCGCCTATGTCACGGCCTTCGGCGCAGGTATGCCAAAAGCACGCCCTTCCATGTTGCTGGATCACATGGCAGGACGCGTCTCTGAACTGGATGCAATCAACGGGATCGTGCCGATCATGGGCCGGGAATTGGCCATCTCCACCCCGTACAATAACACGCTCACCGCCATTCTGCGCCAACGCGAAGCCGCATTTGAGAAGAAAACCCTATGAACATCGGATCCTTTCTACATCGAGACCAAGCGCTCTATGGTGTGTTCAACGGTGAAACCGTTGCTCCGGCAAGCCCCGGCCTCATTGCGCAATACCCTACCTTGCGCGACCTGCTGGATGCTGAAAAATCTGAAGCGTTGAAAGGCTCCGTGAATCTGTCCGCAACAATCCCCATCGCCGAGATCACATTCCAGCCGCCCATTCCAAACCCGCGCAAGATTATCTGTGTTGGTATGAACTATCCCAAGCCCTACCCCGTTGATGGCGTGGCCCCGCCCAGCCCTGAACACATCATCCTGTTTGGCAAGGAAAGCGAGACACTTGTCGGGCATGGTGCCACTCTGGAGGTACCGCGCGGCACACCGGCCGACAGCTTTGACTATGAGGGCGAAATTGCGGTTGTGATCGGGAAAACCGCTCGTCATGTGACGCCAGTTCAGGCGATGGATCATGTGCTGGGCTATGCCCCTTTCAACGATGGTTCAGTGCGCGAGTGGCAGAAACACTCGATCTATGCAGGCAAGAATTTTGCAAACTCAGGGTCATGGGGGCCGTGGATCGCAACTGCTGATGACCTGCCGCCTGTCGAGGATTTGCACCTCACTGTCACCTTGAACGGGGAAACGTTGCAATCTGCATATGGGCAAGAGATGATTTTCTCACTGCCCGAACAGATCGCCTATGCCTCATCATTGTTTACTTTGTATCCGGGCGATGTGATCGCCACAGGATCGCCGGATGGTACCGGCGGCAGTCGGGTTCCCAAGAGGTATTTGAGAGCACATGACGTCCTTACGATAAGCATTCAAGGGATCGGGACACTGTCGAACGCTGTCTCATAGAACAAGCCCGTCAAAGAAACGGAAGATCGACAACCTCTTCTCGAGTCGGTCCCTTAGGACGCATGAACTCGACCGATTGACCAACCCCGATGTCACGGCTGATCAGCGCAAATCCAATGTTTTGGCGCAGACGCGGCGGTCAAACACAGGCGGTCATCTCGCCGGTGTTATCAGACAAAGTCTAACAGGTCTCAAAGTACCACGATCACACAAATCTATGAAGCGCAGATTTGAAACCACTTAATAAGAGCGGCACTGCGTTTTTGCTTATAAGTCTGTCTGCGTTCTAGATGCCTTTCATGATTGAAGTGGTTGTATATCTGGGCGTGATAACTGGAAAATTTCTGGAGCATTCCCTAACCTCGCCTTCGTGATCAACGGCGCGCCAAAGGTAAAATCTCTCACTGTTTATTTTCACAAAG
>NZ_JBELFI010000049.1:0-17096 GCF_042093035.1 Yoonia sp. | reverse complement strand
TTTGGACTGCGTCCCAAGTGGCATGTCGGCAACTTCGTCGAAATAGATCACGCCGCCATTGGCTTCTTCCAACAGGCCCGGCTCGACCCCGCGTCCGGCAACGTCACGGCCAAACAGCACCTCTTCCATCCGTTCAGGCTCAACCGAGGCGGAACTGACAGTCACAAAAGGCGCACTGGCCCGGTTGGAATTGGCATGGATATAGCGGGCAGCGATCTCCTTGCCAGCACCCGCAGGGCCAGTCAGCATCACACGACCGTTGGAATTGGTCACCTTGTCGAGGTGCGATTTCAACGCGCGGAAGGCCGCGCTGTCGCCAATCATCTCTGTGCTTTGATGCTCACCGCGTTTGAGCTGCACGTTCTCGCGGCGCAGGCGTGATGTTTCCATCGCGCGTCGGATAACGACCAGAAGCTGGTCGATATTGAAAGGCTTCTCGATGAAGTCGTAGGCACCCTGCTTGATGGCCGCGACGGCGATTTCGATATTGCCGTGGCCGGAGATAATCACAATCGGCACATCCGGGTAGTCGCGCTTGACGGACTTGAGAATATCAATCCCGTCCATATTGCTGTCTTTCAGCCAGATATCGAGGATCATCAGCGCAGGCGGCTCTGCCGCGATCTGGGCCATACACGCGTCTGACGTCCCTGCAAGACGGGTTGTAAACCCTTCATCTATCAAGATTTCTGAGATCAGCTCGCGAATGTCGCGTTCATCATCTGTTATCAGAATATCGCCCATAGTTACCTCATGCTGGTATTTTTGTGGCCCGCGTGTCCGACAAGACAACGGGTAATTTAATAATTGCGCAAGCCCCCGCGTGCGATTGGCCGTCAAAGATTTCCGCGTCGGTCAACGTCAACGTACCGCCATGTTCTTCGATGATCTTTTTGACAATTGGCAGGCCAAGTCCGGTACCCTTGTCGCGGGTTGTCACATAGGGCTCAAAGAGGCGCATCCGATCCTCTGGCAGGCCGATCCCATTGTCGGAAATCTTGATCGTGACGTGCCGATCATGCGTGGACATTCGCAACTGGATTTGCGGCACATAGTCTGCATCACCGTATTTTTTGGCATAGGTTTCAGTCGCCTCGCCCGCGTTCTTGAGCAGATTTGTCAGCGCCTGCCCAATCATCGTGCCATCCATATCGACGGTGACAATGTCATCGGGAATGCTGGCAGCGAAATGCACGTCGGGCTGGCCTGCGATTTGCAGTGACAAGGCGTCATGCACCAGTTGCGTCAGATCATTGCGCTTGAGCTCCGGTTCAGGCATCCGCGCAAATTTCGCGAAATCATCCACAATCCGACGCAGATCATTGGTTTGGCGCACAATCACATCCGTCATTTGTTCCAATTTGTCGCTGTCATGCCCGACCTGGCTGTAGAATTTGCGTTTGATCCGTTCGGCCGAGAGTTGGATCGGTGTCAGTGGGTTTTTGATTTCATGCGCAATCCTGCGCGCCACATCACCCCATGCGGCCATCCGCTGCGCGCTCACCAGATCGGTGACGTCGTCAAAGGCCACAACATAGCCTTCGAGCGCGCCATCGGCATTGCGCCGCTCCGACATCCGCACCAACAGGCTTTCCTGTTGGCCGCGCCGTGTGAGGTTGATCTGATCCTGAACACTTTCACGATCGCTGATGCGCACGGCCTCAAAGAGATCGGCAAATTCTGGCACGGCCACGGTCAAAGCGGTATCCGCCTGCTCACCAAGCACCGACAGAAGCCGCTTTGCAGATGGGTTCACGAAGGTTACGCGCCCACCGGGGTCCAACCCCACCACACCAGAGGTCACAGAGCGCAGCACAGAATCGAACAGTCGTCCACGTCGTTCCGTTGTCTGGTGGCTTTCCAGAAGCTGATCGCGCTGGGCTTTGAGCTGCGTGGTCATCTGGTTGAAGTAATTGCCAAGTTGCGAGATCTCATCATCGCCAGCGTCTTCGATCACACGCACGTCCAGATCGCCCGCACCAACCCGTTGCGAGGCCGATACCAACCGCCCCACAGGCCGCGACAGCCGCTCCGCAAACCACAACCCCCCCCAGATCGCACCCAGGATGAGGATCACCGCGAACCCCATATAGAGCAGGCCAAACTGAAACAACAGCCGACCGCGTTCATTGGAAAGCGCATCATATTGGGCAACAGTTTCGGTGGTGTCATCCAGCAATGAAATCACTGTGCCATCCACGGCGCGCGTCACATAGAGATATCGATCGCGGAAGGCCTGCAGCGGGACCAATGCGCGAAATTCATTGTTACGTAAGTCCTGGATCAGCGCGAGTCCGGTTTCCTGCGCCGTTGCAAATTGCGCCACCGTCGGACGCTCATAGTAGAACTCATAAGACTGCGCACCGCGTGCGGCAATATTGCCCAGCCCGTCGATCACGAAAGCTTCGGTCAGGCTGCGCTCGATCTGGGTTTGCACATCCCCCAAAGCGCGCCGCACTTCCCCGTCATCCATGAAAAGATTGCCCTGCCGCTCCCGGTTCAGGAATGCCGCCAGGCCTTGCGCGTCACGGGTCAATTCGCGTCTATGTTCTTCCTCATAGGCCTGCGCCGTCGTCAGCGATGTTTGCAACACATTGCCGACCGGTTCCGAGAACAACCCATCCAAAGCAATCGAGATCAGTGTCACCGAAAAGAACGCCACCAGCACAGTGGGGATCAGAGCCGAAAGCGCAAACACCCCCGTCAGACGGACTGCAAGTTGTGATCCCGCAGAACGTGCGCGTCTTGCCGCAATAATCCGCGCCACCTGCCGCATGACAAGTGCGGCCACGATCAGGACATAAATCAAATCCAGCAGCAAAATCAGCCGCAAGGTCAGCGATGACGCCCCCCGATCCAGCGGGCCAACAACCACATAAGTCAGAAACGCCAGAACCGGTCCTGCCACCACAAGCGCCGTGGTTAATCCTCTTTGGACACGTCTGAGGCTTAGCCAGCGGCTAAGACGTCCGAAATTCAACATCAAGAGGGTCCGCTGCACGCGCATTGCCCTGTAATTGAGGCGGGGTTCCCCCCACGGTACCGCTTTATCGACATGGCATTCCGCAAACTGACGTAAGCGCGCCACGGTTATGTTGCGGTTTTACATCAATTTGCGACGGCGAGTCACGCGGATATCAAGGTCTGTAATCTTCTTGCGCAATGTGTTGCGGTTGATCCCAAGTAAATCGGCGCATTTCGCCTGATTTCCCCCCGTTGCATCAAGCGCAATCTCAATCAGCGGGCCTTCGACTTCCTTTAAAATCCGGTTGTAGAGTCCCGGCGGTGGTAACACACCGCCATGAAGATCAAAGTAGCGGCGCAGGTGTTTGGCGACACTGGCACTCAGCTTTTCACCATCACCGCCAGAGCGCAAAGGTTCAATCGCAGGCTGGTTGCCAAGCACAAGCTCTACCTCGCTGCGGGTGATCTCTTCTTCGGCAGAGGTAAAGACAAGGCGGCGCACCGCATTTTCCAACTGGCGGACGTTGCCGGGCCAGCTATAGGCCCGCACCAGATCAATCGCAGCGTCGCCAAATCGGCGTATTGGCGCCCCGTCGCGTTCAGCGCGCGCGAGAAAATGTTCCGCCAGAAGCGGAATGTCATCAACCCGTTCGCGCAGTGACGGCACATCGACGGTCACCCCACCAAGACGGTAAAACAGATCCTCCCGGAATGCCCCATCTTCCATACGGGCCATCAGATCGGACTGCGACGTGGCCATGATCCGTGGTGCATTTTCGTCCAGACTGTCCAACATGCGCACAATCCGGCCTTGGGCCGGCTCTGTCAGGTCACTGACCTCATCAAACAGAATCGAGCCACCTTTGGCGCGACGCAACACCGTTGACGGCCCGTCCATGCCTTCCAGATCCGTCGCTGAAACGACCACAAATGGCAGGCTGCGGCGGTCCGAAAAGTCATGCACGGCGCGCGCAATCAGCGACTTGCCAGTACCGCTTTCGCCGGTGATGAGTACGGGCAATTGCGTGTTCATCACGCGCGCCACCAATCGGTAAAGCGCTTGCATCACGGCGGTACGGCCCACCAATGGCAGATCCCCCCCCTGTTCAGTAGCCGTGACATCAGCAGACCGGGTGACGGGCGCACGGCGCTTGATCTCCAACGCACGGGCGGCGCGTTTCATCAGATCAGGCAAATCGAACGGTTTTGGCAAATAGTCGTAGGCATCTGCCTCTGCGGCTTGGATGGCGGTCATGATCGTGTTTTGTGCAGAGATCACGATCACCGGCAAGCCGGGCCTCGCCTTTGCGATTTCGGGCAATTGTTCCAGACCATTGCCATCTGGCATCACGACGTCAGAGATCACCAGATCGCCTTTACCCTCGTCAACCCAGCGCATCAGCGTGACCAGTGACGACGTGGCATGTACCTTGCAACCCGCGCGCGTCAGGGCTTGGGTCAGCACGGTGCGGATCGTGCGGTCATCGTCGGCAACAAGAACAGTCCCGTCCATCAGTCTTCTCCTAATTCACTTGTTGTGGGGGCAATGGGCAAAGACACGCGAAATACAGTCTTTCTCGGCACGCTGTCGACCGAAATCCAGCCGCCTGCGTCGCCGATCAGTTTTGATACCAAAGCCAGCCCAAGCCCGGTGCCATTGTCACGCCCAGACACAAAGGGCTCAAATATATCGTCCGAAATCTCTGGTGGGAGGCCGGGGCCGTCGTCGACTATTTCGACCTGCAAAGGTAGTCGCGCTTGCGTTCCATCAGAACGGCGTACCCGCAAAGAGGCGTCGTAGAACGTGCGCAACCTGATCGTGCCCGCCTCTTGGCAGGCCTCGGACGCATTTTTGATGAGGTTCAAAAAGACCTGAAGCAACTGATCCCCGTCCGCCATGGTTTGCGGCAAAGACGGGTCGTATTCCTCGACAAACAGCATATGCGCACCAAAACCGACCGCAGCGGACTGCCGCGCGCGGTCCAGCACATCATGGATGTTGACGGGTTTCAGCACCGGCGGGCGCAGATTGCCGAATTGTTCGACCTGTTCCAGCAGTTTCACGATGCGGCGGCTTTCCTCCACGATCAGATCGGTCATTTCCTGATCTTCAGTTGAAAGCCCCATAGAAAGGAGCTGTGCCGCCCCGGTGATGCCGGCCAGCGGGTTCTTGATTTCATGGGCCAGCATCTCTGCCATCCCAATTGCAGATTTCGCAGCTTTTGCGGTGGTGTGGTTTTGATTGATGCGGCTGGCAATCTCACGCGGGCTAATCATCACGATCATTTGGTCTTCGCTGCCCTGCAAAGGTGAAAACTGGATGTTGCAAAGTTTCGGCGCCCGCTCCCCACTGCCGACGTCGACGTCATTCACAAAGAGCGATGTACGATTTGTGCGCGCGCGTGCAAAGGGCGCTTCCAGCGGCGCATCGATCATCACTTTTTCCCAGAATTTTTGCCCCAGAAGCGCCTTGGTCGACAGGTTGAGAAAACTTTCCGCCGCCGGGTTGCTCATGGTGATGAGGTCATCGCCATCCAGCATCAATGATGGGACCGGCAAAGACGACCAGAGTGCTTGGCCCAAAATCATGCCGCGACCTCCAGATCGAATGCGTTTTGAAGAAGTTGCAGAACCTTTGCAGGGGTGGCTTCGGTCAGCACCGCACGGCGCAGCGCAGGATCAGTGCCGGCGTGATCCATATACCAGCCCAAATGCTTGCGCGCTGTCTTGCGCCCCAGTTCGACCCCGTAAAATGACAGCATCGCTTCATAATGCGCACAGACCATCGCGATCAGTTTGTTGCCCGCAGGAATAACAGGCGCCGCTGTGTCATAGAGCGCTGCCGCCACCTGTGCCAAGGCCCAAGGGCGCCCCTGGGCGCCCCGCCCGATCATCACGCCATCCGCGCCCGATGCCACCAGCGCCTGTCTGGCAGAGGCATTGTCGATGATGTCCCCATTGGCGATCACAGGAATGCTGACGGCGTCTTTGATCTGCCGGATCGCGGCCCAATCGGCAGCGCCCCTGTAGAACTGACAGCGTGTGCGGGCATGGATTGTCACCAGTTGAATGCCCGCATCCTGCGCCCGTTTGGCCACGTTAGCGGCATTCAGTGTGGCATCATCCCAGCCGAGACGGGTTTTGAGTGTTACCGGTATTTTGACCGCATCAACCACGGCTGCGATCAAAGACAAGGCGTGATCTGGTGTGCGCAACAAGGCCGAACCGGAATATCCGTTCGTCACCTTCTTGGCCGGGCAACCCATATTGATGTCGATGAAGGCGGCACCATTGGCTTCGATCATCCGCGCCGCCTCGGCCATCCAATAGGCGTCGCGGCCGGCAATCTGTACGGCTGTACCGGCCTGATCGTAGCCCAATTCGGCGCGTTCACGTACACCGGGCTTGGCTTGCACCATTTCCTGGCTCGCGACCATTTCGCTTACCACCCACCCGGCGCCGAAGGATGCAACGAGCTGGCGAAACGGCAAATCTGTAATCCCCGCAAGCGGAGCAAGCGCCACAGGCGGGGTCAAAACCAGATCTCCGATCTGAAGGGATTCGTTGGATACCAATGGAACAGTCAGTCGCTTATGGTTTGTACACTACGCTCTGAGATAGGTCGAAATCGCCCCGTCCTCAACCAAAGCCTCCTCCCTTTATCCCGATAAATTAGCGTATGCCTGTTTTTTAGGCATTATTGTCGAAAAACTGACGAATTGAACCTGCGCGCTCACATGCCTAAACCTGTCCCTAAAAGAGGACTGACCCAAATGCGCACAGCCGCCATTATCGTCGCCGCCGGACGCGGCACCCGTGCGGGCGGTGACTTGCCCAAACAATGGCAGCATATCGCGGGCAAACCCGTGGCCGCATATGCCATCGCGCAATTTGCCTCCCATCCGAAAATTCACGACATCGTGCTAGTGTTACACCCTTATGATATCGCCACAGACCGATGGCCGCGCGGGTTTGACATCACGGTTGTGGAGGGTGGCGAGACGCGCGCAGCCTCGGTCGCGGCTGGGCTTGCTGCGGTGGATAGACAAACCAGCCATCTTCTGATCCATGATGCCGCGCGCCCGCTTGTGACCCACGAGCTGATTGACCGCATCCTTGGCGCACTTGAAACCCATGAAGGGGCCGTACCTGCCCTCGCGGTCACCGACACACTTTGGTATGGTGCGGATGGACAGGTGCAGGGCGGACAGCCGCGCGATGGCCTCTTTCGCGCGCAGACCCCGCAAGGCTTCGCACTTGACCCGCTGCGCAGAGCCCACGCCCAATCCAGTGGTGACGAAACCGACGATGTTGCCGTTGCCCGCGCGGCAGGGCTGGACGTGGCCATCGTGGCAGGCGATGAAGACAATATCAAAATCACAACGCCTGCCGATTTCGCGCGGGCCGAAAGACTGCTTGGGAATGCAATGGATATCCGTGTGGGCAATGGCTATGACGTTCATCGCTTTGGACCGGGCAATGCGGTTTGGCTTTGCGGTGTCGCGGTTCCGCATACGCGCAGCCTGAAAGGGCATTCTGATGCCGACGTCGGGATGCACGCGGTCACGGATGCGATCTATGGCGCGCTTGGGATGGGCGACATCGGGCAGCATTTCCCCCCGTCAGACCCGCATTGGAAGGGTGCAGCCAGTCATATCTTTCTGGAGCATGCGGTCGCACTGGCCGCCGAACAGGGCTATCAGATCAGTAACGCAGATTGCACATTGGTCTGTGAGTTCCCCAAGGTTGGCCCGCATCAAGCGCAGATGAAGGCGGTGATGGCCGCCTATATGGGCCTGCAAAGCGACCGGATCAGCGTGAAAGCCACCACATCCGAGCGTTTGGGCTTTACAGGCCGCGAAGAAGGCATTGCCGCTCTGGCGACAGTGACATTGGTCAAGCCATGACACATATGATCGCAACATTCTTTTACGTGGGCCACTTGCGCCCCGCACCCGGCACATGGGGATCGCTGGCGGCACTGCCAACAGGCTGGGCGGTCTATCTGGTTGTGGGACCTTGGGGCCTGCTGGCCGGTGCCGTGCTTGCCTATGTCCTGGGTGTCTGGGCGACAGGTGTGGAGACCGCAGGCAAAGATGACCACGACCCATCCGAAATTGTCATTGATGAGGTGTGCGGCCAATGGATTGCGCTCCTCCCCGTCGCTTTCGGAGCTGCGCGTGCTGAGGCCGATATATTGGCGCTTTGGCCCGGTTGGGTCGCGGCGTTCGCCCTTTTCCGGCTCTTTGATATCACAAAATTGGGACCTGTTGGCTGGGCAGATCGCATGCATGGACCCACGGGCGTCATGCTGGACGACGTCATCGCGGGCATCTTTGCGGCAATCGGCGTGGGCCTTCTGGCATGGTGGGCACATATGGGCTTCCTTGCCAATGTGAACCCGGCATGAGCCTGGCTGAGCGCCTGCTGACGCTGGCACGCGCCAAGGGCGTGATGATCGCGACTGCGGAAAGCTGCACGGGCGGTATGGTCAGTGCGGCCATTACCGATATCGCGGGCAGTTCTGCCATTTTTGATCGGGGTTTTGTCACCTATACGAATGCAGCAAAGGTCGAACTTTTGGGCGTCAACCAAGCGACGCTCGACGCGCACGGGGCTGTTTCAGAAGCAATTGCGCGCGAAATGGCGCGCGGCGCCTTGGCGCGGTCAAACGCTGACGTCGCGATCTCGGTCACGGGAATCGCGGGCCCAGCGGGATCAGACAGCAAACCCGAAGGCAGAGTTTGCTTTGGCCTCGCCATGTCCGATGCCACAACGGCCCAGACCGTGGAGTTTGGCGCCATCGGGCGGGCGCAGGTGCGCATCAACGCCAAAGACCACGCGCTGACATTGCTGTTGGAAGCGTTAACCTGAAACTGCAATTTATTTGCACATTAGAGTCCAAAAGCGCCTAATATTTACGCAATGTGCAGATTGCTTTCAAAATAAGCACATATTTGACCCGTTGCATATTTCTTCAGCAGATCGAATCCCGCCTTAAGCGCAGGGATAAATTCAAGACGAAGGAATACGACTATGAACGGAGCGGATACAGCGTGGATCATTGTGGCCACGGCACTTGTACTGTTTATGACATTGCCGGGGCTGGCGCTGTTTTATGGCGGGTTGGTGCGGGCGCGCAATGTGTTGAGCGTCTTTATGCAATGCTACGCAATCGCCTGCCTGATGAGCATTCTCTGGTTTGCCTTCGGCTACTCCATTGCATTCGGGTCCGGCACCAGCGGTTTTTGGGGCGGTTCGGACAAGATGTTTCTGGCGGGGATCACGGCTGATACATTGTCGGGCACATTGCCCGAAGTCCTCTTCTTCGCCTTCCAGATGACCTTTGCCATCATCACCCCTGCCTTGATTGTGGGCGCCTATGTGGAACGCATCGGCTTTGGCTTCGTGCTGCTCTTTTCGGGGCTTTGGATGCTGATCGTCTATGCGCCTGTTGTGCATTGGGTCTGGGGCGGCGGAATGCTGTCGGATGGCGGCATTTTCGGTGACGTTGGGGTGCGTGACTTCGCAGGCGGCATTGTGGTGCATGAAACCGCAGGTCTGGCTGCCTTGATCCTTGCGATCTTCCTTGGCGCACGGCGCGATTCGAGCAAACCACCCCATAACCCCGGCATGGTGATGATCGGTGCCGCAATGCTGTGGGTCGGCTGGTTCGGCTTTAACGGCGGATCACAATTGGCCGCAGACGGCGGGGCCGCCATGGCGCTGACGGTGACGCATATCTCAGCGGCTGCGGGCTCACTGACATGGGCGCTGTGGGAACGGTTCAAGTTCGGCAAAGCCTCACTGGTGGGCATGGTGACAGGCACGATTGCAGGCTTGGCCTCAATCACACCGGCATCCGGTTTTGTTGGGCCGGTTGAGGCCCTGTTTATCGGCTCGGTGGCCGGTATCCTTTGTCAGGAAGCCGTCAACTTTATTCGCAACAAGCTGTCGATCGACGACACATTGGATGTTTTCGCAGTCCACGGTGTCGGCGGTATCTTTGGCTCCTTGATGATCGCGGTCTTCGGCGCGGGCGCATGGGCCGCGCAATTGGGCAGCCTTGCGATTGTGGGCGGCTACACCATTGTCGGTACAATCGCGCTGATCTTCATCTGCAAGGCAATCACACCGCTGCGTGTTGACGAAGACACCGAAACGACCGGGCTCGATCTCAGCGTTCACGGCGAACGCGCCTATGAATTCAACAGCTAGGAAGATCGGTCCCCCCCGCCCGTCAAGGGGGGGGGGGGGACCACCCTGCTTCATCTTGGCCAAAAAACTCCTGCCGGAGGCTCCGGCAACAGCCAATTAAACCGACGTCTAGGTTTTCGGGTAAAGCTCTGCGGCACGGCGCTCAAACGACCGCACCACGTGTTGCATCGCCTCATTGAAAAATATGCCCGCCGCCCCTTGTAATAGACGGCTTTTGAATTCGAAATCAACTTCGAACGAGACTTCACAGCCGCCTGCGACCTCCCGAAAGCGCCATTCGCTTTCCAGGTGCCGCACAGGGCCATCCAGATAGGCCGTGTCGATCTTCATCTCCTTGGGCCAAAGCAACACGCGGCTGCCGAATTTCTCGCGGAAGACTTTGAACGAAATCACCAGATCAGCGAGCATCACCTTATGATCCCCCCTATCCGTCACGCTGCGGACGCGGGCCGCAACAGTCCAGGGCAGAAACTTGGGGTAACTGCCGACGTCCGCCACCAGGTCGTACATCTGCTGTGCTGTGTAGGGCAGAAATTTTGTCTCGGCGTGGCGCGGCATTGAGGGTCTTTCGCGGGTGACTTGCGCTACGGATGTCGTAAACTACGCCGAAGAAATCAACCACAAATCACTTGCCGAGGCCCCAATGTCGCACCCACCCTATGTTATCGACACCATGATTAGTGCCAAATCGATTGCCGCGCGGATCGAAGAACTGGCGAGCGAAATCAAGGCCGAATTCAGTAAAACAGATAAGTTGGTTGTCGTGGGACTGCTGCGCGGCTCCTTCGTTTTCATCGCCGATCTGGTGCGTGAACTGGACTTGCCGGTAGAAGTCGATTTTCTTGAAGCCTCTTCGTATGGCGACGGTATGGAAAGCAGCCGCGAGGTCCGTATCCTCAAAGACCTGCGCGGCCAGATCGAAGGGCGTGATGTGCTGGTGGTCGAGGACATCGTGGACACCGGCCACACGCTCAGCCATGTCACGCAATTGCTGCTGACGCGCAAACCGGCGCGATTAAAGTCGATTGCCTTGTTGGACAAGCCCTCCCGCCGGGAAGTGGACTTCAAGGCTTTCTGGACCGGATTTGAGATCCCCGATGAATTTGTCGTGGGTTACGGGATTGATTACGGCCAACGCAACCGCAACCTGCCGTTCATCGGCAAGGTGCGTTTCACGAACCCCGCATGAACCCCCGTTGGCTTTTGATGATGAAGCGGTGGGCGCAGAACCCACCGTCGTCCGCCAAGATCAGGTTCGCGGCTGGGATCATCGCAATCGCGCTGATCCTTTACGGCATCGAGACGCTCTGGGGCTGGCCCGACGCGCTGACACCCAACAATATTCGGGGCATTCGGTAGCGCTTCACTTCAGCGTCAATTGACCGCAGGCCACGAAACGCTAGGGTTTATATCAATACCCGCAACCATTTGAGGATATACCGCATGCCCTTTCAAAAAATTACCACTTTCGCTGCCGCTCTGGCGATCACTGTTTCAGGTGCGGCTTATGCCGGCAGCCACCTGACCCAAGACCAACAACGCGCGATGGATGCGCGTCAGGCACAAATGGGGCTTTATGGCTTCAACCTCGCCCCGCTCGGCGCGATGGCGCAGAATAAGATGCCATATGACGCCGGGGTCGCTACGACTGCCGCGACCAATCTTGCCGCATTGGCAGGCCTCGATCAGACACGCTATTGGGTTGAAGGCACCGATAGCCGCGTTGAAGGAAGTCGCGCCAAACCAGAGATTTTCATCGACATGGAAGGTTATCTGGCAAAGAAAACCGCGCTTGAGACGACCTCTGCTGCGCTCGCCGCCGTTGCAGGTGACGGTGTTGATGCCCTGCGCGCCGCTTTTGGTCCCGTCGGCCAGTCCTGCGGCGCCTGTCATGAGGCGTATCGCGTGCCACGCAACTAGATATGAAAGCCCTGCGCGGGATCTTGTTGCTCGTCATTGTGGGCGTTGTGGTCGGCTGGTTTGCCACCCGGCCGCACCCTTTGCCGGACGATGCGCTCGCCGGGCTTGTACCTAATCTAGACAATGGCGCGTTGGTATTTGCCGCAGCGGGTTGTGCCTCTTGTCACGCCGCAATCGATGGACCTGCTGGTCTATTGACTGGCGGTCAGCGGTTTGTGAGCGACTTTGGAACTTTCGTCGCCCCAAATATCTCAAGCGATGACACGTATGGCGTCGGCAATTGGAGCGATCTTGAACTGGCCTCAGCGATTTTGGCCGGTGTGGGGCGAGATGGCGCACATCTTTATCCCGCCCTTCCCTACACCGCATATAACAAGGCGACGCTGCAGGATGTCGCTGACCTGATAGCCTACCTGCGGACCCTTCCCGCCTCCGATAAACCAAATGCGCCGCATGAGTTGGCCTTCCCCTTTAATCAACGGATTGCTTTGGGGGTATGGAAGGCGCTGTTTGTCTCAACCGAATGGGTGCTTGACAGCCCCGATACAGCTGAACTGACCCGCGGCCGCTATCTGGTGGAGGCATTGGGACACTGCGCGGAATGCCACACACCACGGACAGCGCTTGGTGGTTTGGACTACGACAACTGGATGGCAGGTGCGCCAAACCCATCGGGCAAAGGCCGTATCCCAAACATTACCGACGGCGCCCTGTCTTGGTCAGAGCCTGAGATCTCCGAATACCTCAAGAGTGGCTTCACGCCTGAATTTGATGTGGTAGGCGGATCAATGGCGGCTGTTGTGCGCAATACGGCCCGCTTGAGCGACGCAGACCGCGCAGCTATGGCCGCTTACCTCAAGGCAATTCCGGCCATCGCAAACGAGTAGGGTTACGCCAGACCCAGCTTTTCTTGACGCGCCGCACGCAATTTAGCGAAGTGATCGCCGGCGTGGTAGGATGAACGCGTCAGCGGGGTCGAGGACACCATCAGGAAGCCCTTGTTAAAAGCTGTCTTTTCATAGGATTTGAATTCTTCTGGTGTCACAAAGCGATCCACTTTGTGGTGCTTGGGTGTAGGTTGCAGATATTGGCCGATCGTCAGAAAGTCGATGTCAGCGGCGCGCATATCTTCCATCACCTGGGTAACGGCCTGTTTGTCTTCGCCCAGCCCAACCATAATCCCGGACTTTGTGAACATGGTCGGGTCAAGTTCCTTGACGCGCTGCAAGAGCCGCAGCGAATGGAAGTAGCGCGCACCGGGGCGCACTTCGGGGTAGAGGCCCGGCACAGTTTCAAGATTATGGTTAAACACGTCTGGGCGGGCTTCGACCACGATCTCAAGCACCTTTGGCTTACAGCGAATAAAGTCAGGTGTCAGAATTTCGATTGTTGTCTTGGGTGACTGGCGACGGATGGCACGAATGGTCTGGGCGAAATGCTCTGCGCCGCCATCTTCGACATCGTCGCGGTCAACGGATGTGATGACCACATGATTGAGGCCAAGCTTCTTGACCGCATCGGCAACGCGGCCCGGTTCAAACACATCCAGATCCTCCGGCGGTTTGCCGGTCGCGATGTTGCAGAAAGTGCAGGCACGGGTGCAGACTTCTCCCATAATCATCATCGTGGCGTGACCTTGGGACCAGCATTCACCCACATTCGGGCAACCGGCTTCTTCGCAGACGGTGACCAATTTATGTTCGCGCATGATCTTGTGGGTGTCTTTGTACCCTTGCGATACGGGCGCTTTCACCCGGATCCAGTCTGGCTTCTTTGGCTGCGCTGCGTCCGGGCGGCGCTGCTTTTCGGGGTGGCGCTGGGCGGGGATTTTCAGGTCACGTGTGGCCATTTGATGCTCCGATCTTGTCAGAGCCTACCTAGCGTTGGTGTGGGCCTTTGTCCAATGTTCGCGGTGGCGCGCATGACGGGGCTGCATATCACGCATGTCTAGCCGATCATCGGACCAAAGCGGCCCTGGGTCTCTGCGTAGTGACGCATCAGCCGCTGCAAGGCGATCCGCAGGACGATTTTACCAGAGCGCGCAGACCAACCCATCTTCTTTTCAGTCTGCTCCAACCCTTCAAGGAAGCAGCAGCAGCGCAAAACTACATCGCCCAGACCCGGTCCCAAATCGGCAAGCGCATCCTTGATGCGGCGGTGTGCGTCGACTGCACCTTTCGTGCCATCGGTGGCGTCAGGGCCGTCTCCGGTCATAAAACTGTCCCAGCTTTCTACGCCGCCCATGCCAACCTCGACCAGTTCATAATCCTCGCGTAGCCGTTCCCCTGCGGCGACCAAATCGCGCGACAAGAAGGGTTTGCCGTCACGGTCCTTGCGGCGTGCCAGCCCCACCAGCGGGCTTTCGGTGGTCTGATAGCGCAGCGGGGCACGTGTGACACCTTCAAGAGTGGCAATATCCCAGCCTGCATCACTGTCAGGATCGGCATGGATCTCTGCAAAACCACTGGCGCGGTTTTCATCTGCCGCCGTGAGGCGGCGCAACGCGGCCCGCCCGGTATTGGTTATAAAGTAGCGCGCAATCCGGCCTTCGGGATCAGGACATGTAATCCAGTCTTTGAGCGCGATAGCCTGCGCAATCTCGCGCTCGACGATAGCGGTACGCACTTGCTCGCCTTGGGGCGTGACACGCACGACAACGGCCGTTTCCATCTCACGTGCGACCGCAAGAACTGCGCCCTGTTCGCACAAACGGCGCAAAATCCGCTTTGCCTCCTGATCTATCCGCGCCTGTGTGAGGCCCAGCCCCTGCGAAGGTACTTTCGGTGTGCAAGCGATATTCATCATGTCATTGGTCCTTTTTCGTTCAAGATCACAAGCTGCGACGTGTTCTGACAGCGACGTCAAGGCAGCATCAATCAGCGGATCATCGCGCCGCCCTTCAAAACGGCGCACCTGCCGCATGACGGTCGAGGGATGACAATCGCTGGCCCGCGCAACCGCCCGGATCGAGACACCGGTTTCAGTATGGACAAGATAGTGCCGTGCCGCATCCGGCACCCAGCGCGGAAACTTATGCGACGTTACTTGCCCTTGTGTCATGGTCATCTCACCTCTCCCCTTTTGCCAAATTCATCGCCATTGCAAGCGCGGCCAGGTGGCAGCATTGCAAAGCCATTACACAACCCCAACATGTATTGTTATCTAATTGTTAACCATGTAGATCGTCCGTCAACCCTCCTTTCAGAATGATAAGAATATATAACCGGTGCGTTCTGTCATTGACCCGATCACGCAACACCCGCGTAGGTTGTGTGATGGTGCGATCACATTCTCGACCAAAGGACGGATATAACATGCTTGATTTACAGACCCGCGTCGCCACATTGCAGCGCCCAAAACTCCTTGCGCGCGCGGCCAGATTTGGATTGGACGAATACCGGCGGGAGGTTCATTTGCGTCGCATTCTACAATGCGAGAGACTGCCCCGACATGGTGCAGCATTGATGCAATTGCTTGATCTTGAGGCAGAGTCGAATGCACTCAGACAGGCGAAAACCGGCGATTACCGCCCCTCGCACCATGTTGAAATACTCATTGCCATCTTGGGCGAGGCGCAGCTGATGCGCGCCACTGCCCTGCGTCTTGTTTAGGTGAAAGCGTCCGGCATACTCGCCTTTTTGTCGGCGACATAAGCACGCAAACGGGCCTCAATCTGGGGATCAAGTGCAGGTTGCTGATAGGTATCCAGCAATTTCTTGACCCGTGCAGTGGCGAGCGTCTGGGTGTCGCGTGCGCCTTCCTCGTCCCATGTCTCAAACGGTTTATAGTCAAACAAATCGGAGCGCCAGAAGGCCGATTTGAAGTTTTGTTGCGTGTGTTCGCAGCCCAGATAGTGACCACCGGGGCCGACTTCTTCGATTGCCCCTATGGCTTGCCCGTTCTCAGACATATCCACGCCTTTGGCGAAGTGGTGCAATGTGCCCAGCATATCGGCATCCATCACGAATTTCTCAAAGGAGGCCACAAGCCCGCCCTCCAGCCAGCCACAACTGTGCAGCATGAAGTTCACACCCGACAAAAGCCCCATGTTCAGGCTGTTCGCGGTTTCATAAGCGGCTTGGGCATCAGGCAATTTCGAGCCGCAAAATGACCCCGCAGACCGATAAGGCAGCCCCAAGCGCCGTGCCAACTGCCCGGCCCCGTAGGTGATATGCGACGCCTCCGGCGTGCCAAAGGTCGGGGCGCCAGAGTTCATGTCGATCGAGGTCACAAAGGTTCCCATCACTACAGGTGAACCGGGACGCACGATCTGGCTATAGGCCACACCTGCAAGGACTTCCGCCAGGACTTGCGTCAACGTCCCCGCCACGGAAACAGGCGCCATCGCACCGCCCACAATGAATGGGCTTATGATCGAGGCCTGATTGTTTTTCGCAAAAACCTCCAAAGCGCCCATCATGATGCTGTCAAAGGTCAGCGGCGAGTTGATGTTGATAAGCGAGGTCATCACCGTGTTGTCGCGGACAAACTCTTTCCCAAAAAGGATTTCACACATCTCAATGCTGTCTTGGGCGCGGCTGGGCTCAGTCACAGACCCCATAAACGGTTTATCGCTATAGACCATATGCGCCAATAGCATATCAAGGTGGCGCTTGTTGACGGCCACATCGGTGGGTTCGCAGACGGTGCCACCAGAATGGTGTAGCCACTTGGACATATACCCCAGCTTCACGAATTTTTCGAAATCGGCCATCGTCGCATAGCGGCGGCCGCCTTCGGCATCGCGCACAAAGGGCGGGCCATAGACGGGTGCAAGAACCAGGTTCTTGCCGCCTACGACAACATTGCGGTCTGGGTTGCGGGCATGTTGGGTGTATTCGGAGGGGGCGGTCGCACACAGCTTGCGGGCCAAACCGCGCGGGATACGCACACGTTCGCCGTCGATCTCTGCGCCAGCTTCTTTCCAGCGCGTCAAAGCCTCTGGATTGTCCACAAAATTCACACCAATTTCGGCCAGGACAGATCGGAAGAGC
>NZ_JBELFI010000048.1:0-17293 GCF_042093035.1 Yoonia sp. | reverse complement strand
ACGGTGGGTGCTGCGATCAACTTTGGTTTGTTGGCGGAGAACATGGCGCTGATCCTTGGCCTGACTGTGGTTTTGATCGCGGTCAAGGCGGGGGTGCTGGCGGTTCTTGCGATGGTCTTCAAGTTGCGCGGCGCGGACCGGTGGTTGCTGGCGCTCAGTCTTGCGCAGGCCGGTGAGTTCGGCTTTGTACTGCTGTCGTTTTCGGTCACGAATATGATCCTGCCGCAGATGCTGGCGGATCAACTGCTGTTGGTGGTCGCGATCTCGATGATGCTGACGCCGCTTTTATTCATCTTTTATGATCGCGTGATCGTACCCCGCTACGCCGCCGCCGATACTGGAGAGGCAGATGAAATCGAAGAGCAGGGTGAGGTGATTATCGCAGGCGGTGGCCGGATCGGTGGGCTTGTGCGTCGGATACTCAGCGCTGCGGGATACAATCTGACCGTGATCGACTACAACGCACAACACCTCGAAAATATGCGGCAATTCGGGGCGCGTATATATTATGGCGATGCCACTCGCCCCGATCTTCTGCATGCTGCGGGGCTGCATAATGCAAAGATCTTTGTCGCAGCCATTGATGACAAGGACAAGCTGACGGAACTGGTGCATTACGTGCACACAACGGCACCACACGTCCATATCATCGCGCGTGCCGTTGATCGCCACCACGTCTATGAGCTTTGGGCGGCAGGCTGCCGGGACATTATCCGCGAAAACTACGACAGTTCGCTGCGCATGGGCCGGTCCGCGTTGGAAGCTATGCACGTGCCGAAAGATCGCGCGCAATTGATGGTGGATGCGTTCAATCGCCATGATCGCGATTCAATGATTACGCTTGCCGATGCCTATGATCCGAATATTCCAGTGATGCAGAACGAAGAATACGTGCGCCGGGTGAAAGAGCTGTTAGGCCCGCGCGAGGCGCAGTTAAACGGTGAGATGATGCACATTCTGGAGACCGGCGAAATGCCTGAGGAGGATGCTTTTCTCAAGGATCCGGCGGGCTAACGGGGGATATCCACGCCCGGATCGGCGAGGGTGAAACCTTCAAATTGAAAACCGGGAGAGACGGTACAGCCCACGAGTGTCCAATCGCCCGTTGTTGCCGCTTTTTGCCAATGGCCAGTAGAAACAATGGCTTGCGGTATTTGTCCGGCGGCCAGTTCGGGGCCAAGCAAGATATCGTTGGCAGGCCCCGCAAGGGTGGCGGCCAGTGACAGAATTAGCGGCGCGCCAGCGTAAAAATGCCAAATCTCGACCGCATCGACCGCGTGCCAGTGGCTCGATTGCCCCGCTTTGAGCAAGAAATAGATGCAGGTGCCCATCGCCCGCCCATCATTTTCCGCGATCCATGTTTGACGATAATACCCGCCCTCTGGATGCGGGGTCAGGTCCAGTTGCGCGATGACATCATCTGCGGTCATTTCAGGCATGGGATGTGCGGTGCGATTGCGGGGTCATGGGTGCCAGTCAGACGAGGATCGGCAAAGACTTCAACCGCACGCTTGACCGGGTTGAAGCCCATGCGCTGATAAAATGCCAGGGCGCGCGGGTCGTCAAGGTGGCAGGTGTGGACGGTGAAAAGCCTAATCTTGCGCGCAAAGGCACGCGATTGTGCCAATGCCATCATCGGTCCGCCAAGCCCTTGTCCGGTGGCTGTTGGAACCATGCCAAACAGCACCAGCTCGCATTCCTGCGGCTTGCTGAAATCCAATTCAATCAATCCGATATCAGTGCCATCCTGACGCAGCACCCAAATTTCATTCAGCGGGTCATCCAGAAGTTTCGCCAATGCTGCATCATCCAGCAAAAGCCGAGAGGTCCACAGCCAAGGCCCACCAACCGACCGAAAAATCGCCCGATAGGTTACAGGATCAACGTCTTGACTGGTTGCTGTGATGCCGTCCGGAAAAGGCAATTGCGCGGGCATGGTGGGGGTCGTCATCTCAAGATGGGTGACGATGGTTGCCACATGCCCGCCGGGGACATCATACATGCCCGCGTTCAGGATCATCCTTTCAGGATACTCCGGCCTGCGTAGATCGCCGTTTCACCCAGCAGCTCTTCGATACGGATCAGCTGGTTATACTTGGCCAGACGGTCAGACCGCGACAACGACCCGGTTTTGATCTGTCCGCAGTTTGTGGCTACGGCCAAGTCTGCAATCGTCGCGTCCTCAGTTTCGCCGGAGCGATGCGACATCACGTTGGTGAATTGCGCACGGTGCGCCATGTCGACGGCCTGCAATGTTTCGGTCAATGTGCCGATTTGGTTGACTTTCACCAGCATGGAGTTGGCAGAGCCTTTGGCAATGCCATCTGCCAAGCGGGCAGGGTTCGTCACGAACAGATCGTCACCGACCAATTGCACCTTAGCGCCGATCATATCTGTCAGGGTTTTCCAGCCGTCCCAGTCATCCTCTGACATGCCATCTTCGATGCTGATGATCGGGTAATCTTCGGCCAGTTTCGCCAGGTAAGCTGCGTTTTCTTCCGACGTCAGCGAAACCCCTTCGCCGACCATCTCATATTTGCCGTTCTTATAGTATTCCGTCGCCGCACAATCGAGCGCGAGATAGATATCCTCGCCCGGTTTGTAGCCTGCTTTCTGGATGGAGGTCATGATGAAATCAAGGGCCACGCGCGTGCTGGCAAGGTTCGGCGCAAAGCCGCCCTCATCGCCGATGCCGGTATTATGGCCGGCAGCGGAGAGTTCTTTTTTCAACGTGTGAAACACCTCAGAGCCCATACGCACGGCTTCGCGGATGTTGTCCGCGGCCACAGGCATAATCATGAATTCCTGAATGTCGATGGGGTTATCGGCGTGCTCGCCCCCGTTGATGATGTTCATCATCGGTACCGGCAGGGTCCGTGCAGAGGTACCACCGATATAGCGGAACAACGGCTGTACTGTGAAGTCCGCAGCGGCTTTTGCAACGGCCATAGAGACACCCAGGATGGCGTTCGCCCCAAGGCGGCCTTTGTTGTGGGTGCCGTCAAGCTCAATCATTGCCATGTCGATGGCCACCTGTTCGGTGGCGTCAAAGCCGAGGATGGCTTCGGCGATTTCGCCATTGACGGCCGCAACCGCTTCCAACACGCCTTTGCCCATGTAGCGGCTCTTGTCACCATCACGCTTCTCGACAGCTTCATGCGCGCCGGTGGATGCGCCCGAAGGCACGGCCGCACGGCCCATGGTGCCGTCTTCGAGGATCACGTCGACTTCGACCGTGGGGTTGCCACGGCTATCGAGGATTTCGCGGGCGTGGATATCAATGATGGTGCTCATGTTTGGCTCCTAAGGGCGAATGTTAGCGGTATCAGCGCCTCTATAGCGCGGGATTTGCAGATAGGGAAGCACGGCGCAGCTTGGTTTCGCGCCGGAGTGTGTAAATGCCTGATGTGACGATGATCCCGGCCCCAATCAGGGTTACGGCGTCAGGGACTTCGGCAAACACCAGATAGCCAATGATCAGGGCAAAGATCATGCGGCTGTAGCGAAAGGATGAAATAATGCCGGCATTCCCGCCACGCGTGGCAGCAACAATCGCCAAATAGGCAATCATGCTGATGAATATCGCTGCTATCAGGATCAATGTATCACGCGTATCGGGGACCGTCGGGGTTTGGCCTTGCAGATACATCAAGATAAACCCGGCAGGCACGATCAATGCGAACGTATGGATCGCAAGTTGCGTGCCAGACAGTGTTACCGTCAGCCCGCGCGTAAACAAATCCCGCGCTGCCAACCCCAGCATCCCACCAACCGCAAGAAGGGTCGCGGGGGTGAACCCCTCCATTCCCGGTCGAATGATGATCAAAACGCCTGCAAACCCTATCAAAATGGCAATCCAACGGCGCCAGCCAATGCCTTGTCCCAAAAACACCGCAGCCCCCATTGCCACAACCAGTGGCGTGGCTTGAATAACGGCAGAGGCCGTCGTCAGCGGGATCAGCGTCAACGATGTCACAAACATCATGGCTCCGGCGACGTCACTAAAGCTGCGCAAAACGACTTTGGTGTCCAGATAGGCAGGCTGCCAAAGGTTTTCGCCTTTGAATTTGCTCCAGCAAAGAAACAAGATCAAACCACCCAAACAGATCAGCGACAGGATTTGACCCACTGGCATGGCCTCGGCCAATAACTTGATTAACGCGTCCTCCACCGCGAAACAGAACATCGAAAAGACCATAAAGGCCGCACCGCGGATATTGTCCAAGTCTTACTTGTCCTTGTCAGTCAGAGGCACGGCGTAGAGTTCAAGCCGGTGCCCCATCAGGCGGTAGCCCAGCTTTTGGGCGATGCGTTCTTGCAGAGCTTCTATCTCTGGATCGACGAATTCGATGACTTCGCCTGAGTTGACGTTGATCAAATGATCATGGTGGTCGCGGTCGGCGGCCTCATAGCGGGCACGGCCATCGCCGAATTCATGCTTTTCCAGAATGCCGGTTTCTTCAAAAAGCTTTACGGTGCGATAAACCGTGGCCAGCGAGATCCGCGGGTCCACTGTAGAGGCGCGGTTATAAAGCTCTTCAACATCGGGGTGATCGTCGGCATCCTGCAACACACCCGCAATCGTGCGGCGTTGGTCTGTCATGCGCAGTCCATTGGCCTCGCAGCGCTCAAGAATGGTTTGTGTCATGGTGACACCTCGTATTCAGTCGAAATCGTGATAGCGGGGGATGACGGAGGATTCCAGCCTGTTCAGCCATCTCAAAGATCATAGACGCAAGATACGGGCCATGGCTTCGCCAAAAAGACAAATCTTGCGGCTATCGGGATATTTGGACCAGCCCCGCGACCAGCCTTGCTTGGGTCAGCTTGCGCAGCGGTCACGATCCTGATTGCGGCTCAGTTTCTGTCTTAGCCCAGTTGGACAAGCGCATGACGCTTTTTGCCCGCACTCAGCTTGATCGGCCGGGAAAGGCCCGCTGCGTCGATAATGATGCCTGCGTCCGTCAGCGGGGCGTCGTTCAGCTTTGCACCGTTTTCCGCAATCAGCCGCTTGGCTTCCTTGCCGCTTTTGGCCAGACCGGATTTGACGATAATTTGCACAATCGACATGCCATCGCCGAGATCATCCGCGCTCAACGTCAGTGTCGGCAGATCATCACCCACGCCGCCCTTTTCAAAGACTTCGCGGGCCGTAGACTCCGCCGCTTTCGCAGCATCCGCGCCGTGCAACAGCGTTGTCACCTCATTGGCAAGGATGATCTTGGCAGCATTGATATCAGAGCCTTCCAGCGCACCCAAACGGTCACATTCGTCCACCGGCAATTCGGTGTATAGCTTTAAGAAACGGCCTGTGTCCGCGTCTGTCGTATTGCGCCAGAACTGCCAAAACTCATAGGGGCTGCACATATCCGGGTTCAGCCAAACGGCACCTGACTGCGATTTGCCCATCTTCTTGCCGTCGCTGGTTGTCAGCAAAGGTGATGTCAGACCGTAAATTTCTTGATCCAGCACACGGCGCGTCAGGTCGATACCATTGACGATATTGCCCCACTGATCGGAGCCGCCCATTTGCAGCAGACAGCCATAGCGGCGGTTCAGCTCAAGGAAGTCATAAGCCTGCAAGATCATGTAGTTGAATTCCAGGAAAGACAGCGACTGCTCCCGATCCAGTCGCGATTTCACGCTTTCAAAGGACAGCATCCGGTTGATCGAAAAATGCCGCCCGATGTCGCGCAGGAAATCGAGGTACTTCAACCCGTCCAGCCATTCGGCGTTGTTAATCATCATTGCACCCGCTGGGGCGTCGTCATAATGCAGATAGGCGGAAAACACCTGTTTGATGCCTGCGATGTTGTCGTCGATCTGCGCTGGTCCCAGCAAAGGGCGTTCATCGGCACGGAACGACGGGTCACCCACTTTCGTGGTGCCGCCACCCATCAGTGTGATCGGCTTATGGCCGGTCTTTTGCAACCACCGTAGCATCATGATCTGGATCAAAGAGCCCACATGCAGCGATTTCGCCGTTGCATCAAAGCCGATATAGGCGGGAACAACGCCTTTGCTCAGCGCCTCGTCGAGGCCTTGATAATCCGTGCAGTCCGCCAAGAAGCCGCGCGTCATCATGACGTTCATAAACTCGGATTTCGGATGGTAGGTCATTGGCTTGTTCCTGTTTGCGTCTCGGGGCACTCTATAGTCAGGCAAGGGGCGAAGGGAAAGCGGATGTTGCAAGGGGACAGGGCTTTGGCATTGGGGACAATGTCGGGGACGTCGCTGGACGGTGTGGATGCGGCGGTGATCGAAACCGACGGGGTCCAGATTTATGATTTTGGCGCGACCGCCTACCGCGCTTATAGCGCTGCGGAGCAGGCCGTTGTGAAGGCGCATTTGGGGCGCTGGCACTCCGATGATGTTGCGGGTGCGGCCCGGATTGTCGAAGACGTGCATCTAGAGCTCATGCAGAGTTTCCAAGGCATTGATATCGCAGGTTTCCATGGCCAGACGCTCGCCCATGACCCGCGTGGACGGGGCACCCATCAATGCGGTGACGGGCAGCGGCTGGCACAGGTCTTGGGCTATCCCGTGGCGTGGGATTTTCGCAGCAATGACGTGGCGCATGGCGGGCAGGGCGCACCACTGGCTCCGTTCTATCACTTCGCGTTGGCCAAATGGATCGGCGCTTTGGCACCGGTCGTGTTTTTGAACCTTGGCGGTGTAGGCAATCTGACATGGGTTGATCCGACACGCGAAGACCCTGCTGACCCCAAGGCTTTGCTTGCCTTTGACACTGGTCCCGCCAATGCGCCGATGAATGATCTGACGATGCAGCGGTTGGGCGAAGCATTTGACAAGGATGGCACGCGCGCAAGTCATGGGATCGCGGAGGAAAACGTTTTGGCGCGCTTCGGGATGCATCCGTATTTCGCTCAAGCGGCGCCAAAGTCGCTGGACCGCGACGCCTTTGGCGGGCTGTCTGCGGATGTTGGCAATTTGGGCGACGCAGATGCGTTGGCGACGCTCGCCGCCGCTGTGGTGCTAAGCGTCAAGGCGGGGCTGGCACTTTGCCCCGAGATACCTGCGCGCGTATTGGTTTCGGGTGGCGGACGGCACAATAAGACGATCATGGCAGGTTTGATGCAGGCGCTGCCTTGTGCGGTGCAACCGGTGGAGGCCGCAGGGCTCGATGGGGACATGCTTGAAGCGCAGGCTTTTGCATTTTTGGCGGTGCGGGCGGCGAAGGGGTTGCCGCTGTCCAGCCCCGAGACAACAGGTGTGCGGGCGCCTGTCAGCGGTGGCAAAATCGCCGCACCTTAAGCCGCCCGGTCTTGCGCGAAAGCAATCAATTTGCTGAGCGCCGCGACATAGCTGGCATCATCCACCGTCATCGCCACGCGCAGGTGACCCGCGGCGGCCTTTCCGAAGCTTTCACCCGGCATCACGGCGATCAGTTCTTCGTCCAGAAGTGCATTGGCAAAGCTTTCGCCATCCATGCCCGTTGCCCGAATGTCGAGCATCACATACATCGCGCCTTGCGCAGGAACGGCGCGGACCACGTTTTGTCCCGCCAGGGCTTGCATTGTCAGATCACGACGATGGCGGAACGGGGCTGCGACCCTTTCCTCGACCTCATCACCTTGGTTCAGCGCATATTCGGCGGCATCCTGAATAAAACCGGGCACGCCGTAGTTGGTATGCGTGGCTTTGTTCAGCAACTGTGCAATTGCGTTCTCTGGCCCGCAAATCCAACCGATCCGGCTGCCCGTCATGGCGTGGCTCTTGGACATCGAGCCAATAACCAACGTGCGCTCTGCCATATCATGCAAGCTGCGCGGCGTGATATGCGTGCCGTCCCAGATTTGTGTGTCGTAGACCTCATCCGAAATCAACCAGAGATCATTGGCAATGCACACATCGGCGATGTCCTGCATTGTTTGCGCGGAATAGACGACGCCAGTGGGGTTGTTGGGGCTGTTGACCAGAAGCGATTTGGCCCCTTTTGTGGCAGTCATCAATGCATCTTTGGTCGGTTGAAAGGATGTCTCCGGGCCAGTCACGATCACCTTCGGGATTGCACCGGCCGTGCGCACTGTGCCGGGGTAGGTGGTGTAAAAAGGGTCAATAAAAGCAGCCGTATCGCCGTCGTCGCAAACGGCAATATGGGCGGCGAAAAGCCCGGCCTGTCCGCCGGGCGTAATCAGGATGTTTTCTTTGTGGGTGGGCACGCCACTCCGTTTTGCGATCCGGGCCGCCACGGTTTCGCGCAGCGTGACAGTGCCCGGCACCGCAGCGTAGCCCGTATGCCCGGCAGTCGCTGCATCATACATCGCCCCCAGGATAAGCGGACTGGTGCGGATGTCATGTTCTCCGATCGTGAGCTCAATGACGGGCAAACCGTCCGCTTTCATTTGGCGGGCTCTATAAAAGACGTCCCAGCCGTCAGAGCCACCGCCGGTGATATTGGTGATACGATGCGAGAGTTTCATAACCCGCAGGGGAACGATGAGAAGGCGGCGAAGTCAAGTGGTGATCGCGGTCAGATTGCGCGGACCAGCGCCTTCTGCCGCCTTCATATCGCCCGGATTGTAAAGCGCGCATGATTTGAGGCTCAGACAGCCACAGCCAATACAGCCGTCAAGCTTGTCACGCAGCTCCTCCAGTGCGTCGATGCGGGCGTCGATGTCTTTGCGAAATTTCGTGCTGATGCGGGTCCAATCGGCTTTCGTGGGGGCTTTGTGATCGGGCAGGCGATGCAGATGCGGGGCGATCTCTGACAGAGAGAACCCAAGCTTCTGGGCGGCCATCACAAACGACAACCGCCTGATATCGCTACGCCCATAACGCCGATGCCCGCCTGCATTGCGCACCGGTTTGATAATGTCGTGGGTTTCATAAAACCTGATCGCGGACACAGCGAGGCCGGTACGCGCAGCGAGGTCTCCTATGCTCAATCCGTGGGACATGCAGAAAATCCTTGATCTCAAGTTAACTTGAGAAATTACAACAGATATGAACACAGATTGATAGAGGAGGTTTCCCATGCTCACCCAGCACAGCAAACGCTACTGCGCCGACCCCGAAGCACTCGCTGCGATGAAGCGCGACGGTTTGGGATGGGGGCATGACTTGGGCTGCGGCTGCTTTCAAGACATCAGCCGATCAACAAAACCCAGCGTGTTCGCCCGCGTTATCACTGCTTTCAAACGGAGAATGTAATTCATGGCCCAGCTTGAACACGTCAATATCACCGTCTCGGATCCACACCGAACGGCGCAAATGCTGTCTGATATCTTTGGCTGGCACATCCGTTGGGAAGGCGCGGCAAAGGCGGCGGGCTATACTGTTCATGTCGGAACAGATGACAGCTACGTCGCGGTGTATTCCGGTGCGAAACCGGAACAAACGGTCCCGAAAACCAATGCGAGTTATCAAACGCGCGGCGGGCTGAACCATATTGGTGTTGTTGTTGACGATCTGGATGCGGTGGAAGGGAGGGTCAGAGCGCTGGGGTTTGCTCCCCACAGCCACGCCAATTATGAGCCCGGCCGGCGGTTCTATTTCCACGATGCCGATCAGGTCGAGATCGAGGTCATTTGCTACACCTGACTGAACTGATCGCTGACCCTTTTTGGCAATGCTTTGAGGCCAATGCCGACGGACACCGCAGTCGCTGCGACGTCATGCGTCCTTAATGCTGTCAATGATCGTCTGGACGCGAGGCCTTCCAACTGCTACCAAGCCCGCATGAAGAGCAACTGCACCATTATCTGCTGCATTATTATCTGCTGACATCAGTCGCGGGTTGCTCTTTCACGTTTCAAATCAAAACTGAACTTGGTAAGCCCGCGGCGTAACCTGCGCGCGTGAGGCATTATGACGACTATTCGGCTGCACAATACAAAGACCCGCAAACGCGAGGAATTCATTCCCATCGATCCGGAAAACATCCGGCTCTATCTGTGTGGGCCGACGGTATATGACCGCGCGCATCTGGGCAATGCGCGGCCATCATTGGTATTTGATGTCTTGTTTCGATTGCTGCGTGAACAATATGGCGCCGATGCCGTGATCTATGTGCGCAATTTCACGGATGTCGATGACAAGATTAACGCCCGCGCCGCACAAAACGGGCGGGCCATTGGTGATATCACAGCCGAAACCATCCAATGGTACCATGATGATATGGATGCCCTTGGTGCGCTGCGCCCCACGCATGAGCCGCGCGCGACCGACCACATCCCGCAAATGATCGCGATGATTGAGGATCTGATCGCGAAAGGCCACGCCTACGCCGCCGAAGGTCATGCATTATTTGCCGTCGATAGCTATGCTGCGTATGGGGCACTATCGGGGCGGTCTGTTGACGATATGATCGCCGGGGCACGCGTTGAGGTCGCGCCTTACAAACGCAATCCGATGGATTTTGTGCTTTGGAAGCCCTCTGGTAATGGCGTTCCGGGCTGGGATAGCCCTTGGGGGTATGGTCGTCCGGGGTGGCATATCGAATGCTCCGCCATGAGCCATGAGATTTTGGGCGAAAGCTTCGACATTCATGGCGGCGGCAACGATTTGCAATTCCCGCACCATGAGAACGAGATCGCACAATCGGCCTGCGCCTATCCGCATGGCGAATTTGCCCGCTACTGGGTTCACAATGAGATGCTACAGGTCGAGGGCAAGAAGATGTCCAAGTCCTTGGGCAATTTCTTCACGATCCGCGACCTGCTCGATCAGGGGGTGCCGGGAGAGGTGATCCGACTGGTCATGCTGGGCACCCATTACAGCAAGACGATGGACTGGACCGAAACCCGCCGTGCGGAGGCCGAAGGCACGTTGCGCAAATGGTATGGTATTTTGCAGGGTCACGGGTTCGGGCCGGAGCTTATCAAGGCATTGACGGCGGTCGGAGACTGGAAACCGGATGAAGAATTCATCGGTGTTTTGGCCAATGATATCAATACATCCGGTGCCTTGGCGCGTCTGCATGTGTTGTCCAAGGGCAAAACCCCACAAGCGCTCGCCGGGTTTGCCTATGGGATGGGGATGCTGGGGCTGGTGAATGACTGGGCCAAAATCCCGATGTTTGACGGGGGTGAGGCCGGGCCGAATGTGGCGCCTGCGATTGCCGCACGCGTCGATGCTTTGCTGGCCGACCGTGCGGCGGCGCGTGCTGCCAAGGATTGGGGCCGCGCCGATCAGGTGCGTGACATCCTCAATGCCGCAGGCGTGCAGGTGACAGATGTGGGCGGGCAGGCGACATGGTCCCCCGGTCCAGATTTTGACGCCGCGAAGCTGGAGGGGCTGTGATGACCAAAGAACGTCTGTATCTGTTTGACACGACCCTGCGCGATGGTGCGCAAACCCAAGGCGTGCAGTTTTCGGCAGACGAAAAGCACCAGATCACAGCTGTGCTCGATGGCCTGGGTCTTGACTATATCGAAGGCGGTTGGCCGGGCGCGAACCCAACCGATACGGAGTTCTTCGCAAGCCCGCCCAAGACCAATGCGACATTCACGGCCTTTGGGATGACCAAACGCAGTGGTCGCTCTGCTGAGAACGACGATGTACTGTCAGCGGTCGTGAATGCGGGCACGCCGGCGGTCTGTCTGGTTGGTAAGGCGCATGATTTTCATGTCACAACCGCGCTTGGCATTACGCTTGATGAGAACATCGAAAACATCTCAGTCAGTTTCGCCCATATTGCAGGCAAAGAGCGCGAAGGGCTGTTTGATGCCGAACACTTTTTCGATGGCTACAAAGCCAATCCCGACTATGCGCTCAAAGCCATTCATGCGGCCTATGATGCGGGCGCGCGCTGGGTTGTGCTTTGTGATACCAACGGCGGCGTGTTGCCGCATGAGGTCAGCGATATCGTCCATGCGGTAATCGCGAGCGGCATTCCCGGCGATCATCTGGCGATCCACACGCATAATGACACCGAAAATGCGGTTGCCAATACATTGGCGGCGGTCTTGGCTGGTGCGCGGCAGGTGCAGGGCACGCTGAATGGCTTGGGAGAACGGTGTGGCAATGCAAATCTGACCACAATCATTCCGACGCTGTTGTTAAAAGAACCCTTTGCCAGCCAGTTTGAAACGGGTGTGTCGCTGGAAGCCTTGAAGGGGTTGCGGCGGGCGTCACGTCTGCTGGATGATATTCTCAATCGTGTGCCCGCAAAGCAGGCAGCCTATGTTGGTGCCAGCGCCTTTGCCCATAAATCGGGCCTCCATGCCAGTGCCATTGCCAAAGACCCCAGCACCTACGAACACATTGATCCTGCCACTGTCGGCAATAGCCGGATCGTGCCGATGTCGAATCAGGCCGGGCAGTCCAATCTGCGTGCGCGCTTGCTGGACGCCGGACTGGTTGTTGCGGCAGATGATCCCGCATTGCCGCGCATCGTTGAGCGCATCAAGGAACGCGAAGCGCAGGGCTATTCGTATGACACCGCACAGGCCAGTTTCGAGCTTTTGGCGCGCGAAGAGCTTGGCACATTGCCCCGGTTCTTTGAGGTCAAGCGCTACCGCGTGACGGTCGAGCGTCGCAAGAACAAGCGCAACCAGATGGTCTCCATCTCGGAGGCAGTCGTGGTCACCAAAGTCCATGGCAAAAAGATGCTGAATGTCAGTGAAAGCCAAGGGCCGGATGGATCGGACCAAGGTCCCGTCAATGCGCTTTCAAGGGCGTTGTCCAAGGATCTGGGGCCTTATCAGGCCATCATTGACGATATGCAACTTGTTGATTTTAAAGTGCGTATAACGAATGGCGGCACGGAGGCCGTGACCCGCGTTATCATCGACAGCGAAGATGGCAAGGGCCGCCGCTGGTCCACGGTCGGGGTCAGTGCGAACATAGTTGATGCCTCCTTCGACGCGCTGATTGACGCGATCAATTGGAAACTGATCCGTGACGGTGCAAAGGCCGAAACATGAGCTTCGACGCTTGCGCTGCACTGGTAGAACGCGGGGACCCTCTGCGGTTTCGTGTGGCCATGGCGGCACCTGTTGCCGCGCGCAAGATCCTGTTTCCGCTCTATGCATTCAACATCGAAGTGGCCCGTGCGCCCTGGGTGACGCAGGAAGCGATGATCGCCGAAATGCGCCTGCAATGGTGGCGTGATGCTCTGGAAGAAATTGGTGCTGGTGGGACAGTGCGCAGGCATGAGGTTGTGGATGCTTTGGCCGCAATTTTAGACGCTGAAGGTGCGGCATGTCTGGACGGGCTTATCGCGGCGCGGCGCTGGGATGTCTACACGGATCCGTTTGAGGATGAAGCCCATTTCGCCGACTACATCAACGCCACTTCGGGGCATCTGATCTGGACCGCCGCGCGGCTCTTGGGGGATGCGCAGGAAACGACAGTGCGCGATTTTGCAGCCGCGGTAGGAATAGCCAATATCTTTCAAGCGTTGCCTGCGCTGACAAAACAAGGACGCCAGCCGTTGCTGGATAGCAGTGAGGCAGGGCTACGCGCCATGGCAAAGACGGCTCAGGCGCGTTTGGCTGCTGCGCGTGCGGCGCGTCGGACTGTGTCAAAGGCATCGGGGGCGGCTTTGGTTGCGGGCTATCATGCGCGGCCAGTTCTAGAAGCTGCGCAGGCGGAGCCCGCACGCGTTGCCGCTGACGCGATCGGCTTCAATCCTGCCAAAGACAGTTTGCGGTTCTTGAACGTTTCACTGCGCGGGTGGTGGCGATAGGCGCGGTTGACGTGCCAGCCAGATGAGCGACCCGGCCGCAAGGACCAGAAACGGCGCCATGGCCAGATTGACGGCATTCCAGCCCTCCACGGCGGTCCCACCTGCACAGTTCATCAAGCCGCCCGAAGCAAGTGACGCTACCGTTACCATGCCAAAGACGATCATATCGTTCATGCCCTGCACCGCACCACGCTCTTGCGGGCGATGCGCACCTGCCAACATTGTGGTCGCCCCGATAAAGCCGAAGTTCCAACCGATCCCGAGCAGGATCAAGGCGATGAAGAAACTGCCCAGTTCCACACCGGAGAGCGCCACACCACCTGCCACCATCAAGATGGCAAGTCCCGTCCCGATGATTTTTTCCACGCCGAAACGCGCGATAAGATGGCCAGTGAAAAACGACGGCGCGAACATGGCCAGAACATGGGCGGAAACGATGTCATTGGCGTTATCCGTCGAATACCCACGGCCAACAACGGCCAATGGGGTCGAAGTCATTACCAGGTTCATCAATGCATAGGACACCATCGCACAGATGATGGCGACAAGGATCCGCGGGTCTTTGAGTAAGGCTTTGCGGTTGCGGCCTGGGGTCTGGACGACCTCTGGCTCCGATTTGCTGCCCTTTGGCAGATCCAACCACAAGAAAAGCGCCATCCCCACCAGATTAAGCAAAATGATTGCGATATAGGTCCCCAGAAACGGCACCACGGAGGCATCTTGCACGAATTTGTTGAGTTGCGGACCGAAAATCGCAGACAGCAAGCCGCCCGCCATCACATAGGAGATCGCTTTGGGCCGAAACCCCTCAGAGGCGGTGTCAGTCGCTGCGAAACGATAAAAACCCTGCGCAGACATATAGATGCCGGTCAAATATGATCCTGTCAGCAAGATCGCAAAGGAGCTGGTATAAAGTCCGTAGGCCGATACCGCAGCGCCCACCGCACCTGCAAATGCGCCCAGCATGAAGCCAAATCGCCGCCCGTTGCGCTGCATCAAGGGGCTGATCCAGGGGGCGGTTGTCATCGACCCAAAGACGATGAATGAGATCGGCAAAGTCGCCAGACAGATGTTGGAGGCAAGCTGCCCACCCGCTAAGCCACCAACCACGAAGATCATCGGCAATTGTGCGCCAAGGATCGCTTGCGCGGCTACCAGCACGGCGACATTGCGCTTGGCGCGGGCGTCATCGATCATTGTCATCATGCGTGGCTACGCCTGTCTTTTCCGGCTGGCAAGGCTTGGCTTACCTGTGGTCGATAATATGTCCAAAGCTGCCCATGACATTTCCTTGCACCAAACCCATCGGGGGCAGGGGTGTGCCTTCGGCGTCTGTCGCCGCGAAAAGCGGTGGCCCATCGGCTCTGGTCGTTGTGGCGTAGTGGAATTCATGGCCCGTCCATCGGCCCGCGAGCGGCCCTTCGGCTGCGGTCAAATGCCGGTAGCCCAGATGTAACTTGCGTGCGGCAAAAGATGTCTGAAGCGGCAAAAGACCTGCCATGGCATGGGTGTTGCCTTTTGCATCTGTGAGTGTCTCGCCGAGGGTCATATACCCACCGCATTCGCCATAGATCACCGCTTGCGTCGTGTGCAAACTTTCCAAAAAATCTGTATTCCCTGCCAGCCTGCCTGCGTGAAGCTCCGGGTAACCGCCGGGAAGATATAGAAAATCCGCATCAGGCGCCGTTTGGTTTGCGAGCGGTGAAAAGAACGATAGTTCCGCACCAGCCGCATGCCACTCCTGCAGGATATGCGGATAGCTGAACGCGAAGGCGGCGTCTTGCGCGATTGCAATCCGCTGCGCGGGCGGGGGCCGGGGCGAAACAACGGGCCGTGCTGGCAGCGGTTTGAGAAGCGATACGATGTGTTCGAGATCGACGTGCGCTGTGACAATGTCGGCGGCGCGATCAAGGAAGATGTCCAGCTCGGGATGCTCTTGCGCCTGGACCAGCCCAAGGTGGCGCGCGGGTTGGATGAGGGTGGCATCGCGGGGGACAGCGCCCAGCACTGAGATGTCACCCAACGCACGTCGCAGCATCGCTTCATGGCGCGCTGATCCGACATTGTTCAGTATCACGCCTGCGATCTCAAGGTGCGGATCATATCGCATGAAGCCCTGCACCAATGCGGCAACAGACCCTGCCATTTTTCCCGCGTCCACGACCAGGATCACTCGGAGCGCCAAAATCCGTGCAAGGTCGGCTGCCGAACCCTTGCCGTCAGGTGGTGCGCCATCAAACAGACCCATCGCCCCTTCAACGATCAACGGCAGTTGGCCCGCCGCCCGTGCCTGGATCTGCGCAGGTGTCATCGCCCATGCGTCAAGGTTCAGGCAGGGTTGCGCGCAGGCGGCCTCATGAAAGCGGGGGTCAATGTAGTCGGGACCTGATTTGGCGCCGCGCAAAGCCATTGTGCGGCTGAGCGCACGCAGGAGGCCAAGGGTGATGGTGGTTTTACCGCTGCCCGATGACGGGGCAGCAATGAGGACGCTCATCCTTTGAGGAGGCGTGGGGATGCCTCCGGCGGGAGTTTTTGGGCCAAGATGAAGAGGGGCGGCATCGACAAAATCAGCCGGTTTCGGCCGGGCGGCCGCGGCCCAATGGATCAAGATTGCGCGGCGCGTCGCCCGCTGCCATGCCTTGCCAGTCCAGCACTTGCCGCATCAGAACCGATTGACCGACACAGATGATTGCAGGTGGTTCAAGCTTTGCGGTTCTGATGTCTTCGACGACATCCCCCAACGTCGTTTCAAGCACTTGCTGTTGTTGCGTTGTGGCTGTTGTCACAACTGCAACAGGTTCGTTGATGTTGCGCCCCGCGTCGATAAGTTGCCCTGCAATCTGGGCGATGTGCTTCATGCCCATATAAATCACAAGCACTTGGCTACCCTTGGAAATGCTCCGCCAATCGAGCGAGCTTGGTGTATTGCCGGACTGGTCGTGACCCGTCACGAATGTCACCGATTGGTTTACGTCCCGGTGCGTGACGGGGATGCCCGCATAGGCCAAACCACCGATGCCTGCCGAAATGCCCGGAATGATTCGAATAGGGATGCCGTGTTGCACCAGTGTCTGCGCTTCTTCCCCGCCGCGCCCGAACACAAAAGGATCGCCGCCCTTGAGCCGGAGCACCCGTCTGCCTTCCCGCGCCAGATCGACAAGCCGAAGCGAGATGTCGCGCTGCTTGGCCGATGGTTTGCCACCCCGTTTGCCCGCGTAGATGTGGTCTGCCTGCGGTGCCCAGCTTAGGATTTGCTCTTGCACAAGCGCATCATAGATTACCACATCTGCCTGCCTGAGTGCATTTACCGCGTGCATTGTCAAAAGCCCCGGATCACCGGGGCCCGCGCCACACAGCCAGACCCAACCCTTTTCCAAGGTGGGCCATCTGTATTCGGGTAAGGGGATTTGCGTTGTCATGGGGCCATTATGACGCCTGCTCTCATTGTTGGAAAGGTGACAAACGACCTCTGTTTGGCGATTGCCGTCACCGGTTTGCGTGCCTATCGTTGTGGCAGATGACAGATATGACCACACCAGAGCTGCGCCGCGGCTGGACGACGGGCGCATGTGCCACGGCTGCCACCAAAGCTGCGCTGATGCAGCTATGGGGTGGGGCGTTTCCCATAGAAGTTTCGAT
>NZ_JBELFI010000047.1:0-17311 GCF_042093035.1 Yoonia sp. | reverse complement strand
TTTTCCTGAATATCCATCAGCTCAAACTGCGTGTCCTGGCGCAGCTTTTTATCCAGCGCCGAGAGCGGCTCATCCAACAACAGCAGTTTCGGCGCCTTCGCCAATGCGCGCGCCAAAGCGACACGCTGTTTTTGACCGCCGGAAATCTGGTCGGGTTTGCGGTTGGCGAACCTTTCGATCTGAACCAACCGCAACATCTCATTGACGCGGTCGGCGATTTGGTCCTTTGGCATATTGCCGCGCCTCAAACCAAAGGCGATATTTTCTGAAACGGTCAGATGCGGGAACAAGGCATAGGACTGAAACATCATGTTCACGCTGCGCTTGTTGGGTGGCACTGCAGAAATGTCTTTACCGTCCAGCATGATCGTGCCTGATGTTGGGGTCTCAAAGCCTGCCAGCATCCGCATCATCGTCGTTTTGCCACAGCCAGATGGGCCAAGCAGGGCAAAGAATTCCTGTTCGTAAATGTCGATGCTCAGATCATCTATCGCCGTGAAGTCGCCAAAGCGTTTGGTAACATGTTGAAACTGGATAATCGGCTTTTGTTGCGGATCGGTCCAAGGCGCAAAGACGTTTTCAGGCATTTGGTTCGGTGTCTCCGGCGTGGGCGAAAATCGGGCATTGTCGCCCCCGGCCCACTCTCGCAGGCCGGGGATGGACTATCTTATGTGCCAGACTTCACCCGTGTCCACATCCGTGTAACGAAACGCTGCGCACGCGCCTCATAGGGTGTGGTTGTATAGAGGGTCTTGAGCGTCGCCTCATCTGGATAGATCGCCGGATCGCCGATCACATCCTCAGCCAAGAGCGGGATAGAGGCCGCATTGCCGTTGGCGTAGTAGACGTAGTTCGAAGCTTGCGCCATGTTTTCAGCATCCAGAATGAAATTCAGAAAAGCATGTGCGCCTTCGACATTGGGCGCGTCGACAGGAATCGCCATTTGGTCAAACCACATCAATGCCCCCTCAGCAGGAGGGTTGTAGGCTACTTCCACACCGTTGTCGGCCTCGAAAGCGCGGTCACGCGATTGCAAGATGTCCCCGGACCATCCGAATGCTACGCAGATGTCACCGTTTGCCAACGCCGAGATATATTCTGAGCTGTGGAACTTTTGCACATACGGACGCACAGCCTGCAAAACGGGTTCCGCTTTGGCGAGTGTTTCCTCATCCTTGGCATCGGGGTCTTCGCCGATATATTGCAGTGCCGCTGGAATGATCTCGGCCGGCGCATCAAGGAATTGCACACCGCAAGCCGCCAGCTTTTCCATGTTGGCAGGATCAAATATCAGATCAAGTGACGTGATGGGCGCATCCTCACCAAGGATTTCTGTCACTTTTTCGACATTCACGCCGATACCTGTCGTGCCCCACATGTAGTTGATCGAATAGCTGCCACCGGGGTCATAGGTTTCGGTCCGCGCTTGCACCACGTCCCAAAGGTTCCCGATGTTGCTGAGCTTTGATTTATCAAGCTCCTGAAATGCACCCGCCGCGATCTGTCGCTGTAGGAAACTCCCCGTCGGCACCACGACATCATAGCCGGAGCCACCCGCGAGTAGCTTGGTTTCCAACACTTCGTTGCTGTCAAAGACGTCGTAGATCAGTTCATAGCCGGTTTCTTCCTCAAACTTCGTCAGAAGATCTTCGTCAATATAGTCGGACCAGTTGTAAACCCGTACTTCCTGGGCCCAGCCAGCCTGCGCGGTCGCCACCGCTGCCGCCAGAATGGCGCTCGTTTTTATCATGCGCATGTCATATCTCCCCTGAGATTTTCATTTCATGGATCGCAGCTTTGTTCAAAAGATAGCCGTTTGCAAATAGAATGTGATAATTTGATAGGTTTTGACAAGATAGGCATCGCATGGAAATGTACCGAAACGAGGGGGAACATGCACAATGAACCAAATGGCGACCAAGCGCCCAGAACACGAGACGATCTATCAAACCATTAAAGATATGATCCTTTTTGGCGAAGTCGTCCCCGGCCAACCGGTGACAATCCAAGGGCTTGCCGACACAATCAACACCGGCGTGACCCCGGTGCGTGAAGCGATCCGCAGATTATGCGCCGAAGGGGCGCTCGCCACGCTGGAGAACCGGCGAATCGTTGTGCCCGAAATGACGGCACACCGGCTCGACCAGATCGCGATTGTGCGGCAGACGGTTGAACCTGAGTTGGCAGAAACGGCAGCTAATCTTTTTGATATCAACATGATAGATGAACTGGAACGTATCGACGCCCGCATTGATGACGCCATTCAAACAGGTGATATCCGCAGCTACCTGGAGGCCAATTACCGCTTTCACTTCACCCTTTATGATGCCGCGGACGCGGGCATACTCCGACGTATTGCCGATGGTTTGTGGCTGCGCGTTGGCCCGTCGTTGCGTGTTGTCTGCGGGCGGTATGGCACCGCAAATCTTGTCGATCATCACCGCGCCGCCACGGCCGCATTGCGCGACAAGAACCCCGAAAAAGTCCGTGATGCGATCGCCGAAGACATCCGTCAAGGCACCAATTTCGTCCGCCAGACCCTTGCAGAATAATCGTGCAATGCGCCCAAGGATTGGGCTGTTTCGAGAATATTGACGTCGCGCTTAAATTTGATCAAAATATCCCAAAAAACCGTTTTTCACCCCAGTCTACCATCAATCCCCGCCGAGAGGTCACCATGAACGTTCTTGCAAACTACCCGCCGACTGACGAATTGCAGGCGATTGATTCCGCCCATCACATGCATCCGTTCTCGCACAACAATGCCTTGGCAGAAGAAGGTCCACGGGTCATCACCTCTGCCAAGGGGGTTTGGCTGAAGGACAGTGAGGGGCATGACATTATCGACGCGATGGCGGGGCTCTGGTGTGTGAACATCGGCTATGGTCGCGATGAGTTGGCCGATGCTGCTGCCCGGCAGATGCGCGAACTTCCGTATTACAATACTTTTTTCAAAACGACGCACGTCCCCGCGTTGATGCTTGCCAGGAAACTTGCCGAACTGGCACCAGCCGATCTCAATACTGTGTTCTTCGCAAGCGGCGGGTCTGAAGCCAACGATACCAACCTGCGCATGGCCCGGACCTATTGGGCCGAAAAGGGGCAGCCCGAACGCGATGTGATTATCTCGCGGTGGAATGCCTATCACGGCTCGACCGTTGCGGGCGCGTCGCTTGGTGGCATGAAAGGTATGCACGCCCAGGGCACCCTGCCTATTCCGGGCATTGAATTCATCGATCAACCCCACTGGTGGGCCGAAGGTGGCGATATGTCACCTGAGGACTTCGGTCTTGAACGCGCCCAGCAGCTTGAAGCGAAGATCAGGGAAGTTGGTCCGCAAAAGGTCGCGGCGTTCATCGCGGAACCCGTTCAAGGCGCAGGCGGCGTTATCATCCCTCCTGAAGCCTACTGGCCTGAAATCCAGCGCATCTGCAAGAAATATGACATTTTGCTGATTGCGGATGAAGTCATTTGCGGTTTCGGTCGTACTGGCAACTGGTTCGGATGTCAGACGTTGGGTATCGAACCAGACATCATCACCGTCGCAAAGGGGCTCAGCTCTGGCTATGTGCCAATAGGGGCGTCAATCCTGTCCGACCGCATCGCCGATGTCTTGCGCGCTGTAGACGTGAACCATGGCTATACCTACGCAGGTCATCCTGTCGCTTGCGCTGTCGCGCTGGAAAACCTGCGGATTCTGGAGGAGGAGAAGATCATCGAGACGGTCCGCGATGTGACCGCCCCCTATCTGCGCAAGAAATGGGAAGCTTTGGCCGATCATCCATTGGTAGGGGAGGCCAAAATAATCGGCATGATGGGCTCCATCGCGCTGATGCCGGACAAGACAACGCGCGCGTCCTTTGCGGCCAAAGAAGGCACCGTCGGGTTCATTTGCCGGGACCGCTGTTTTGCCAACAACATCATCATGCGCAGTGTCGGCGACCGGATGATAATATCACCTCCACTGACAATCACCTGCGATGAGATCGACATCCTGATCGCGCGCGCAACGGTATCGCTGGATGAAGCTTACGCGAAAGTCAAAGCTGACGGGCTGATGGTCGCGGGCTGACTGATGGACCTGCTCACCGCGAATGATCGGCAAGGCGCATATCCTGCCTCCTATTATGCGCAGACCGCCCGGCAACTCGACCCGTTCCCATCGGCCAAAGGGGCTCTGAGATGTGATGTCTGCGTCGTGGGCGCCGGCTTTACCGGCATGTCGACCGCCTATCATCTGGCTTTGCGTGGTTACGATGTCATTGTGCTTGATGCCCAACGCGTGGGTTTTGGCGCATCAGGGCGCAACGGCGGGCAGGTCATTAAAGGTCAACGCCGCGAGCAGAATGAATTGGAAGCAAAACTTGGCGATGCTCACGCGCGCGAACTTTGGGATATCGGCGCGCAGGCGGTTGATCTGGTGCGTACGCTTTGCAAGAAGGATGAGGTCGACACAGCATTTCACGACGGGATCATCGAGGCCGCACACCGCAAACGGGATGTACCCGATTACCACGCCTATGTCGAGCATCTGGCGACCAAATACGATTTTCACGACGCTTGTACGCTTGATGCAGACGAATGCCGCCATCTGGTGAATTCACCCGCCTATCACGGTGGATCGCTGAACATGGGGTCGGGCCATGTGAATCCGCTTGCGTTGGTTTTGGGGTTGACCCGCCTGGCCGTAAACGCAGGCGTGCGCGTCTTTGAGCAATCAAAGGTGGATGACATCACGAAAGGCGACCCTGCAATCATCACGACGGCGGACGCGGAAATTAGCGCGCGCTATGTCGTGCTTGGCTGCAATGGGTATTTGGGCAATCTGCAACCGCGCGTCGCGCAGCGTGTGATGCCGATCAACAATTACATCGTCTCGACAAAACCGATGGACCCCGCACAGCAAGAGGACCTTATCCGCAACAATTATGCCGTTACTGATGGCAAGTTCGTCGTCAACTACTTTCGGTTTTCCGACGATCACCGCCTGCTTTTCGGTGGCACTGAAAGCTATGGCTACAAGTTTCCCAAGGACATCGCTGGCGCTGTGCGCAAACCTTTGTCGGAAATTTTCCCGCAACTCAACGACGTCGAGATCGAACACGCGTGGGGCGGCACGCTTGCGATTACCATGAACCGCCTGCCGCATTACGAAAGGCTTACGGGCAATATTCTGACCATGTCGGGCTTCTCCGGCGCAGGTGTCGCACTGGGTACACTTTCGGGACAAATCGCAGCCGATGCTATCGCCGGGCAGGCCGAGCGTTTTGACGTGATGGCCAAAATCCCGACACCCGCATTTCCGGGCGGCACGATGATGCGCCAGCCTTTGCTGGTGCTGGCAATGCTCTGGTACAGTCTGCGCGACAAGCTTTAAGCCGTCTGTCCGGCGTCGGCACAAAACCGCGCGCGCCATGCAGAACGCTGGTATTGTGACCGCCAGGCTGATATCACGCGGCCAGCAAGAGGTACGCCGCGCATGACCGACCCATCTCATTCAATGACGCCGGAACAGGCGGCCAAGGACTTCTTTGGTCGCCAAGAAGATGAATTCAAGCAAGAGATCGCGGCCTTGACGCGCAATGATCCAAGGCTGCGCGAGGCCTTTGAGAAAACCCGCTTGCGCTATTTGGATAAGGCGAATTCCTGAGCCACTTTCCAGCGACACCCCAAACCCATCACAAGACTGCTTCAAACCGCCCAAAAACGGGAAAACGACTTGACCTTTCCGCCCTCGACAGGTTGAAGAACCCACAGAGTTTCTAAGGCAAACGGGCGGTTTCAGATGAACGACCAGAACAAGAACCTGATCTTGGCAACAGTGCTTAGCTTTGCCGTCATCGTGGGTTGGACAACGCTGTTCCCGCCAGAGGATTTGCCCATTGATCCGGTGGCCGAAACCACGATTGTGGCAGAGGACGCAACCTTGCCTGCGGCCGACCCTGCGACCCCTGCTCTGACAGCGCCGCGTGAGGACGCCCAACCCGAAACAGAGGCCGCCCGTATAGCCATTGAAACCGACGAATTCAGCGGCTCGATTTCCCTTCAGGGTGGTCGCATCGATGATCTGGCACTGACGCAATACCGCGAAACAATCGAAAAAGACGCCGATGTGGTTCGTTTGCTGCGCCCGGTTGGTGAGTTTGGTGCATATTTTGCGACCTTTGGCTGGACCGCGACAGACGGTCTGGACGCCAGTTCTGTTCCCGGCCCCGATACCATCTGGTCACTGGAAAGCGGCAATACCCTCACCGCGACAAGTCCGGTGACTATTGCTTGGGACAACGGCGCGGGACAAATCTTCCGCACGGAAATATCAGTTGACGACGCGTTCATGTTCAGCTTCGCGCAAAGCGTCGAAAACACCGGCGCCGCACCAATTTCAGCACGACCCTACGGGCTTTTGCGCCGCCATGGTCAGCCTGATGATCTCAAGAACTTTTTCATCCTGCACGAAGGCCTGGTCCGTATGACCGACGGCGAATTGGAAGAAACTGGCTATGGCGACATCACCGACTATGCCGTTGACCCGCGCGAACGCACGCAGGCTGAACGCCTTGACGTGAGCCAGTCCGGCTGGATCGGCTACACGGACCACTACTGGATGACGACACTGATTCCCAATCAGGACGCACCGTTCCGTTCAACCTCAAAGTATTTTGACGGCCTGGACCTGTTCCAGGTTGAGGCCGTGATGCCCATCGAAACTGTGGCACCTGGCGAAACCGCAACCATCACCACACAGCTTTTTGCCGGGGCAAAGGAATGGGAAGCGATCCGGAACTACGAGCAGGAGGAAGGCGTCGGTGGTTTCCTCGACAGCATTGACTGGGGCTGGTTTTTCTTCCTGACCAAGCCGATCTTCGCGCTGCTGCACTATCTCAATGTCTATATCGGCAATATGGGCTGGTCGATCCTGATGCTGACCGTGATCCTCAAAATCATCGTGCTGCCGCTGGCGTATAAATCTTATGTGTCGATGGCGCGGATGAAAGAGCTCCAGCCAGAGATGGAAAAGCTCAAGGAGCGTGCGGGCGACGACAAGCAGGCGATGCAGCAGGGCCTGATGAAGCTCTACAAGGATAACAAGGTGAACCCCGCCGCGGGTTGTTTGCCGATCCTGTTGCAGATTCCGATCTTCTTCTCGCTCTATAAGGTGATTTTTGTCACGATCGAATTGCGGCATGCACCATGGATCGGTTGGATCAAAGACCTGTCAGCGCCGGATCCGTCCTCCTTCATCAACCTTTTTGGTTTGCTGCCCTACGCATCCCCAGAGCCGGGCTCGATCCTTTCACTGATGTTTATCGGTATTCTCCCAATCCTTCTGGGCGTTTCGATGTGGCTCCAGCAAAAGCTGAACCCGGCCCCAACGGATCCGACACAGCAGATGATATTTGCCTGGATGCCTTGGGTATTCATGTTCATGCTGGGGTCTTTTGCATCTGGACTGGTTCTTTACTGGATTGCCAACAACGTCATCACGTTCACGCAGCAGTATCTGATTATGCGCAGCCACGGCTCCAAGCCTGATGTGTTTGGGAATATCAAGGCAAGCCTGAAAAAAAGGCGGGCTGCTGCTGCGGCTGAGACTGACAACAAAAAAGACAAGTAGGAAAGCGGTCAATGTCGCTGCATCGTGGCGGCATTTCTGACTTCGGCCGGTAAGACGCGCCTTCTTGGCGATGCCGCCCTGAACCGTGCAAACATACATTGCCCTGCCCGGCATCAGGCCAGTGCAAGGTGGACAGAGTTTGCGGACCTTGCGCAACGGTTGGGGTCACCAATATTTTGGCGTCTATGCCACCGTGAACAAGGGCGGTAAGGTCACTTTAAAAGATAGGGTCGAGGTTCTTTGAATATGGAAATGCGCTTTCCCGAAGTAGATATGCCAGATCAGGCCGCGCTTGAAAAAGGGCGGCTCTTGTTCGCGGGCGAGACCGACTTTGTCAAAGGCGTGGTCGCCATGGACGGCCTGCCGCCTGCTGACCGGGTCGAAGTCTGCTTTGCCGGGCGCTCAAATGTCGGAAAATCATCACTGATTAATGCGCTGACCGGTCGCAAGGGCCTCGCCCGGGCCTCCAACACACCGGGCCGCACACAGGAAATCAACTTCTTCACCGCGGGAGAATTCTATGTGGTTGACCTGCCCGGTTATGGCTTTGCCAACGCGCCTGTTGCAGTGGTCGAGAAGTGGCAAAGGCTGCTCAAACAATATCTGTCGGGCCGTCAGACCCTGCGCCGGGTCTTTGTATTGATAGACGCGCGTCATGGCGCCAAGGCCGTCGACGAAGAAATCATGTCGCTGCTTGATAGTTCCGCCGTCACTTTCCAGGTGGTGATGACAAAGGTCGACAAGCTCAAAGGGGGCGCCTTGCAAAGCGCCCTTGATACGACCCGCGCCGCATTGGCAAAGCACCCTGCCGCCTTCCCGGAGATCATACTGACCTCATCTGAGAAGGGCGAAGGCATCCCCACATTGCGGGCCGTCATCGCAGGCATTTCATGAAGACAAGGACAGACGATATGAACCGTGACTGGATCGCAACCGCCGCCACGCTCAGCCAGGCCCTGCCTTATATGCAACGCTATGCAGGTGCGACAATTGTCATCAAACTTGGCGGCCATGCGATGGGCAGCGATGAGGCGATGCGCAGCTTCGCCCGCGATGTCGTCTTGATGCGGCAAGTGGGCCTGAACCCTGTTGTCGTGCATGGCGGTGGTCCGATGATTAACAAGTTGCTGGACAAGCTGGATATCAAGTCGGACTTCGTGAATGGCAAACGGGTGACAGATCAGGCGACCATGGACGTAGTGGAAATGGTCTTGTCAGGGCAAGTCAACAACCGGCTTGTGCAGGCGATCTGCGAAGAAGGCGGCAAAGCCGTTGGCCTTTCGGGCAAGGACGCCAGCTTGGTCATTTGCGAGCAGACTGACCCGTCCCTCGGCTTCGTTGGCACCCCTGTTGCCGTAAACCCCCAGATCTTGCGCGACTTGCACGCCGCAGACGCGATCCCTGTTATTGCGCCCTTGGGAATGGGCCGCGGCGGTGAGACGTTCAATATGAACGGCGACACTGCCGCTGGTGCAATCGCGGGCGCTCTCAAAGCGGATCGTTTACTGTTGCTCACGGATGTGGAGGGTGTGAAAGACAAATCAGGCAAAGTCCTGACAGAGATTGACCCCAAAGCCATTCCCGATCTGATCGCGGATGGCACGATTGCTGGCGGCATGATCCCCAAGACGGAGACAGCTCTTGCCGCCATGAACGATGGTGTGCGCGCCGTCGTCATTCTTGACGGACGTGCGCCGAATGCCTGTCTGCTTGAGCTCTTTACAGATCACGGTGCTGGCTCCCTGATCCGCCGGGCGCGCGCTTGACGCGTGACGCCCTGAAGGCGCTTCTGACCCCGGTCGGGTTGCGCATTTTGGGCGATTGTCCTGATGATGACCTGGTTATCACCCTAATTGGGCCGGACGAGCCCGCATTCTGGCCGATTTTTGCGGCTTCCACTGAAAACAAGGACGGGCGTCCGGATCCGCTGGATCGCTGGTCGCGGCGTGTGCTGACCGGCGTGGCAAACAGATTGGGCGCTGAACCCCTGTTTCCATTTGGCGGCCCACCCTATGCGCCGTTTTTCACATGGGCAAAGACATCAGGGCGGTTCTGGGCCTCACCGATTAACTTCCTTGTACACGATGAAGCCGGGCTTTTCGTATCCTTCCGCGGTGCCATTCGCTGGGGCGGCGCAGCGCAGGAAACAAACGCAGAGCAACCCTGCCTGACATGCCCAAACCAACCCTGTGCAACAGCTTGCCCTGTCAACGCGTTTGAGGACGGCTACAACGTAGAAGCTTGCAAAGCCCACGTCACATCGCCTGCGGGCCTTGATTGCCGGACCAAAGGCTGCCGTGCGCGCCGCGCCTGTCCAGTAGGCCAAACCAACCGCCTGCCCGCCCAAGCCGCATTCCATATGGAGGCCTTCCTATGACGAAACGCCTGATCCTGATCCGCCATGCAAAATCCAGTTGGGATGATCCTTATGGCGACGACCATGCGCGGGTCCTCAACAAGCGCGGGCGTACTTCGGCGCAAGCGATTGGCGCTTGGTTGGCCGAAAAAGGGTATCTGCCAGAGGTGCTTTTGTGTTCTGACGCGGCACGCACGCGCGAAACCGCGGAATTGGCGCTTCCTCAGATGGCGCCCCAACTTCTGGAAAAGCTCTATCATGCCGCGCCAGACACAATTCTTGAGTTGGTACAAAAGCAAACTGCACATACGGTCGCTGTGATTGGACATAACCCCGGGCTTGGCATTTTTGCGAACGCTTTGGTGAATGCGGCACCGGAGCATCGTCGGTTCAGCGATTATCCGACATGTGCGACGACTGTGATTGATTTTGCGGATGAGGTCGCGCCGCGCGCAGGCACTTGCGTCGATTTCATCGTGCCACGCGACCTGATCGGAACCAGCACGCACGATATCGAATAGACCGCGGGGCAGAAAAGAAAAAGGCCCCAGCAATGCTGAGGCCCATTCGCAGTCTTCGTAAGTCTTAGTGACCCAATATCTGGCTCAGGAACAACTGTGTCCGGTCGGACTTTGGATTGTTAAAGAACTCTTCCGGCTCGTTTTGTTCAACGATCTGACCTTGGTCCATGAAGATCACGCGGTTCGCCACCTGACGGGCGAAGCCCATCTCATGGGTCACGCAAAGCATTGTCATGCCCTCTTCGGCAAGCTCGATCATCGTGTCGAGAACTTCCTTAATCATCTCAGGGTCAAGCGCCGATGTAGGTTCGTCGAACAACATGATCCGCGGCTTCATGCAAAGCGAACGGGCAATCGCCACACGCTGCTGCTGACCACCCGATAGCTGGCCGGGATATTTATTCGCCTGATCGGGGATCTTCACCTTTTCAAGGAAATGCATCGCCGTTTCTTCAGCTTCGCGCTTCGGAGTCTTACGCACCCAGATCGGTGCAAGCGTGCAGTTCTCAAGGATCGTGAGATGCGGAAAAAGGTTAAAGTGCTGAAAGCACATGCCGACCTCTGACCGGATCTTGTCGATGTTCTTGAGATCGGATGACAATACTGTGCCGTCCACCTCGATCTTGCCCTGCTGGTGCTCTTCCAATGCATTGATGCAGCGGATCAGCGTGGACTTGCCAGAACCGGACGGTCCGCAAATAACGATCCGTTCGCCCTGATTAACCGTCAGGTCGATGTCACGCAGCACGTGAAACGACCCGTACCACTTGTTCATGTTCTCGATCGTGATCGCAATCTCGTCAGAGACCTTCATTTGTTGTGTTGCTTCGGCCATGCGTTCAGCCTCCCTTAGCGATGGTCGGTTGCGAGCCTACGCTCCAACCATTGTGAGTATTGTGAAATGCCGTAGCACGTGATGAAAAACAGCAAGGCGGCAAAGCCCAGAAGCTCCCAGTACACGCCGATCCAGTCAGAGGACGACAGAATTGGACCACGGATCATACCGACGATATCGAACATCGAAATCACGGACACCAGTGTCGTATCCTTGAACAGACCCACGGCGATGTTTACGATCCCAGGGATCGATATTTTCAACGCCTGTGGCAGGATAATGAGACGCATCGACTGCGCATAATCAAGTCCCAGACTGTCACCCGCTTCATACTGTCCCTTTGGCAAGGCTGCCAAACCACCCCGGATCACCTCCGCGATATATGCGGCTGAGAACATTGTAATCATAATCACAACGCGCAAGAACAGATCGACTGTGCTTTCTGGCGGGAAGAAATATGCCAGCATGACCGAGGCCACAAACAGCAGTGTAATCAAAGGCACACCGCGAATGAACTCGATGAAGACCACACAGATCCATTTAATCAACGGCATGGAGGACTGACGTCCAAGTGCGAGAACAATCCCAAGCGGAACCGACAAAGACACACAAGTGACACCCAGCATCAGGTTCAGCATAAAGCCACCCAGATCACGGCTTGGCACGGCGACCAGCATGGCGCTATCACTGGCCCCTTCCGGGATCAATGCGCCACCGATGCTCCAGATAACCACGGCGGCGACAACGCCGCCAAAGAAACCAGCGGCAAAGCTGTTGGTCACAAAACGTTGGTAGACGTAGTAGCCGCCGACAAAACCGATCAAAGCCACGATCGGCGCAAGGATTGTGCCACCCCAGATCAGCCAGAAAGCGATAAAGGGAAAGAGCGCCGTGAAAATCAGCATTTTGCGCGGCAAGTCAAAGAACATGACCGGTGCGGCTGCAAAGAACAGCATGATGAACGCCAAACCCGGACGCCAGTATTCTTCGGACGGATAAGCCAGACCAAAGATCAACTGCGGCCAACGCTCTGTCAGAACAGCAAAGCACGCACCACTTGTCCCTTGGAGGATTTCGCGACATTCAGACAGGCTGCCAGCATTCCAGACGCCGTTGAAGATCCAGGGCAGCACGCCGGACAGGACCGAGAATATCACGTAGAGCGACACAAGCGTCAGGATCGCGTTGGGGATCGTCGCGAACAGCTTTTCGCGAATCCATTTGATCGCCCCGCGCTCCGCCACCGGAGGCGGCAGTTGCGGAAGGGTTTCAGTGCGCACAAAAGCAGCGGAATGTGATTGTGTATCTGACATATCAGCGCTCCTTCAGCTTGATCGAATTATTGTAGATGTTCATCACAGCTGAAATCGTCAGCGAAATCGTGAGATAAAACAGCATCAACAGCAAAACCGATTCAATCGCGCGACCTGTTTGGTTCAGCGTGATACCACCCAGTGTCGCTGTGACGTCAGCATAACCCACAGCGATCGCCAGAGAAGAGTTCTTGGTGATATTCAGGTATTGCGAAATCAGCGGCGGGATAATCACACGCAGCGCCTGCGGTAAAACCACCAAAGACATGATCCGGCCTGGGCGCATCCCGAGCGCGCCTGCCGCCTCAGTCTGGCCTTTCGATACAGCCTGAATGCCTGCACGGACGTTTTCCGCGATAAAGGCACCGGTATAGATCGACAACGCAAACCAGAGCGCAATCAAAGGTCCACCAAGCTGCAAGCCGCCAGCGAAGTTGAAGCCGCCCAGCACCGGGTAATCCAATGTGACAGGTTGGCCCATAATGAAATGCATCGCGATCGCAGGAACAAAGAACAAGCCCACGCTTGGCCAGAATGTCGGCAGCAGGCGGCCAGTGTCATAGAGTGTCTTTGTCGCATAACGGCGGTAGGCGAAAATGCCGATGACCGATGCGATGAATGTCAGAACCACGATCAAAGAGCCCGCACCCCAAACCGGCGCGGGGATGTAGACACCGCGGTTGGTAAAGGCGACCGCATCAAACAACATTGTCGCGTCAGGGTTTTCGCCCCGGAATGCCCGTGGTGACGGCATCACGCTCGTCATGATTGTGAAGATGATGATGATCCAGATCAGCACAGGGATGTTGCGGAAGATCTCAACATAAAAGGCCATCAATTTGGAAACGAGCCAGTTGTTCGACAAACGCAATACGCCCGCGAAAACGCCAAAGACCGTCGCAGTGACACAAGCAAGGAACGCGACCAGCAGCGTGTTGAGCACGCCAACAATCGCGGCTCTCATATGCGTTGATTGGCTATCGTATTCAATGAGTGTCTGATTGATATCATACCCGGAAACCGAGCCTAGAAAGTCAAAGCTGATGTTCAGGCCAGCTTGGCGCAGGTTCTGGATCAGGTTGTTGCCTAGATACCAGATCGAAAGTGCTAGAATGATAGCTGCGATCGCTTGAAACGTAAGCGAACGGTAACGCGTATCATTGATCAGCATCGACAGGCGGAAGGTATCCCCCGGCGGGTCTGTGATCGACGACATATGTTTTCCCCGTTTATGTTCGACGCTTGTTTTGGCTACTTATGCAGCTCGCATTGCATCGATATTTTTTTGGTCGATGTTGGTGAAAGGGCGCGGCCTTCGCCGCGCCCTTAGGTCTTAAGTATCTATCCTAGCGGAAAGGAGGAGAGTAGATCAGACCACCTTCTGTCCACAATGCGTTCAGACCGCGCGCCAGACCGATTGGTGTGTTTTCACCGATGTGCTTCTCGAAGATCTCACCGTAGTTACCATCGGACATGATGGCGTTCTTCGCCCAGTCAGCTGGCAGACCGAGCATTGCGCCCAGCTCACCTTCTGTACCTAGAAGACGGTTGATTTCTGGGTTGCCAGTTGGTGCGGCAGCCAGTTCTTCGATGTTTTCGGACGTCACACCCAGCTCTTCAGCTGTAATCAGTGCGTTCAATGTCCAACGGACAATGTCGCCCCACTCGTTGTCGCCGTGACGGACCAATGGGCCGAGCGGCTCTTTGGAGACGATTTCGGGCAACAGGACGTGATCGCCTGGTGTTTCAAAAGAAGCACGTGTCGAAGCAAGTGCGGATGCGTCTGTCGTGTAGACGTCACATGCACCAGCAACATACTGCTGCTGTGCTTCGGCGTTTGTTTCGATTGGAACAGGCTGATAGCTCATGCCGTTTGCACGGAAGAAGTCTGCCAGGTTCAGCTCTGTTGTTGTACCTGTCTGGATGCAGACAGTTGCGCCATCAAGCTCTGTTGCGGATGTCACGCCAAGCTCAGCCGGGACAAGGAAGCCCTGACCATCATAGTAGTTGATGCCAGTGAATTCGAATTTCAGGTCAACGTCACGGCTCAATGTCCATGTTGTGTTACGTGCCAACATATCGATCTCGCCGGAAGCGAGCGCGGTAAAGCGTGTTTTCGCAGTTGTTGGGATGAATTCGACAGCGTCGTTGTCGCCAAAGATTGCAGCAGCAACAGCACGGCAAACGCTGACGTCGATACCGGACCAAACGCCGTTCTCGTCTGGCGATGCGAAGCCGACAACACCGGTTGTCACGCCACAGTTCAGTACACCACGTGCTTGCACGTCTTCGAGTGTCGCAGCGGATGCCATGCCAGCCGAAAGGCCAGCAACAGTCAGTGCGCCGATAAGTGCGGTTGTTTTCATTTTTACCTCTTCCTGAGTTTTCATCCTTCAAGGATGATCCATTATTATCCCGTCCCGAAAAGACGATAGATGATTAGAGACGGATCAAACCATCTCAATGCACCGAAACTTCTTTCTATGACCGCGAGAGTCAAGGGGATTGGCCCCTGATTCCCAAAGAAACGCTGCGAAATTGGGCAACTTACCGTGTAAATGCCCGAAAACGAACCAACCGGTTTAGGCTTGGCAGAGGTTGTAGAACGCCGCGGCGTCCAAAAACGCCTGTTGTTTGACCAAAGCGCTTTTAGTCGCCTCATCGTCTTCGCCCCACTGTGATGTCTGCCAGTCCTCATCGATGCGCGACAATTGCCATGCCTGGTCCGCGCTCAACGCGTTTCTTGTGACAGCCAATGCAAGCACCAGCGATCCAGAGATCGCGATCAAATCATGCGCTGCTGCCAGCTCAAAATTGTCGAAGGCGTCAAGTGCTGCCCGCAGGTTTTGCAAGGCCTGACTGGTTTGGGGGACGTGCATGACGCCCTCCCCCACAAACAGCCGCGCATCCAGCGATGAAGCCGCCCAATCAAGTACCGGATCCCAGCCCTGCGCCTGTTGCGCAATCAGCGCCTCCGGGCCTGCAGCACGGTAACATAACAAATCACTTTCGCCATATTCTGCCAAGAGGGCTGTGACCTCTGCGCGTTGGGTACTGACTTTGTCAATGGCGGCATTCGCACCGCGTGTCACAGGCATGGTAGCGGGGTCAAGCAACTTGCCCTGCGCGTCCCATTCCGCTGCAATCGCCTCTGCCATTGCCATGGTTGGCACCGTCAGCGCGGCTTTGGCAGGCGTGCGCACGGTACGGGTATCGAGCAGGACCGTGAAGCCGGTCTCGGTCTGGGCTGCTATCGCTTTTCTCCAAAATCTCTTGGGCTTCCAATCACTCATTCCTAGGCCCCAATCAGCGCATCAACAGCGCCCGAGAGCGCAGCAAAAGTTTCGATCATCGCGTCAGGCTTCAGTGTCTCGGTGGCATGATACCCCCAAGTGACGCCAATCTTCTTGATCCCCGCCGCCCGCGCCATGTCCATGTCGTAGGTCGTATCACCCAACATCACGGCCCGCGATGGCCGCACGCCAGTGTCATTCAATGCCGTCAAGATCATCGAAGGATTCGGTTTGGACGGGTGGTGGTCTGCGACTTGTTCGCTGTGGAAAACACCCGTCAGCCCGTGACGCTCAAGCACTTTGTCCAATCCACGACGTGATTTGCCGGTCGCAACAGCGAGGAGCGTATGATCCTGCGCTTGCAGCTCTTCGATCGCGGACTTCGCACCGGGAAACAGCGGACCCATTTCCTTGTTCTCACTGCGCAGGCTGACAAAAGCGTCTTTATAGGCTTCGACCAATCGCCCGCGCTGGGATTGATCCGTCTGCGGACAAAGTATGGTGAAGGCCTCTGCCAAGGACAGTCCGACGATTGAAAGCACAGCTTCGCGGTCAGGCATCACAATGGCTTCAGAGGCAAAAGCAAGCGTCATCGCGGCCATAATCTCTGCCTGACTGTCGACCAACGTGCCGTCGACGTCAAAAATCACCAGTCGCAGATCACTCATCGGGCATATTGAACGGATCAACAGGGGCGTGGCCGACAACCCAGCCCACGAAATCCCATGTATTTTGCATATGCTCAGACAGCGGCGCTGTCAGATGCAGCGTCGCACCCGTGGCGGGATGTTCAATGGTCAGACTGCGGGCATGCAAATGCAGCTTGCGGCCAATCTCACTGCCCATGCCAGCGCCCCAGCCATCGCCAAGGTTTTCCTGGCCTGATCCACCATATTTGCCATCGCCGACAATGGGATGCCCGATCTCTGCCATATGCGCGCGCAACTGGTGGGTCCGGCCTGTGATCGGCACCAAAGCACACCAAGCGGCGCGACTGGCCAGCGTATCCATCACGGCATAGTCAGAGGTCGCGCGCTTCGCGCCCTCGGTGCTGTCCACATCACGCGGATGCACGCAGCGCATCTTTTCATTCTCACCACCACGGCCATGACCGGGGGCCTTAACCAGCCCATATTTGATCGTGCCAGCACGCGGATGCGGAACACCCGCAACAGCGGCCCAATAGATCTTGCGGGTTTCGCGGTGTTTGAGGTTCTCGGTCAATTGCTTGGCCATCATCCGCGTGCGGGCCAGCAGCAAGACGCCAGAGGTGTCTTTATCCAAACGATGCACCAGACGAGGTTTTTCGTCATAGTCATACATCAGCGCCTCGGCCAATCCGTCTACATGGCGGGTCGTCTTTGAACCCCCCTGCGTG
>NZ_JBELFI010000046.1:0-17836 GCF_042093035.1 Yoonia sp. | reverse complement strand
ACCACCGACACGAGGATTTTCAATCCACTGCTCTACCCCTGAGCTACCCGGGCATCGGGATGCGATGCGCGCGCGCTTCGCTTGGGTATCAGCGGTTTAGACGTGACCGCTGAGGGTGTCCATAGGGAAGTCGCCGAAAAAACAACGCCTAGTGCGGTTTCTGTGTCTCGGCCCGCCGCAGCGCGGTTTCGAGATCTTCTTCATCCTCAGGCGTCTCTGCCGGGATTACGTAGCCGCCCGAAAACCACTTGCCCAAATCAATGTCCGCGCACCGTCTTGAACAAAAAGGGCGGAACTTGGTTTCAGTTGGTTTGTCGCAGATCGGGCAGGCCATCAGATGTCCCTCAAGAGTGCTTTCGGAAAGGGCGGGCGTTCGCGTTTGCGTTGCAGCTCAAACAGGCCCATGGGGGTCCAGCCGACCAAAGATGTCTCAATCGGGTCGGCCTTGAAAGCGGCGCGCAGGGATTGCTCCACCTGCTTGCGGTGGGCCTTCGACATCGAGACGAAATCAACGCTGATCTGGCCTGCCAGTCCACGCAGCCGCAAGGCGCGGGGTAGGGCGCGTGCAGCGGCTAGGTTCGCTTTAAGAGCCGCAGCAGGTGATGTGTCATTGCCTGTGTTCACATCCACAGCAGTCAGCGCGCGCGTTGGTTCGACATACATATGTCCTTCGCCAAGCGCTACGCGCGCATCCTTTATGGCGGCAATCTGGTCGAGAACGCCCAGATACGCGAATGACCCGGTATCCGTCACCACGTCTGCCCGGCCCGTCCATTCGCGCCAAGCGACAGTATGTGGCCCATCCCCTTCGGTCAGCGCCTCTGGCCTATCGCCCTGCGCATCGGCCAGGACAATGTCTGCCAGCGCAGACATAGCCAGAATATCTTCCGCAATATCAGTCTCATCAGCGCCTTCACAAGATGACCGCAGGATCAGCCCATGCGGGGCATCAAACACGCCGTGGGCAATGGCCAAAAGGTTATCCCGCGTGTCTTCATCCGTGATTTGTCGTGAAATATTCAGGCCGGGTTTGCCCGGTGTTACAATCGCATAGCGGCTTTTGAAAAGGACACGGTCCGTCACCGGAACGGCCTTGCCTGCTTCGGAATGGCCGGTGACTTGCACCAGCATCGCTTGACCGGGGCGCAGGCCTTTGCCTTGGCGAAGAAACGCTGTTTCGCCGTCAGGCAAGCGCAGCATCATGCCCCCTTGCCCTTTGATCGGGCGGTCGCAGATCGCGCGGAAAATTGCACCTGCGCGCGGCGCATCCGCGTCATCGATCAAGATGTCATCAAGCTTCCCATCGATCAGATAGGCAGCTGTTTCCAGATCGCCGATGTGATCGAGGACAATCGTGCGCCCCTTCATGTTTGCTCCCTATGGATGGGCATACCGGCGGCGGTCAAAATGCCTGCGGTTTCTGTCAAAGGCAGGCCGACGATGCCGGTGTATGAGCCGTTGATCCAAGGGATGAATGCACCGGCAGGGCCTTGAATGGCGTATCCGCCCGCCTTGCCGCGCCAGTCATTGCTGGCCAGATATGCGTTTACGTCCGCGTCCGAGAGCTGCTTGAACGCGACTGTGCTCTGCACATCCTTCGTCCAGACCTGCGCGCCGCGTTTCACGGCGATCGCGGTGATGACTTTGTGGCGGCGTCCTGACAGGGCGTATAAAAATTGGGCCGCCTCACCTGCGTCGGCCGGCTTTCCCATGATGCGTCGTCCCAGCGCGACAGTGGTGTCTGCACAAAGCACGACCTCATCGGCGGCGGCTTCCACAGCGGCGACTTTTTCGGCGGCGATGCGTTTGACGTAATCGCGCGGTAACTCACCTTTGCGCACGTCTTCGTCGATATCGGGGGGGCGGATCGCGGACGGGGCCAGTCCCAGTTGCGCCAACAGCTCCAATCGCCGCGGTGAGCCGGAGCCGAGCACAAGCTTCAGCGAAGCGTCAGAGGGCTGGGTCGTCATATCATGCCCCGCGTGCGAAGCAGCGCGTCACGCTACTTAAACCGGTAGTTAATCCGACCCTTGGTCAGATCGTAGGGTGTCATTTCCACCTGTACCTTGTCGCCTGCCAGAACGCGGATGCGGTTCTTGCGCATCTTGCCTGCCGTATGCGCGATGATCTCATGGCCGTTTTCCAGCTCGACCCGAAACGTCGCGTTTGGCAGAAGTTCTTTTACGACACCTGGGAATTCGAGCAGTTCTTCCTTGGCCATGTGATCTCCTATCAAAATCGTCCACTTGATGTGAACGGCGTCTAAATGCGCCTGAATTGACTATTTTTCAAGGGCTAATCGGCGTTAACCTGGCCGGATTGACGCATTTGGTGCGCCTAGTCCTCTGCCGCTTCGATACCGGGGCCCCAACGCCCAATCAGGCGATCCTTGATCTGGTCGCGCGCCTGGCGGTAAAGGGCGAGCCGCGCCTCCCGATTGTCGCCCAGCCCGGTTGGATCAAGGATCGGCCAGTATTCCACATCGAGGTGGTAGAATTGGGTTAGATCGAGCGCGCGCCGTTGGCTGGCAGGCGACAAGGCCAGCACCAAATCGAAAGAAGACAGGTCATCACCCCAATCTTCCATCTCGTCAAATGATCTTGAGCGATGGCGGGAAAGCTCCACCCCGATTTCCGCACAAACAGCGACGGAAAAGCCGTCAATTTCAAGATCGTTTTTGACGCCAACGGATTGCACATAGCTCTGCTTGCCGTAGAGCTGCTTCATGATCCCTTCGGCCATGGGCGAGCGGACGGAGTTATGGTCACAGCAAAACAAGACCGATTGGGGAAGGTCCTCATATGTTTTGCCGTCCGCCATACTTCAGCCCCCGAAGTGCAAGACGCAAATAAGCGTGAACAGGCGGCGTGCGGTGTCGTTGTCGACCTCTGCCTTGCCTTCGAGCCGTTCTTGCAGCACCCGCGCGCCTTCATTGTGGATCCCGCGGCGCGCCATATCGATTGTTTCGATCTGGCTTGGAGGCAGGGTTTTGACGGCGTCAAAATAGCTTTCGCAAATCTGGAAATAGTCTTTTACAACCTGACGGAATGGCCCAAGCGACAGCAGAAATGCACCGGCGTCGCTGCCATCTTCCTGTTTTATATCAAAGACAAGTCGCCGTTCTTTAATGCTGAGACTGAGCTTATATGGCCCCGGCGGCACATCGCGCCCTTCGCGCGCGGGGAGCGTGAAGCAGTTGTGCTCAAGCAGGTCGAACATCGCGACTTTGCGTTCTTGATCGATCTCTGGTGTTGGCGGTGGCAGATTGCGGTCGTCAAGGTCGATATGGATGATCTTGCTCATACGTCACCTCGGTTCAGGCGATCGAGGCGAGCGCGCACAGACAAGCCATGTGCTTGCAGGCTTTCGGAAATTGCCAGCCGTTCCGCCGCAGGCCCAATCGCGGCCAAAGCGTCCGGTGTCATGCGTGACAGGGTGGTGCGTTTGATGAAATCCATAACAGACAGGCCGCTCGAAAAACGTGCCGAACGTGCGGTCGGCAGAACATGGTTGGGACCGCCAATGTAGTCACCAACGGCCTCTGGTGTCCAACTGCCGATGAAGATGGCACCGGCGTGAGTGATCTTGCCCGTCAGCGCCTCTGCGTCTGCTGTGCAAATCTCTAGGTGTTCGGGGGCGATCCGGTCGGATAGGGCAACGGCTTCGTCGAAATTTGTGACCGTGATAACAGCCCCATTGTCACGCCAGCTTGCGCCTGCAATCGCGCGCCGTTCCAGCGTCTCCAGCCGTTTGTCCACGGCCGCGGCGACCGTTTGCCCGAAATCCGCGTCATCTGTTATCAGGATCGATTGCGCGCTTTCATCGTGTTCCGCTTGGCTGAGCAAGTCGAGGGCAATCCAGTCCGGGTCGTTGTCTTTGTCCGCAATGACCAGAATTTCGGACGGTCCCGCGATCATGTCGATCCCGACCTTGCCAAAGACGCGCCGCTTGGCGGCAGCGACGAAAGCATTGCCGGGACCAGTAATTTTATCAACGGGTGCAATGGTTTGCGTGCCATATGCAAGCGCAGCAACGGCCTGCGCGCCGCCAATGCGGTAAATCTCATCCACGCCTGCAATCTGTGCGGCAAGTAGAACCAGAGGGTTGGTCACGCCGTCAGGCGTCGGCACGACGATGGCCAAACGCCCGACGCCTGCGACCTTTGCGGGGATTGCGTTCATCAAGACAGAGGAGGGGTAAGAGGCCAAACCGCCCGGCACATAAAGCCCCGCCGCCGACACGGGCGTCCAGCGCCATCCGAGCATGGCGCCGACGTCATCGGTCCATGCGGCATCTTCTGGCATTTGACGTGCGTGATAGGCCCGAATGCGCGCTGCCGCGATTTCCAGGGCGGCGCGATCGGCATCATCGACCTTGGCACATTCCGCGGCAATCTCGGCCGCTGAGAAGCGCATGGTTTCCGGCGTTAGGTCAAGTCGGTCGAATTTGGATGTCAGGGCGATCACCGCTGTATCACCGCGCGCCCTCACATCGGCGATGATTTCCGCAACCACTTGGTCAACGTCCGGGCTGTCTTCACGTTTTGCACCTAGAAGGGCGGTGAAACGGGCCTCAAAATCGGCGTCAGATGTAGATATAAACTGTGGCATCAACAAACTCCTTGGGGCCACCACATAGCGGCGCCTGCGGGGGCGTTCAATGGATGCTTTACGCCGGGTGCGAGGGGGCCTTGGCGGAGGGCGCGATATAGGGGCGGGTCACGTCGCGCAAAAGCACTTCGAGCGTTTCCACGTCCAGCCCGATCACTCCGTCCCCAGCGAGTGTGAGTTCAATACGCCCTGTGCCATCTTCGCCACCCGTAAAGGTCATTGAAAGGAGGGAATAGATCATGTCCGGGTCGGATTTATCGACGCCTTGGCTCTGGACTTTTATCACGTCTTCAATGGCGAGTACCGACTGAACACGCTCATAGCCGCGCTTGCGCAGCTGCGCATGTTCCGCATCTTCCCAGCGAAACCGGTTGATCAGGATCGCAAATCGGCGGGCCTTGGTATCCCATTTCATTTCCGCAGAGGGAAAGATCGCGTCCTGCACCAGCGCGGCCATGACCGCCAGATCATCCGCATCCAGCGCCTTGAGCCGCAGAGGTTGTTCGCGCCCGTCTTCAAATGTTGCGTCATTGGTCATGCCGAAACCCTTTCGATTTTCGCGCCCACACCGCTGAGTTTCTCTTCAATGTGCTCATAGCCGCGATCAAGGTGATAGATGCGGCTGACCGTCGTTTCACCTTCAGCAGCCAAACCGGCGAGGATGAGCGAAACAGATGCGCGCAAATCGGTTGCCATCACAGGCGCACCTTTGAGGCGTTCAACACCGTGGACGGTTGCGATACCGCCATGGACGTCGATATTGGCGCCCATGCGGATCAGTTCAGGGGCGTGCATGAACCGGTTCTCAAATATCTTTTCCTCTAGCACGGATGTCCCGCCTGCCGTGCACAACATTGCCATCATCTGTGCTTGCAGGTCAGTTGGAAAGCCGGGGAAGACCTCTGTTGTGACGTTCACGGCCTTGGCGCGATCGGTTTGTCGCTTAACCTTTAGGCCGTCAGGTGTTTCGGTCACATCGACGCCCGCAGCATCCAGTTTTTCGGCGAAGGAGCCGACCAGATCCAAACGACCACCAAGGCATTCGACTTCGCCGCCCGCAAAAACAGGGGCGAGCATATAAGTGCCCAGTTCAATCCGGTCTGTGACGACGGGATGGGTCGCAGCCCCTAATCGATCAACGCCTTGAATAGTAATCGTACTGGTGCCTTCGCCTTCGATCTGCGCACCCATGCGGCGCAGGCATTGGGCCAGATCGACGATCTCAGGCTCGCGGGCGGCGTTTTCAATCACGGTTGTGCCCTTGGCGAGGGTTGCGGCCATCAAAACGTTCTCTGTCGCGCCGACAGAGGCAAAGCGCAGAGGCACTTTCGCCCCTTTCAAACCACCCTTGGCGGTGGCGTGCAGGTAGCCGTCTTTCAATTCAATCTGCGCACCCATCGTCTCAAGCGCGGTGACGTGGATATCCATCGGGCGGGCACCAATGGCGCAACCGCCGGGGAGCGAAACGACCGCCCTGTGATGCCGGGCGAGCAGGGGACCAAGCACCAGATTGGAAGCCCGCATCTTGCGCACAATTTCATAGTCAGCCGTGGTCGAGGTCATTGCGTGCGAAGACAGGACCTGCACTTTGCCGCCTTGCATGGAGGTCACTTCGACACCCAAGGACTGCAACAAGGCAGTCATGGTCTTGATGTCCGACAAGCGCGGTGCGTTTGTCAGCGTCAGCGGTTCCTCGGACAAAAGCGTGGCGGGCATCAGCGTGAGAGCTGCATTCTTGGCCCCCGCGATGGCGATTTTGCCGCTAAGGGGGGTGCCGCCCGTGACAACAATCGAATCCATGCCTGCCTACTCTTTCTTATCTGCCCCGACGGTGCGCGCGCGGGTTTGTGCCTTGCGTTTGGCCATATTGGCCTTCAACGCCGCTTTCAACCTGTCTTCGCGGGTTTTAGCGGTCTTATCGGCCTTTGTCTTGATTGGTTTGTCGCTCATGCCAGCGGTCTTATCAAAAGGGTCAAAAACCGTCCAGTGAGGGCTTGCACCAAAGACCGATAGCGTCTAATTCCCCGCTTTATCGGATGCTGCTGTAGCTCAGGGGTAGAGCACTCCCTTGGTAAGGGAGAGGTCCGGAGTTCGAATCTCCGCAGCAGCACCATATGACGCAGATTTTTCAGAGAAGTATTATCAACTGTGGCGTGCTGGATTTTCCGGTAGCCTGATCTGTATACTCCGTCGCATTCCGGCAAAGTGAACCGCGCGTCCGAACGGGTTGCTCAAAAAGTACAACAGGAAGTGGGGGATACGGGGAATGAAATCCCACGCATCTGCGAAGCTTGAAATCAAGCGCACCGTTGAGGGATCGCATTCGCCGGTCAGGCAAACCTTCAACAGGTTGCGGATTCGACGCGAGCGTTTGTCGGCGATGCGGTCATTCGCAGTACGGGCCATGAAATGACAAGATGCGGGACGAAGCCGTCGTGCGGCATTTTTCGAGAACCGCCCTGCCAATGCTTGTTCAACGCGGCCGGTCAAGAAACGCTTGCGCGGCCTCTGTGGTCTCGAAAATATGCGGGGAGGCGCCAGGGAGTGTTTCGCCCAACTTCAGCCGCATGAATGCAGAACCTGAATAGCGTGTCACGGTACGGTAGAAACGGCGTTCCAGATCAGCGACCAGATCTGCAAAGTCCTTGGCAATCTCATCGTCGAGCTGAAATCCATCATAATTCACGACAACGTCGACCTTTTCGGACAGCGGACCGCACACTTCCATGACCTGATTTCGTATCTGCTCGATTTCTTCCTGCGAACGGATCCGCATCTTTTCGAAATTTATGAACAAGCGCCCCATCGCAGGGTCCAGCGCAATTCGATCTGGCAGATCGAGATGCAAAAGCTCGCGTTTGAGATCCATTGGCTCGGCCTGGAAGATGCGCGCCTCCATTTCCCGCACCTCTTGAATGATCGGCCTGAAACCCATCTGGTTAATAATGTCGCGTTCGATATCGACCCCCGGCGCTGTCTCAATCAGTTGAAGACCCTCAGGGTTCAACCGAAACACGCAACGCTCGGTGACGTAAAGAACCGGCTGCCGCAATCGCGCGGCGCGCCGACCTGAAAACGTTACCTGTTCGACATTCTCAAGGAACTTCCGAGATGCACCCTCAGACCGGATCGACACCCCCCTATCTCCGACTTCGACATCCAGACCCTCCGCTGTGAATGTTCCTGCAAAGACAAGTGACCTGGCGTTTTGACTGATGTTGATAAACCCTCCGGCGCCAGCGAGACGGGGACCAAACCGCGAGACGTTAACGTTCCCCAACCCATCGGCCTGGGCGATGCCGAGACAGGCCATGTCCAACCCGCCCCCGTCATAAAAATCAAATTGCGCATTCTGCGGTATGACGGCATCAACATCGACCGCCGCCCCGAAATCCAGTCCCGAGGCCGGTTGACCTCCAATGACGCCCGGCTCAGCAGTGAGGGTCAAATGATTAAGCAGGCCCTCTTCGGCCGCAACGGCGGCCACGCCTTCGGGCATACCGATACCGAGATTGATTACGCCGTTGACCGGAAGTTCGAAAGCACATCTGCGGGCGATGACTTTTCGTGCATCAAGAGGCATCTCGGGAATCTCGCCGTCGGGTGGCCGGATGCGGTTGGTGAACGCATGAGAAAAGGCAGTACGGTAGGTTTGCATGTGCAGTTCAGGCGGCGCAACGACGACCGCATCGACCAGTATACCGGGGATTTGAACGTTCCGTGGCGGGAGGCTGCGTTCGCGAGCAAGACGTTCGACCTGAACGATGACAATCCCGCCTGAGTTCTTCACCGCCATGGCTTGGGCAAGGTTGTCGATAACGAGTGCCTCACGCTCCATTGTGATATTGCCGGTCTCATCTGCCGTGGTGCCACGAAGCAATGCGACGGTCAGCTTTGGCGCGGGATAAAAGAGAAATTCCTCACTGCCCCGCGTCATCAGTTCGACTTGTGGTTCTAGCGAGATGTCGTTTATCGCGCCCCCGCCGTTGCGAGGGTCGACGAAAGTTTCCAACCCGACTTTGGTCATCATGCCTGGTTTGCCGGCAGCAATGTCGCGAAACAGCTGGCTGATGCATCCTTGCGGGAGGTTCCATCCTTCGATTTTTCCCTCGACAGCCAAAGCCGCCACCTTGGGGATGAGGCCCCAATGCCCACCGACCACGCGCTTGAGCAGAACTTCGTGGCCGAGGTGGTTCAATCCGCGGTCGCCACCGTCGCCCTGTCCGGCCGCAAATACCAAGGACAGGTTCTTGGGATGTCCGGTCTCCAAGAAACGTTGCTCCAAGGCCACCAGGAGCGCATCCGGAACGCCAATTCCCACGAAACCAGAGGTGGTCAACACGTCCTCATCCCGGATCAATGCAGCCGCATCCTGACAGGAAATCACTTTTCTACGCATTTTTCCTTCCTCCTGAAGGATGTGCTGTCGTTCGGTGACTGGCTTGTCCAGCGCCCAGAAGGGTAAGATCAGAAGGAAACAGATCGACCGAAAGGGATCCTGAATGTTTCATGGTCCTCAGTCATCTATGCAGACGGTGTGCTGACCGGCAGCTTCGCCGCGCAGGGCCCATCATCGCTTTTGCCTGACCATATGTGTTTTCAAAGCCTGACGAAGTGGACGAATATCCAATGCGGCCACGGCGAGACCGAGTGGAATCATCCAAAAACCAAGAATGGGCAAAAAGCCTAAAAAGCCGCCTCCGATGAGCAATAGTCCGAGTGCCAGCCGTAAACCAGGTGGCACGGAACGCTCAGTCCATTTGATTGCGGCCTTTGAATTGTCGCTTGCCCAGGCTGCCGCGCTTCGCCGGTCCTGATCTGGTGATGAGTTGTGGTGTTTCATGATGACTGCATTGAAACAAAAACAATTGCGCGCGCTTTGACATAAGTCATATCGGCACGACGGTTTCTCGCCTCTAGCTTGTTGGGGAACAAAATGGGCGGGCACTATGTTGAGAACGGACCGCGTTGACTTTGCCATACAGCTGAGCCGGGACGAGTTGTTTCGGTTTGGCACCACGCTGATTTTCATTGTCGGAACCATGCTCTTTGCGATTGCCCACACCGATGCCCGCACCGAAGGTGGCGTCTTTGCTGTCGGGTTTTTCACGGAATATATTAGATCCAGTTATGCGCGGACATTGCAGGAAATTCGCGATCACCACGCGGGGAATGACCCTGCGGAGGTCGATGCGTTCCTAAGCGAATTCGAAGCTGCGGATGTTACGACGAAGGGTGCGATGCTGCGCGAGATGAAACAACAGGCGGCTGGCACGAAGCTTCTGGCCAAGCGCGCGCGGCGCGGGCTTGGACAAGTGCACCAGATCGAACTGGTCAAACGCAGGCTGTTGTTCAAGATCGCAGCGGCATGGATCATCACAGCGCCTGTGGCTGCCGGCCTCGCCGCAATGTTTTTTTATGATCCGGGGGATTATGCTGGCCTGACGGTATTCAATGGAAAGTGAACTGAACCATCTTGAGTTAGGAACCGGCCTGATCGGTGGGCTGGCCCTGTTTTTGTTTGGCATTGATATCATGACCCGTGCGCTCAAGCAGGTGGCCGGTGCGTCGATGAAGTTGATGCTCGCCCGGATGACGGGAAATCGTCTCACCGGGTTAGTTGCGGGGGCCACTGTCACAGCGATCATCCAATCGTCTTCGATCACGACGGTACTGCTGGTCGGCTTCATCTCGGCGGGTCTGATGACCATGGGGCAAAGCGTGGCCGTTATCCTTGGCGCCAACATCGGCACGACCATCACCGCGCAGCTTCTTGCTTTCAATGTCTCTGCGCTGGCACTGCCGGTACTGTCGCTGGGTTTCTTTGTGTCATTCGTCGCCAAGAACAAAGCCTCTCGGGAGAAAGGGAGGATTGTTCTTGGCCTTGGCATGGTTTTCTTTGGCATGACAATCATGAGCGACGCCATGAGGCCACTGCGCAGCTACGGGCCGTTTCTTGACTTTATGCTGTCGCTGGATTCTGTATATCTGGCCGCCCTTGTCGGCGCGGGATTTACGGCATTGGTGCAATCGTCTTCGGCCACGACGGGGATTCTGATTGTCATGGCAGGGCAGGGTTTGATCGCCCTGGAGCCCGCAGTTGCTTTGGCCTTGGGTGCGAATATCGGTACTGCCGTCACGGCGCTCTTGGCGTCGATTGGCGCCCCGAGGGAAGCATTCAGGGCGGCACTGGTTCATGCGTTCTTTAACGTCGTCGGTGTTGTGATCTGGATTGGGTTTGTCGAACAGCTTGCCGATTTGGGGCGCATGATGTCCCCTGATGGTTCAGGTCTGCCGCGCCAGTTGGCCAACGTACACACCTTCTTCAATATCGCGAACGCGCTGCTTTTCATAGGGTTCACATCTCAGCTTGCGCGACTGATGGAATGGCTGGTACCCGACAAGACCGAAGAGATCGAAAAGAAGTCTGCTGCTAAGCATCTTGATCCGAGTTTTCTTGACGTGCCGGCCTTTGCCATTGACGCCGTTCGGCTCGAGGTGGTCCATTTGGGTGCGTTGCTGCGCGAAATGCTGCAGGTCGCGATCCCGGCTGTCGTGACTGGCAGTCCGTTAGATGTAGATCGTTTGCGCATAATGGACCGCCCCGTTGACCTGCTGCACAGAGAAATTGTCGGCTACATCCGCCAAATCAGTCTGAAAAGCCTGCCCGCAGACCAATCACGCCTTCTTTTGGGCTTGGCCAAGATCGCAAATGACATGGAACACATAGGAGATCTGATCGCCACGGGGCTCGTCACATCTGCGCGCAAGCGGATGGAAGAAGGCGTGGTGATAAGCCCGGCGACGGCGGGTCTCATAAAGAAAGTGCATGGGCAGGTGGTCGAGGCTTTGGATGGTGCGCTGTGGGCGCTTGACGCACAAGATCCCGGTGCCGCAGCGGACGTCAGACAAATGAAGGGGCGCTTCACAGCGTTGGTCGAAGACGTTGCCACCCACCAGGTTGACCGACTACGATCTGACGCCCCAAAACGGCTGCACACTTACACGCGCGAGATTGAACTGACCGAGACACTGGACGACGCCTTCAAGATTATACGGCGCATCGCGCGCACAGAGTTGGGCTTGTTCAGTGACGCGGTATCCAAAGAGGGGCAGAGCTAGGACGCCCTTGTATCACTTGGGTGATAACGCTCGGCTGCAAAATCTTTCCGATATCGCTTCGCTCCAATCTCACGAGCACCTTTTCTCGGTGTTTATGAAACCGGCGGAAGCTCATCATGGGTGTTGACGTGCTTGGCTTTGTCTCAAATTGACCCAGCTTGAAGGCCCATGGGATCCTTTCAATTGCGTTGGGTGCGTCGACTTGCTCGAAGGGTTATCTCAGAATAGCAGGGTACTATCCGATTTCGCCCTTCAAGGTGCCGGGTACGTCACAGAAGCTAGATCGCAATTGGACCAGAATTTCAAGACAGCGTCGATCGGTAATTGAATAGTGGATCTGAAGTCCGTTTTTTTCACCGTAGACCAGTCCCTCGGCCCGCATTTTCGCCAAGTGCTGCGACACCGCCGATTGCGACAGGCCTGCTACCTTGCACAGTTCCGACACGGTGGCCGGTCCTGCGGCGAGGCGACACAGAATCATCAGCCGTCTCCTATTGGACAACTGCTTTAGAAGCGCGGCAGCTTCAGCAGCGCGCGCTTCGAGATCGGCAAACATGTCCTGCGTGGGTTGCGTCATTGTCTTGCACCAATCCGAGTGACCGCAAATTGTTTTACTAATTTAGTATTTACTAATGTAGTTTTCTCTAATATAGATGTCAACCGAATATCCGGCCATGCTGGCTTGCCCACACATCTGGCCAAAGTTGAAAGCGTTACCATGTACAAGACCTTATTGTTGTCCCTTTTTCTTGCCGGGCCTGTTATGGCCCAGAGCTTCGAAGTCACGACCACGCTGGTCGCCGACCACAAGGCGGTCTTTGCCACGGTCGAAAGCGTCGACCTGTTGACCGCGCGGACCCGCATCGGCGGCACGATTGTGGACCTGTTGGTCGATGAGGGCGATATGGTCGCGGCGGGCGATGTGCTGGCGCTGGTGGTCAACGAACAGATGGCCCCGCAGATCGCCTCGGCCACGTCTCAGGCGGTTGCGGTGCAGGCTGAACTTGCCCAATCACGCGAAGATCTGGAGCGTGCGATTGACCTTTTCGCGCGCGGCATCATCGCGCAGGCCCGTCTGGATCAGGCGCAAACCGCCGTTGCGGTGCTTGAGGGCCGCCTTGCCTCTGCCAATCAATCTCGCGACGTGCTGGTGCAGCAGGAACGCGAGGGTGAGGTACTGGCCCCAGGTGCCGGGCGCGTCCTTGATGTGCAAAGCCCGAAGGGCAGCGTCATGCTCCCCGGTGAACCGGTCGCCGTCATCGCTTCTGATGACTACCTTCTCAGGCTCAACCTGCCCGAACGCCATGCCCGCACCATTGCCAAGGGTGACGAAATCGCGGTGGCCGGTGCAGCACTTGGCGGCGATGTCGCTTCCACCGGTGTGATCCGGCAAGTCTATCCGCAGATCAGCAATGGCCGCGTCGTTGCCGATGCCGTGGTCGAGGGTCTGGGTAGTTTCTTTGTCGGCGAACGGGTGCGGGTGCATGTGACCGTGGACACACGCGAGGTGATCGTCATCCCGCGCAACTATGTCACGACCCGTTTCGGCAATGATTTTGTGACCCTGGAGACCGAAGAAGGGCGGCGCGATATTGTCGTGCTTCTGGGGGATGAAACTGCGGCGGGTGTTGAAGCTCTTTCGGGGCTGTCGGTTGGCGACATGTTGGTGCAGCCATGAATCTGGGAATTTCAGGACGCCTGACCAAGGCCTTTATCCGCTCACCGCTGACGCCGCTTCTGTTGATGGCCTCTCTCGCCATGGGGCTGATCGCACTGACTGTCATCCCGCGCGAGGAGGAGCCGCAGATCTCGGTGCCGATGGTTGACGTGATGCTGCGCACTGACGGGCTCCGTGCGCCGGATGCAGTGGAACTGGTGACCGAGCCGCTGGAAGCTATCCTGCGCTCTATCAACGCGGTTGAACACGTCTATTCGCAGACCGAGGACGACCGAGTGATGGTCACCGCGCGGTTTGAAGTCGGCACCAACCCGGATTCTGCCATCTTGCGCGTCAACGAACGCATTATGGCAAATATGGACCGCATCCCGCAGGGCGTCCCGCAACCCCTTATCATCGGGCGCGGCATCAATGACGTGGCCATCGTGGCGCTGACCCTGTCGCCTACGCCGGAAGCCGCCGAACGCTGGGATGACCGCGCGCTTTATTCACTGGTCGAGGAATTGCGCGCATCGCTGATGTCGGTCGAGGATGTCGGGCTGACCTACATCGTTGGCGGTCGTACCGACCAGATCCGGGTCGAACCGGATCCCGAACAACTGTCACTATACGGGGTTACGCTGCAAGACTTGGCCGCCCGCGTGGCTGAAGCGAACCAGACCTTTCCGGCCGGCAGCGTCACCGCGCTCGACCGGACGCAAACGGTGGTCGCGGGTCAGACCCTGCGCGGCCCCGGCGATATCGGACTGCTGCAACTCACGACCCGCGACGACCGCCCTGTCTATGTCCGCGATGTCGCCGACGTCGTTGTTGGTGGCGCGCCGGTGGATGCGCGCACCTGGACCCTGACCCGCGAGGAAGGCGAGACCGACTGGACCCGCCTGCCAGCCGTGACGCTGGCCATTGCCAAGCGTGAGGGGGCTAATGCGGTGCTTGTGTCGGAACATGTGCTGGAGCGGCTTGAGCTTCTGCGCGGTGAATTGATCCCCGAGGAGATTATCGTCGAGGTCACCCGCAACTACGGCGAATCTGCCGATGAAAAGGCCGATGAACTGTTGTTCCATCTTGGCCTGGCCACTGTTTCTATCGTGCTGCTGGTGACCCTCGTGATTGGCTGGCGCGAAGGTATCGTGGTCGCCATTGTCATTCCCACGACAATTCTACTGACGCTCTTTGCCTCTAACTTGATGGGCTACACTATCAATCGGGTGTCGCTGTTCGCGCTGATTTTCTCAATCGGTATTCTGGTTGATGACGCCATCGTGGTGATCGAGAACATTGCCCGCCACTGGGCGATGCGCGACGGCCGCACCCGCGTCACAGCGGCCATCGAAGCCGTGGCCGAGGTCGGCAACCCCACCATCGTCGCGACGCTGACCGTAGTCGCCGCCCTGTTGCCGATGCTGTTTGTGTCGGGTTTGATGGGCCCCTATATGGGGCCGATCCCGGTCAATGCTTCGGCTGCGATGATCTTCTCGTTCTTTGTCGCGGTGATCCTGACGCCGTGGCTGATGATTAAGATCGCCGGTCGCGGCGGCGCGGAAGCTGATGACGGGCATGACCACGAAAGCGAAGGGGTGCTTGGCCGCCTGTTCCGCCGGGTCGCCACGCCTATCATTGCCAGCCGCTGGCGCGCGGGGGGGTTCTTGATCGTGGTGCTGGCAATGACTGTTGCGTCGATGACTTTCTTCTTTGACCGCACCGTGGTGGTGAAGCTGCTGCCCTTCGACAACAAATCAGAGTTCCAGGTCATCCTTGATATGCCCGAAGGCACCAGCCTTGAGCGCACCGAGCGGGTTCTGGTAGAGGCCGCCGAGCGTCTTGCCAGGTTGCCTGAGGCGACGTCGATCCAGATGCATGCAGGAACCGCCGCACCGTTCAACTTCAACGGTTTGGTGCGTCATTACTACCTGCGCAACCGCCCCGAGCTGGGCGATTTGCAGGTCAACCTGCTGCCCAAAGATGACCGCGAACGATCCTCTCATGAAATCGCATTGGAGGCGCGTGAATTGTTGGCCGATATCGACTTGCCCGACGGTGGCTCGATCTCCATCGCCGAGATCCCGCCGGGTCCGCCGGTTCTGGCCACACTGCTGGCCGAAATCTACGGCCCCGATGCCGAAACCCGCCGCGCTGTCGCAAGCGAGGTGCGCGAAGCCTTTGCCTCGGTGCCCTTCATTGTCGATATCGAGGACAGTTTTGGCGTCCCCCGTCCGCGGTTGCGGCTGGCCATCGATCAAGACAGCCTGGAATTTTTCCGGGTCCGGCAAAGCGATGTCTACAGCACAATTCAGGCCCTGTTTGAAGGTGTGCCGGTGGGCTATTCGCATCGCGGGGAAGGCCGCGACCCGACCGAGATCAGGGTGGCGTTGCCGCGAGGCGAGCTGACCTGGTCCGAACGCATGGCCTCGACCCCGGTGCCCGCCAACTTGCTGCCCGGCGATCGTGGGGTCGTGGAACTGGGCGATGTGGTTTCGGTAAGCGAAGAGGCGGGCAGTTACCCGATCTTCCGCCGCAACGGTCGCTTTGCCGAGATGGTGATGGCGGAGATGGCGGGTGAATTCGAGGCCCCGATCTATGGCATGATCGCGGTGCAGGAAGCGCTGGACGACCGGCCTTGGTCGGACGCAGTGCCGCGGCCTGAGATCAGCCTGAACGGACAACCCGACAGCGATGCGACGCCAACGCTGCTCTGGGATGGCGAATGGGAAGTTACCTATGTCACTTTCCGCGACATGGGCGCGGCCTTTGGTGTGGCGATCCTGGCGATCTATGTGCTGGTGGTCGCGCAGTTCGGTTCATTCCGTGTGCCACTGATTATTCTGACACCGATCCCGCTGACTTTCATCGGCATCGTCTTTGGCCATTGGCTTTTCAATGCGGCCTTCACTGCGACCTCGATGATTGGATTCATCGCGCTTGCGGGTATCATCGTGCGCAACTCAATCCTGCTGGTCGATTTCATCCGCCACGGGGCGGTGGCGGATGAGCCGCTGCGCGAGACGCTGCTGCGCGCTGGCGCGATCCGTTTCAAACCGATCTTGCTGACGGCGATTGCCGCGATGATTGGAGCGTCGGTGATCCTGACCGATCCGATTTTTCAGGGATTGGCAATTTCGCTGCTGTTCGGCCTGGTTTCATCGACTTTGCTGACGGTCCTGGTGATTCCGGCCATCTACATTCTGTTCAAGAATGCCGATGCGCCTTATAAGCCCGCCGTCGAAGCCAGATAGATTGCAACCCAGTAGAAATGTCATTCGCCTGGACAAATCGGCTGCGATGGTCGGGTGTGGTTGAGTACACCGTCGCAAGATACGGCATTCCTATTCAGCCGAGGAGAAGATCGGCGTTGTCTTGGCGGGATACTTGGAGCCAAAGGCAGCGGAACGGAAGTGGAACAAGGCTTTTCACGCAGCACGCATAGCGCTATGTGTGAGCGATGAGCAGTTTTTCAGAAGATGATGCCTTTGAAGCCGCAGCAGTGCCGCTAAGTCAACAGGCGATGGCGCGACCGGTGACACCCTATTTGGACGGGTTGAACCCTGCTCAACGGGAAGCGGTAGAGACGTTGAGCGGTCCCGTGCTGATGCTCGCAGGGGCAGGGACGGGCAAAACCAAGGCCCTGACGACCCGGATTGCACATTTGCTGGCAACCGGGACTGCGCGTCCGCATGAGATTTTGGCGGTCACCTTTACCAATAAAGCCGCCCGCGAGATGAAATCGCGGATTGGTGGTTTGATGGGCGAGGCGGTTGAAGGGATGCCCTGGCTGGGGACATTTCATGCTGTTTGTGCCAAGCAGCTTCGCCGTCACGCGGAACTCGTCGGGTTGAAGTCAAATTTCACCATTCTGGATACTGACGATCAGATCCGCTTGATGAAGCAGCTCATTGAAGCCGCAGGCATTGACCACAAACGATGGCCAGCGCGGATGCTTTCGGGTATTGTTGACGGATGGAAGAACAAGGCGCTGACGCCGGATAAGGTGCCGGTCGCAGAAAGTGGCGCGTTCGATCACAAAGGGGTGGAGCTTTATGCCGCTTATCAGCGTCGTTTGCGCGACCTGAATGCCGTCGATTTCGGCGATATCCTGTTACACATGGTAACAATTTTTCAGACCCATGCTGATGTTTTGGATCAATATCAACGCTGGTTCCGCTACATTCTTGTCGACGAATACCAAGATACCAACGTCGCCCAGTATATGTGGCTGCGTCTTCTTGCGGCGTCGCATAAGAATATCTGCTGTGTCGGGGACGATGATCAGTCGATCTATGGCTGGCGCGGCGCGGAAGTGGGCAATATTCTGCGCTTTGAGGCCGATTTCCCCGGGGCCCATGTGGTCCGGTTGGAAGAAAACTATCGCTCTACCCCGCATATTCTGGCTGCGGCCTCTGGCGTGATTGCCGCCAACAAGGGGCGGTTA